>QMZT01000007.1 GCA_003663325.1 Candidatus Aenigmatarchaeota archaeon | reverse complement strand
TTTTAGTTAGGAGGGTAACAAGATTCGGGAACGGTGCAAAGGTTGATTGTCCAAAAGAATATCTGGGCAGGAAGGTATATTTAGTAATAGTGAAGGATAGAAATTAATTTTGTCCCAAAGCCCCTTGTAAAGCAAACTTCTTAAGTATACTTTTCTACCAGCTAAACAATAATATATATCCGCCAATTTCTTTGGAACAACAAGGAGAACGGTATACAGATGGATAAACAGGGCTAAACATGTTGGAAGGGAACACTATGGAGATAAGCCAAGAAGAGCAAGAGAAAGCAAAATAACAGTAGAGGTAGAGGTATCAATCCTTGGCTGGGAACGGTAAGCTTTGCAATCACCTCCAAAATATATAAGGGACTGCATGCTGTTTGTTGCCCAACATGCAAGGCTATCAAGACAAACAATAAACGAGATTCTGCTAATAACAGAGCAGTTTGACCATTACCTGAGAAAGCCAGAATCGATACTTTCTGACAACGGCTCCCAGTTCCAAGAGCAATGGAAGAGATGGTACAAATCAAGAGTTTGTTCATCATTTTAGAAAATAGTATAATAATTCAAGGTTTCATCATAGCGTTATGGATATTCCTGCAAGGTTTATGGTGTAACCTTAGAAAGTTGACTTTTAACATATATCCCTACGCGCTTTCTTAATAGGCGAATCCCTATTAATTTAAACATCTAAGGACTAAATTTTAAATAATGAGGGGGTTTTTTAGAGAGGTTCCTGTAGAGATAATACTTGGTGTTTTTGCCTTTTTAATAATCATAATCTTTATAGCAAACGCTTTCTCTGGGGCAAGCAGCTTGATAGATAAAATATGTGATATCTTGCCTATTTGTGGGGAAAAACCAAAGGCTGAGGATTACTATATTGCGAAATACTCATTTGATGCTCTTTCATGCGCTATAAACGCTGTTTTGCTAGGAGAGAAAGAAGGCTTAGATTGCCTGTACTATTTTGAAGAGAAAGAAGAATTAGATGAAACTACGGGAATGGCAACAGGCATACAGTTCAAAGGTAGAACAAGGCTTAAATGTGAAGAAAAGGATAATGGTATGGAATGCGAGGTAAAAGATTTTTATCTGCCAGAAAGGTTCCAAGGTGTATTTAGCAAACCCAAAGAATATATTGCAGGCTTTGGTGACCCGAGCTTTATCATTTACTATCAAAGGTTCCCTGTGGGGGAGGATGCAAGCTGGGCATCGTTCAGTGCATGGTGGTATGGTATAGGAGAGGCTGTTCTTTGGCTCATACCAACTACGCCTATTGTAAAGGGTGTAGTAAAGATTTTTGGAAAGGCTATAAAGATTGGCACATCCCCAATAAGCGTAGCTAAGGCTGGGATAAAGAAAGGGTTTAATAGGGTTACGAGGAAGATATTGAAAATGGGTGTAGAAAAGAAAATATTGGATGTGACAGATGATACTGTACATGCCGCAAAGCATGCCGCAAATATACTTAATAAAGTGAACGAGAACACGTATATTGCTGAAAGGGGCTTGCTAAAAAGGGGTATGAGAAAATTTTTGGAAAAATTCTATAGGAGCAGGCTGAATGTAAAGGTTGCTGAAGAGCTAACTGAGAGGGAGTTTGAGAAACACCTTGTAATACCTGAAAGATACCTAACGCGGGCTGAGATTAAAGAAACAAGAAAGAGTATTGTTGAATTGTTTAAGAGGTTTAGGAATGCAATAGCAGGCAAGAATAAAAAAGAGGCTATCAAGATTGCGAAAGAGCTTGCAGATGATGGTATAGACCTTTACCAACTGCTTCCTCCAAATGCAAGAAATGAGATATTGAAGAAGATGGTTAAAGAAATAGGTACAGAGACTATTAAAAGGACTATGGGGTATGCGGGCATAACAACACTTGTTGCATACTTTGCTGCAAGATGGGAATGTAAGAATGGGAAGTTTATAGACAAGCCACAGAGTATGGTTATGCAAATGCCATTAAAATGCAGCTATTCAGAGCTAAAGAAGTCGCCTATATTTAACACACCCTCTAGCAATAAAGGGGAGATATTCAGCACGGTAAAGCCTATCATATTAGATAAGGACGGCTTGAACAATGATGTATCATTTTATCTTGTGTCCCCTTGCCATACAGACCTTGTTGTTAAAGAAAAATACGTAAGGTGTAAAGCCTATGAGATGGTAAGGTATGATGAAGGATATAAGGTAGAATGTACGGAGCCGGAGATAGAAAAGGTAAGCACAGGCACTTATGGAGGAACAAGGATGACAGATAAGCTTAACGGTATATATTGTGGCTACAGGGGTAGTAGCAAGGATGCTAAGATCTACTACGATTTCATAAAGGAAAAGAAGAAAATGATTGATAAAGAACTAACGTTTATTAACAAAGAGGGAGAGAAATCTATCATCCTGCCTTTAGCTTACAACAACATCGGCCACAATATAAACATTTCAGGCTTTAAAAAGATCAGGAACGAAATAAAGGAGAACACAGAAGGTAGTAAGTATTTCTATGGTGAGCATGCCGATTTTTGGAGGGGTCTGGGTTTGAAAACTATACCTCAAGATCTATTATCAGCTTCATATGATATATACACTACCCTATGCATAAACATTTCCCACTATAAGGTTAAGGTTAAATATGCAGATGAAGAAAAAGAGGCAAGTATGCAATGTATGTTTATACCTATGGAGTATATGAATGAACCAGATGGGTATAGAGGTTTGCCAAAGGATGAGTTGGGATGTGATTACACGGGAGAGGACAGCGTTTGGTATTGCGTGGTTGATTTAAAGGGAACTGGTGCAAAGTTTTATAGTAAGGAAGGGGAATGCAAAGAAGGATGTGAAATAAAGAGTATAAGGCTGTTTGGTAATGCAAGCAAATACTTTTACTGGGCGGATATGGATATAAAAAGAGAATTGATAGGAAGCGGTTGGATAATAGGAAGCATTGGTATAGATTGGTTAAAGAAAGATAATCACATAATCTTTAAGGATAGGGATGAAGATGGTAAATGGGACGAAATGACACTGTTCATACCATCAACATTAAATAAGGATATAGTGTTTACCTTTTCAGGAAGGGTAAAAGATGGGAACGTGGTTATTGACAGGCTATCCTCTTTAAATTGTTTAACAAAAGCTGTTGTTGTTGATGTGGATGAGGATTCAATGAAGATGTACAAGAAGATGGATAAAGAGAGCGGAGAGGGCAAGTACAATTATTGCTATTCCTCGCGCTCGACATGGAGGGTAATAGCATCTACGGCCATTACTATTGGTGTATTTGCTTTAGATGCCGCTGCCATTGCAGGCATAGCAACAAGCCCAGCCGTGCCCTTCATACAGGCTGCTGGAGCATACATTTCAATAAAGCTTGGTCAAAACCCAGACTGGCCAAATAGATAAAATTTTAATAAATAACTTCAACAGGGGATAATATGTTCAGAGCTGTGAAAGGCACAAGAGATATAGCACCAGAGGAGATGGAAAAAATACTCTATATAGTTGATAAAATAAAAGAAATGTGCAAGCTTTATGGCTTCCTGCCTTTAGAGACGCCTGCATTAGAAAGCTTTGAATTGCTTGCAAAAAAATCTGGAGCTGGAATAAAGGATGAGATTTACTATTTTAGGGATAAGGGTGGAAGGGAGCTTGGGCTAAGGTTTGATCTTACAACATCTTTGGCAAGATTCGTAGCAAATAACCCAAATTTAATAAAGCCCTTCAAGCGCTACCAAATAGGGAGAGTATGGAGGTATGATAATCCGCAAAAAGGTCGATACAGGGAGTTTTGGCAGGCTGATATGGATATAGTTGGTAGCAAAAGTATGCTCGCAGATACAGAGTGCATAGCTTTAGCTTGTGAGATATTAAAGAAAACAGGGCTTGGAAGTTTTGTGATAAGAATAAACAATAGAAAAATAAGCGAGGCGATAGCCTTAAAGTCAGGTGTAAAGAGAAACAAAATAATAGAGGTATTTAGGGTTCTGGATAAATTGGACAAGATCGGAAAGGATAGCGTTGAAAAGGAATTGTTGAAAATGGGAGCTGGCAAGGTGATAAATTTTTTAGATAAAGTGGAAGGGGAAGATTTAAGCTTTATTGAAAGGGAGGTTAAAGGCATAAAGACAGGGGAAGAAGGTGTGGGCGAGATTAGAGAAATATTACGATATGCGGGCATGTTTGGCATAAGGGAGTATTTAAAGGTTGATCTTTCCTTGGTAAGAGGGCTTGATTACTATACAGGGCCCGTGTTCGAGATAGATGCTGGCTATGGGCTAAGTGTAGGTGGTGGTGGAAGATATGACAAATTAATAGGGCTGATTGGTAATTATGATGTGCCAGCGGTAGGCATTTCTTTTGGTATAGACAGGCTCATAGATTTAATGAATGAAAGGGGTATCAAAATTGGTAGGGATGAAGAAAAGGTTTTCATTGCTGTGATTAGTAAGGAGCTTATTAAAGACTATATAATGATAGCAAACAAATTAAGAGAGCGAGGGATTGTTGTAGAGATGGATATAATGGACAGGGGGTTAAGGAATCAGCTTGAGTATGCTAGCAAGTCCAATTTTAAATATGTAATATTCCTGGGGAAAAGAGAAAAAGCACAGGGTATTGTTAAAATAAGGGATATGGAGAGCGGCAAAGAGGAAGAGGTAAAAATAAATGATATAAAGAGATTTTTTAAATAATTTATATGAAGATATTTCTCGGGCCTGCTGGTATACCAACCATAAGTAAGCCTGATACTATTTCTGGCATAGAGAGCGTGGCAAAGCTTGGGCTTAATGCCATGGAGGTGGAGTTCGTTCAAGGCGTTAGGATGGGAAACGAGCTTGCAAAGCAAGCGGGAAAGGTTGCAGAAGAGCACAGAGTAAGGCTGAGCATACATGCTCCCTACTTTATAAACCTTTGTAATGAAGAGAAAGCGCAAGCGAGTATGAAAAGGATATTAGATAGTTGTGAGCGCGGCTATTACATGAACGCAAGCGTAGTTGTTTTCCATCCCGGCTATTATGGAGGTATGCAAAAAGATAAAGCTTATGAGATGGTAAAGCAAGCGTGCATAAAAATGGTAGATGAAATAGAGAGGCGTGGTTGGAACATAAAGCTTGGCTTAGAAACAACAGGAAAGCATACAGCTTTTGGTACATTGGAGGAGAATATAAGAATAGCTAAAGAGGTTAAGGGTTGCGAAGTCGTGGTTGATTTTGCCCATCTTTATGCAAGAGCATATGGGAAGATAAACTATTCGGAGATATTTGATAAGCTTAGCAAGCTTAGTATAACGCATCTTCATACCCATTTTTCTGGCATAGAGTTTACAATGAAAGGAGAAAAGAACCACACGCCAATAAATAATAACCCACCATTTGAGCCATTGGCAAAGGAGATTGTAAAAAGAAAGCTCAATATAACAATAATCTCCGAGTCCCCAATCCTTGAGCAAGATTCATTAAAGATGAAAAAGGTATTTGAGGGTGCGGGCATAAAAATTTAAATTTATTATTTAATAGTGGTAGTATGAACCATTATGATGTGTTGTATTTGTCTTGTGCAGATATGTATAGAGAGCTTGTGTTTGCAGCAAATTTATATGGAAGTGCTATCCCCGATAGGCAACTTGGATATATAATGGGTGAGCTTGATGATAGGAGAGATGAATACAGAGAGTTGCTATATACCATGGAATACAGGGTCGCTTTAGGTAAGAAGAGAAAGAGATTTAAAAGAGCGGAAAATGAAGCGGAAGTTGTAGACTATATCATAGAGTCCAACCCCCTTTACTTAAGGGAGCTTGAAAGAAAAGACCCAAAGCTAGCGAGATTTTGTAGGGAATATTTACAAAATAAAAGAAGATACATAAAAAGAATTTTGAAACAACAGGCTGTCGATTGTGTAATGATGAGAAATATGGATGTGATTTGGCATGAACCATGTTTTGCAAGTGGAAGAATAAAGATGCCTATGCAAACATTTTACAAGATAGCAAAAAAAATAATTGGTGTAGAGAAATATGAGAAAATGTATGGTAAGCTGGATGATGAGGAAAAAAGAAGATTGGTAACACCGCAGGACTTTTTAGCGATAAGATGGGTGTGGCATACAAAGAAAGGGAAGCTTGAGGAAGATGAGCTAGATGATGCCATAGATAAATTGATAGCAAAGGTTGTCAAATTATTTCCTTTCTATGTTAGAGAAGAAAAACCAAGAGGCACAAGAAGAAAGGCAAGGTTCATACCTACAGATGAGATACACACGAGAACAAGAATACCAGGCTTCCCCCTTGATATAATCTCTGCAGAGTTTGCTACATTGGAAGAACTTTACGATAGAAATGTTGTGCCTCATACACCTGGAAATAAAACACACGGAAGGTATGAGATTGTAAAGAGGAGCAAGGTATACTTTGGTGATATAGAGATAGAGTTAGATGATAAAGAGCTGGAAATGGTGAAAGAGATATTTTTGAACACATTAAAGATGATGGGTGTGAAGCCAGAAGATGTAGAGAAGGTTGTTGGTTTTAGGTATTTCAGAGAGATATTAAGATCTTAGATTTTAAATCTCAACAACGCGCCTATGCCAAAATGGCCGAATTGCTTGCCCACATCATGATCATCACTAACTATAGCTATTCTCCCACCCTGCCTTTCAACATCCTTCATGATATCCTCGTAGCTTTGGATAACATTTTGAGAGATAATAAGCATATCTATGGCTCCCAACGCTAGCGCCCTTTTAATATCCTTATCGCCATAAACAGCCAAGCCGTTCTTGGCGAGCTCTTCAAAAAATTTATTAACAATTCTTGATTCTCTAGCTATCCTAGCATCTTTTATAATTTTGCTCTTTGCCTTTTTCAAAAGTTCGTTAATGCCTGCATACCCTGTATATGAAACATGCTCTAATACAATTCTCTTGGCAATATCCTTATCCATTTTCTTTATAAATCTGAAAAGGTTTTCTCTTTCAAATCCGGGGCCTGCAATAATTATGTTCTCATGCTGGGCATGCTTTTTAATGAAGGCTAAAGCTTCCTTATAGTATTTTTCTCTTTCTTCATCGCTAACATGACATTTTATATTAGCAAGCATATCTGCACCACTCTCACCTATTCTAAAAAAATATGCTTGTTCCCTGTCTATTAGGCACACAAGTACAGGCTTTTCCTTCTTCACGCTCTTTTCAATCCTTTCCAATTGCTCCTTCCTCCACTCTTTTATTATAGTCAGCTTTTCACCAATACTCACTTTTATACTGTGATAAGATAGCTCGATATCTTTTGGACCTTCAATTATTTTCCCCAAGATCTTCAATACCCCCGTGTACCTCTCAAACTCCGTTTTTTCTACCTCTATGCCAAGCACAACACTTTTTCTTTCGCCATACTTTATTACATCCCCACTTTTTATTGCAACCCTTCGCCTGGTCTTTGCCTTAACAATATCTCCCTTCTCAATAATATTAAACAAATGCCACAAGTCGTCCTTATCCAAAGGCAAAACAACAACTTCACCACTTTTTAAATCCATCTTAATGAGTTTCATAATATTTAAAACTTGCAAGGAAAAATATAAAATAAAAGTGGTGTGCATATGGACGATTTTATCTATGTTCTTATAGCAGCTGCGATAGTAATGCTGTTGATAGGGATATTTGGTGGGCCACTTGCAGATTTTTTGTCGGCAAGCGCTCCTGGCAAAGAAAAACTTATTGCTGAGTTTGCTCTCGGAAATGTTGGTTACTTGGAGGATAATGTAGAAAGAAGTATTGGGTTTGGCTCTTTTACTGTGGGGAGAACAAATAAAGAGGTTGTTTTTAAAAGGCCAAGCATCGGAACAAGCAATAGTTATTTTGGTAAGGATTTTAAAAAATGGGATGTTAGGATAGATGAGCACATCTTGGATGGGCTTAAGGAAGTGAAGATAAAATTCTTTATTGGAGAGAGCAATCTGCTGAACAATCTTGTTATAAAATGGAATGGGAAAGAGGTGTTTAATAAGATTGCAAATCTCAGGGAGTATGAAATAACAATAGACAAAAGGAATGTTAAAGAATCGAATGTGCTAGAGGTTTCATGCCTGCCACCAGGGCTTATGTTCTGGGGATCAACAATATACGAGCTAAAGGGCTTTCAGGTTGTCGCTCTGTATGGACCGGAGAAGATCTTTGCCTTTAAGCTTTACGCAAACGAAATAGAGGCATGGAACAAAGGTATATTGAGCTTCTATACAACTAAAGGTCAAAGAGGTGAGCTTGAAATAAAATTCAACGGAAAGGTTATATACAAAGACAGGCCAGAACATTTAGTTAGGGTAAATATAACCTATCCAGAGGTGCCGATAAACCTCGGAACAAATATAATAGCGGTCAAAGCAATAGATGGTATGTTTGACATAGATGATATGAGACTGGATATAATTTTGTCAACCACAAAAACGGAAAGGAGCATGGAAATAAATGTGAGTAAAGAAATCTGTGAGATGTTAAAAAGCAATAATGGCGAGCTCGCCTTCTATGTTGAAAATATATACAAGCCTGGAGCATTGAAAATAGAACTAAATAACAAGCGATTGAATGTACAAACTATAAAAGAAGGGTGGAATAACATCACATTTAACAAAGACTACATTACTTGCGGTATAAACACAATAAGGTTTGGAGGAACGGGTGGTTGGCGTATAGGAAAGGTTATGGTAAAGGTAAAGTAAGGCAAGCAGTTTTATTTTTTTGGGTGCAGGAATGATCGAGGTAATTGATATACTGGCTAAGATGCAGAAAAAGGTGAGCATTGAGGAGCTCGTATTTTCAAAAATAAGAACCAAAGATTACATATTATCCATACCTCACGGTGGGACTTTAATTCTAGCTAAGCTTAGGCATAAGCTAAACATTGGAAAATCCTTGCTTATCGGCACAGACCTTTTCACAGAACAGCTTTATGATACTTCCAAAGGTATTGTTGTTATATCAAAGCTCAATCCATATCTTGTAAATATGAATAGATTCAGAGACGAGCAGCATAACAAAAAGCTACCGTTACATTTGCAACAGGATCCGTTGCACGGGATATCGCTAACCGGTGAGGAAATATTGAGAGAGGAGTACAGCGCTAGCGAGAAGGAGATGCTGTTAAGCCTTTATGATAGATACCATACCCTTCTTAAAGAAGCTATTGAAGAAATGAAACAGGAGCTTGGTTTTGCATTAATGTTTGACTGTCACTCCATGAGCTCAATAGGACTTAAAGGCACGCCAGATGAAGGTAAAGAAAGGCCAGATTTTGTAATAGGAACGGCAAACGATAAGGCTTCGCATCATAAAATAATCTCCGCATTTTATGAGGCATTAAAAGAGGAAGCACAAGCATACGGGATGAGGGTTGAAAAGAATCGCCCATATAAAGGTGGTTTTATAACACAAAACTATGGAAAGCCGGATAAAAAGGTTAATGTTATACAATTAGAGGTCAAGAAGGCAACATATATGTATGAGGGGCTGAGAGACGATTATAGGAGTTGCTTTGCAATAAAGCCAGAGGAAATGAAAAGAGTAAAATCTATTATAGCTACGGCATTTGCCTGTGCTGCAGATAAGGCAAAGGAGATATATAGTTAAAGGATGACACTAAATAGCTGGTGGTGGCGGTGGGAGTTCTTCGCTCTCTGTTATATTAGTTTTATTCTTTTTCTCAATGATTTGTGCCTGTTTTTGATGCTCCAGAGTGGTTTGTGGTGTGCTTTGTATTCGCTGTGCCTGATTGGATACTTGCATAATAACTACATATCCGATTAAAACTACTACCATGATCAAAATTATTATTAACAATGCATACACTTTTCTCATACTATCACTCTGGCGGTGTGGGTATAGATACCCTCTCTATACCTTTCCCAGATCTACAAGTTTCTTTTACCTTTACCCAGTAACCCTCACCAGGTTTTAATATACCATTTTTAGGCTTTTCATAACTTTGGGTTATAGGGTTCCATCTCCATGGACCGCTAAGAAGTTCACAATTACCCTTTATATCATCCCATCTAACCTCTTCGTAACCAACTCCTATCTGATTCCAACCCTTGTATAAAAGAACACCGCGTTCATCATAATTGTATGGAGCAGGAGGGCCCCATAATGTTATATGACACCTTTTATTTACTTTAAACCAATAAGCTGATCTGCTCCCTATTACTTTACTATTTGTATACTCTTTAACGATAGAAGCGCTGTAATGCCATAGATCCAAATCACCGCACGTATTCTCAATCACCTTTACGTGAAAGTAACCAAAGATGGGGCAAAAATCGATTGGTGAGGAGAACATATTCCATCCTGGATAGAATTCTATGGTAAAGGTTTTGAAATATTGCTTGCTCTTAACCCCTATCTCTACCCACTCTCCTTGTGTTGTTTGATCTTTCTTCCACTCACCTCTTACACTTTTTATGGTTAGCTCCAAACCACACCATTCCTTTTTGATCGGTAATTCCTTAACAAAGAGTCTGATAGTTTCAGGTAAGCCGTAGTTACACATATCCCCTAACTCATTTCCGCCTTCAAGCTCTATTTCAGCTTCATTTTCATAGTTATTAAAACTAAAAGAGTTTAATTCTATTGTAGTTACATTCAACCTTATATTATTGGATGCTATAACGCTATCACCTGCTCTTAGCCTGTATGTGCCATCACCTCTATAAACCTTTGCTAAGGATAAATCTTGAAATAGAAAAATAATTAAAAATATTATCAATACGATCATAATCCCATTACGAACATAAAACATTTTATCTATTTTATTTTTTGTACACACCCAATATTTAAAATTCACTACCAACAAAAAACTATGAGCAGGGTAAAAAGAGCTGAAAAAGAGTTAGTGATACCAAGGATTGATATTAAAGAGGCGCTGACAATAGATAATCTTGCCCAAACGCTTAAGGAAAAGGGAGAGGAAATGTATATTTCGCCACGTAGCATAATAAATAATATCATACCAGAATTAACCAAAGCGGCTGAAGAGAAATCTCATAAGAAAAGGATTGGGTTATTTGGAAGGGAGGAAGCAGAGGTTTTGGATACCGTTGATATATGCGACATTGCCTGTGAAGTTTTTAGAGAATACATAGTACCAGATTCTTTTGGTATGCACGAGTATAAGATATTCCCACCTTTGGATAGGGCCATGGGCAAGGTTAAAAGGCTTTGCAGTCATCTTTTTGTAAAGAAAAGGGGTACAGGCAATGACCTTACTATATACCCATTAAAGCCTGAAGACATAAGGTATTTCACCCAGGAAATAGTCAATAATATGAGCGAGCATTATAATGGGATTAGAAGATTCGAGGAAGAGACAAGGGAATATAGAAAGGATGTTAAAACAAGGGACAGAGGGCTGGAGATTATATTATCAATAATTGATGAGTGCATGCATGGACTTTCAGAAAGCAGCGAAGCACTGGAAAAGGCTGGATACTATGCCTCACATTTAGGCGAGCACCTTCGTATATGGAAAGAGGAGCTTGATAAAAGATTCGAGAAACTGGAAAATGCATATGGAGGGGCAGTGATTGCTTATCAGCGAATGGAAGAAGAACTAGAGAAATATATTATAAACGAGCTTTTACCATCTCTTGGATATAAGAGAAAGGGGGATAGGTTTGTTAAGCTGGCCTGATTTTTTGAAATAAAAAAGCATTAATAAGTCTGAAAGAAATAAAATAATATGAGAGTTGTGATTGTTGGCGGTGGAGAGGTAGGCCAGAGTTTGGCAGAGTTTTTGATAAAGGAAAAGAACGATGTTATTATTATAGAGAGGGATGAGAAAAGAGCAGAGGAGCTTGCTGGTAGGCTTGATGCCTTGGTATTGCATGGCGATGCAACAGAAGATAGTATTCTGAGGGATGCGGATGTTGAGCATGCGGATGCCGTTGTAGTCGTTACATCTGATGACAAAACAAACCTTTTGGCTTGCGAGATAATAAAGAACAGAGGAGCAAACAATATAATAAGCAGGGTAAATAACATAAGCAATGAGCCAGTTTTTATGAAGCTTGGCATAAAATCAATAATAAATACAACAAATGTTATAGTCTCAGCTTTTAAGAAGGCACTGGAAACACCTGGAAGAAGGCATCTCGAATTCAGTGGTGCAGGAAAGGTTGAAATATTTGAGATCCTCGTTCCGGAAACTTCTAAGGCAATAGACAAGAAGGTAAAGGATATAGGAAAGAATGTCATAGTTTGCACTATATACAGGAACGGGGAAGCCTTATTACCGAATGAGAATACAAAAATAATGCCAGGTGATGTTCTTACCATAGTGGCTCCATTGGAGAAGGTAAAATATGTAGAAAAGATTATTACATCATAAGCCAGAAGGAGTAGAAAATTATTTATACAGGTAAAGGGAAATAGAGAATAATGGTTAATATGATTGAAATAAGGTTTCATGGAAGAGGTGGACAAGGCGCAAAGTCTGCTGCTCAGCTTGTTGCAGAAAGCGCGTTGGATGATGGAAAGTATATACAGGCATTTCCAGAGTATGGGCCTGAGAGGTCCGGCGCCCCCATGAAAACATTTGTAAGGATATCCGATACCCCAATAAAGACGTATCAGCCTGTTGTCAATCCAAACATAGTTATTGTAATTGACCCAACATTGCTTGATTCTGTTGATGTAACAGAGGGCTTAGGTAAGGATGGTATATTGTTAGTTAATACAAAATACGATGCAAAAAGCATAAAGAAAAAAACAAAATTTGGGGGCAAGGTCTATGTTGTTGATGCAACAAAAATAGCGTTGGAAACGCTTAAGAGAAATATACCAAATATAGCAATGCTCGGCGCCTTAATAAAAATAACAAATATTGTGGATATATCCAAGCTCAAAGAGAAGATAAAGGCTATGTTTTTGAAAAAGCTTGGAGAAGAGCTGACGAAAGCTAATATAGAGGCATTAATGAGGGGTTATAAAGAGGTAAGAGGTGAATAAAAATGGAGCGATTTCCAACAGAAAAAATATTGAAGAAAAAGCCGGGTTGGAAGGAAATACCTATAGGTGGCATAGTTACAAATGCTGGCTCTTCTTTACTTAAAAAAACAGGGAGCTGGCGATCATTTAGACCAATACTCGACAAGGCTAAGTGTATAAATTGTTTTACATGCTATGCATATTGTCCAGATAATGCAATAAAGGTCGAGAATGGAAAGGTTAGAATAGATTATGAATATTGTAAGGGTTGTGGTATATGTGCAAATATGTGCCCTGTGAAGGCAATAAAGATGGAAGAGGAAAAGGAAAGTGAAAAGTGATGGTATGAAGGCGCTCACAGGTGCATATGCAATTGCTGAAGCTATGAGGCAAATAGAACCAGATGTTGTTGCAGCCTATCCAATAACACCTCAAACACCTATTGTTGAGCAATTTGCAAAATTTGTTGCAAATGGTGTAGTTAGAACAAAAATGATAAGGGTGGAGTCGGAGCATTCTGCAATGAGTGCATGCATTGGAGCGTGTGCAGCTGGAGCAAGGGCAATGACTGCTACAAGCTCTGCAGGCTTGGCATTAATGTGGGAGATGCTTGGTGTTGCAAGCGGTTTAAGATTACCCATAGTTATGGCTGTGGCAAACAGGGCATTGTCTGCACCTATAAATATACATTGCGATCACAGTGATAGCATGGGTGCAAGGGATCATGGGTGGATACAGATTTATAGCGAGAATGCTCAGGAAGCTTATGATAATTTTATCATGGCTGTTAAGATTGCAGAACACAGGGATGTTATGTTGCCTGTTATGGTAATGCAAGATGGATTTATAACAAGTCACGGTGTGCAAAATGTAACACTGCTGGAAGATAACATAGTTGGGGATTTTGTAGGGAGCTATGAACCACCTTATACATTACTTGATACCAAAAATCCTGTTACATTTGGTTCTATCCAACTTCAAGATTTCTACTTTGAAACAAAAAGACAGCAGGAGCATGCTATGGAAACGGCAAAAAGTGTAATAAAGGAGGTTGCAGATGAGTTTTGGCATGTGAGCAAGAGAAGGTATGGGTATTTTGAGAGATACAAGCTTGAGGATGCGGAAGCTGTGATAGTAACAATGAGCTCCACAGCCGGTACAACAAAGGCTGTTATTGATAGAATGAGGGCTCGAGGAAAGAAGGTTGGTCTGCTAAAAATAAGGGTATTCAGACCATTCCCTTACAAGGAAATTGCAGCTGCGCTTAAAGATACAAGCTATATAGGTGTGCTTGATAGATCCATGTCTTACGGTGCATACCCACCCCTTTATACAGAAATAAGGAACGCTCTTTATTCCCTTACCTCCAGGCCAAAGGTGCAAAGCTACGTATTTGGCCTTGGTGGGAGAGAAATAACGGAAAATGAAATAGAAAATGTGTTTAATGAGCTACTTGAGGGTGAGCTTACAGAAAGCATGAAATATATAGGATGTAGAGGTGAAGAATGAATTTTAAGGAAATGGTAGAAAAGAAAGAGAGGTTTGTGTCTGGGCATGGGGCTTGTGCCGGCTGCCCTATAGGTATAATAGTTAGGAATGTTTTGGCTGCTATAGAGGATGATGTTGTTGTGGCATGTGCAACAGGCTGTATGGAAGTAACAACAACTATATACCCTTACACTGCATGGAAGGTTCCGTGGATACATTCAGCATTTGAGAACGCGGCATCAACTATGTCTGGTATTGTTGCTGCATACGAAGTATTAAAGGAAAAGGGTAAGATTAATAGGGATATAAGGTTTATTGCATTTGGTGGTGATGGTGGCACGTATGATATTGGTTTGCAGGCATTGTCCGGGGCATGGGAAAGGGGTCACAGATTCCTATATATATGCTACGATAACGAAGCATACATGAATACGGGGAATCAGAGAAGCGGCGCCACACCCTATGGAGCTGAAACAACGACAGCACCTTATGGTAGGGTTGAGGCAGGAAAAATGGAATTTAGAAAAAACCTGACCCAGATAGCTGCTGCCCATAATATACCTTATGTAGCACAAGCAAGCATAGCAAATCTTCCAGATTTGCATAACAAGGTAAAGAAGGCTATAGCCAGTGATGGCCCCTCATTCATAAATATATTTTCGCCCTGTGTACTTAATTGGGGGTATGCGCCGCATAAAACAGTTGAAATAAGCAAGCTTGCTGTAGAAACAAGATTCTGGCCCATATATGAGGTTGAAAACGGTAAGTATAGAATAAATTATAAGCCTGCAAAACCCTTACCTATAGAAGAGTTTCTTAAGACACAAAGAAGATTCAGATATATGCTAAAAGAAGAAAATAAATGGATGGTTGAGAAGCTTCAAAATCATATTAATGAGGAATGGGAAAAATTATTAAAATTGGAGGAAATCTCAAAGGAGGGATAGCATGGCATGGAAGATAGAACAGGATAGAGATGCATGCATAGGCTGTGGGGCTTGCGCATCCATATGCCCTGATAACTGGAAGATGGAGAGCGATGGGAAATCCAAACCAATAAAAACAGAGATTGAAGAGCTTGGATGTAATAAGGAAGCGGCCGATGCATGCCCAGTTCAATGCATAAAGATAGAAAAGGCTTAATTATTTATAGAAAGAAGTAGAATAAATAAAAAGATGAAAGCGCAAACCGAAGTTATATCACTTGTATTGATAGCAGGCATTATTGTATCACTCGTAGGAGTAGCGTATTTCTGGGGCAAGCCTTTAATAGAAAAAAGGACAACAACCAGTCAATTCTTAACTGCTTCGCGATTCATGGACACATTAAACGATAGAATAGTAACGGTTGCGAGATGCACCAAAAAAACAGGGTGCAGTGATGAAGTACTATTTCCGGTAAAGGGGCTTATGAGCATCAACGAGAAAAACAACTCTATAATATTTCTCATGCACATTCAGCAGCCCATTTTAACGGACGGCGAGATACCAATGAACACGGCAAATATAGAGAATGTGACATACTATGGAGAAGTCCCAGGTGTTATATTCTTTGAGGGGGAGAAAAGGGGTAGTGAGAATTTCATCAAGTTCAGGCTGTGGTACAGGACGCTTGAGGATGAAAAAAAGAAGACAAGGTATATAATAAAGCTCAATCCGGGGGCATCAAAAGCAGGCACAAACAGCATCAGGATATCATTTATAAACACGACAAGCGAGCATGTTGAGGGGTATGAGATAGTACGTACAAATATTGAGGTATCAGTGCTTTAGGTACCTTGACCTTTTCTTTTTGTCCGAGAATATAGCATTGACAGCCTCTAAAAACCTATCAAATGTACCTTTTGGTATTCTCGCTCCAGCAGCCCTTTCATGACCACCACCACTCCCTCCTAATGATATTGCAACATCCTCTGCAAGCCTATTTAGCGTTATGGTTTCATCCCTGCTCCTTATGGTGAGGTCAAGCTTATTCTTTCTCGTATGAACACATATGCCAATTAATGCATTAGTCACAGTAGCTGAAAAAAGCGCAGAGGCGCTTCTAAATCCAAAATGTTCTGGATCAAAAACATAGCCAACAACACCATCCCTCACAGCCTTTTCTTTAATTTCTTCATAAAGCTCAAACTCCCTCTTTGCAGCCTTTTTTGCAGATTCTACCAGTTCTGGAACCTCTGATGGTATATTACCGTTTGCAAGTGCATATACTATTTCTCTTTTCCCGTCATAGCTCTCAAATCTCTTATCCTTTATTCCAAGTATTATTGTTGAGACCTCAAAGTAAAGTGAATTTTTGTCCCAATTTGCAAGCTCCTTCCTAAACGACTTTGTATTATCTGTGTAGTCCCCTATTGCTCCATATATCGCTATCCATACCCTCTCCTTTGGCAGGTTATCTTTGAAATACCTATACACAAGCTCAGACGCGCTGACACCGATCTTATGAATAAATATTGATGATTGCATAATACTTGCCTTTGTATTTCTCCTTATGGGATGGTGGTCAAAGTAATAAAGCATGGTGCCTTTTTTATTCAGCGATTCAAAAAGCTGTATCAGCTCGCTCTCATACCTTCTATCTATAGCTATATCACATATTATTATTTTTTTAGCATCACATGAGCTGAGATCATCGAGAAGTGAGACGGGCTTTGTGAAAAATACCTCAGCATTTGGGAATGCGCTTAAAGCTATGGCTCCTGCGCAAATACCATCACAATCTGCATGTGTGAGTATTTTTGTTTCCATATAAACTATATTAATTAAAATCTAATTAAAATCATGGTATTATGAATGTAAATAAGATAAGGGAGGACTTTCCATTACTTAAAAGAAGGATAAATGGTAAGAAGATAGTATATTTTGATAGCGCATGCATGAGTCTTAAACCGAAACAGGTAATAAATGCCATGCTAGAGTACTATGAATTATTTCCCTCATGTGTAGGTAGAAGTACTCATAGATTGGGAAACGAGGCGACAGAGGCATACATGAAGGCAAGAGAGGAGATAGCCAATTTCATAAATGCCAGGCCAGAAGAGATAGTGTTTTTGAAGAATGCAACTGAGGCAATAAACCTCGTTGCACATTCCTTTGATTTTAAAAAGGGTGATGTTGTTATAACAACAGATAAAGAGCATAATTCAAACATGCTTCCGTGGAAGATACTTGAGGAAAGAGCCGGAATAAAGCATGTAATAATAAAAACTACCAAGCATTTTGATTTTGATCGATTTGAGAAAAATGTGAAGAAAGCGAAACTCGTATCTGTTGTTCACATTTCAAATTTCGATGGTAGCGTTATGCCTATCAAAGAAATAATAGAAATAGCACATGGTAATGATGTTCCTGTGCTCATAGATGCGGCCCAATCAGTCCCGCACACAAAAATTGATGTAAAAAAGCTGGACGCAGACTTTATTGCATTTTCTGGCCATAAGATGCTTGGACCAACAGGAACTGGCTGCCTCTATGGAAAATATGAAGCACTTAAATCACTAAAGCCGTTCATAACAGGAGGGGAAACTGTTAGCAACACCACTTATAAAAGCTATGAGATGCTTGATCCACCAGAAAGGTTTGAGGCAGGGCTTCAGAATTATGCAGGGTTTATAGGGCTTGGAGAAGCAGCAAGGTATCTGCGAAGGGTTGGCTTGGATAATATAGAGGAGAGAGAAGAAAAGATAAATAGAAAGATAACTAAAAGCATCTTGGATCTAGGCTTCAATATAATAGGGCCAAAAGATGCACGTGAAAGAAAAAGTATACTATCATTTTACAAAGAAGGTATTGATGTTTATGAAGTAGCCTTGCTTTTGGATGAGATGGCAAACATAATGGTTAGAGCAGGCAAACACTGTGCACATTCATGGTTTAACTCTCATGGTATAAAGGGTTCTGTAAGGCTGTCCTTTTACCTTTACAACACATTGAAAGAGGCAGAAATATTTATAAAAAGCATGCAGGAAATAGTAAAGATATTTAAGCGGTAGACTTAAATTTTTATGCTCTAATATTTCAAAGGGGACTATGAGAATGCTTAAAATCGATGAAGATATTATCATGATAGCCCTTTCTGATCTTGATTCAAATATTTACATTATTGGTGATACTGTTATAGATACTGGTACAGGCTTCAACTTCACAAGACTTTATGATATGTTGAAAAGGATTAATAAAAGCTTTGACAGCTTTAAACTAATAATAAATACGCATTGCCATTTCGATCATATAGGCGGAAATGGCTACTTTTACAATGCAAAGATTGCTATACACAAAGATGATGCAACATACATTGAAAATGCAGATATTAAAATGACAAAGGCAGATTTCTTTGATGGCAAGCTACACCCTATGAAGGTTGGGATTAAATTGAATGATGGAGATGAGTTAGCGGGCCTGAAAATTATGCATACGCCTGGTCATACAGAAGGTAGCGTATGTATTTACGATAAAAATAAGGGGATTCTGTTCACAGGCGACACGTTATTTGCAGATGGGGTCGGCAGGAGTGATTTACCTGGTGGTGATCCGCAAAAACTTGCACTTTCTATAGAAAGGTTATCAAAATTAAGCGTAGAGAAAATTCTGCCTGGGCATGGCGAACCTGTATTAAAAAATGCATCAGAGGTTTTCACAAAGATTCTCGGCTAGTTTTTTAATTTTGTCTGCAAGGTATTTAATTTCTCTATAGCCCATTTCCGCTACTTTCTTATCTAGTAATGTTTCTTTAATAACTAAGCTACTTATTATTCCTCTTGCCTCCCTCTTCGTTAGTTTTTTATCACATACGTTTTCATAGAATCTTATTAACGCCTCCCTCAACGCATTCTTCATTTTTTTGTCCCTTTGCATAAACACCTCTCTGATAATATAATCTGCCTTTCTCCTTTTGTATCCCTTGCTATCAATAATTTTTAACAATACTATAACAGAGTCCGTTTTTGGTACAGGCGTAAATGAGTATCTGCTTACATCGCATATCTTTTTGATGGTGAACGTAGATGAAACAAAAAGTGAGAGTTTTGTTTTGTTGCCTGTTATTCTCTTGAAGAAGTTTGTTGGAATTGTTAGCACGCACAGCTCAAAATGCTTTGTTGGCAAAAGGTAAAGCAAAGGCTCAAGGATAGAGTAAGGTGGATTTGAAATGATTTTATTAAAATCGCTAACCTTCTTTATAATCTCTAATGCATTCCCAATAATAACTTTAATATTGCCATATTTTTTGGCAATTTCATTGAGCTTGTCCTCAAAGCCTTCATCTATCTCTATGGCTATTACCCTTTTTGCCCTCTCTGCAAGCATCACCGTCAAGCTACCTGTACCAGCACCGATCTCCAAAACAATATCATCTCTATTTATTTTGGAGCACTCCAAAACCCTTTCCATTACATTCTTATTAATCATGAAATGTTGATCCCTTGTCATTTTTCCATTCCACCAAGAAGGTAGGAAATACCATCTACAAGCTTTTCACTACTCGCTATCTCGGGTATTATAACAAAATCACACCCTGCTATATGTAGCTTTTTTGCCTCCTCTTCTGTGTGCGCGATGGCTAATATTCTTGCACCAGGATTGACCTTCTTGAGCTTGCTCGTTACAAACAATGATGCCTCAACATCAGGCATAGCAAGCACTACTATAGATGCCTTTTCTATGCCTGCAGAGCTTAAAACATCCATATTTTCTGCATCCCCATATATGGCATAAATCTTTCTTTTTATCAAATCCTTTATAACTTCTGGATCATGATCAATAGCTACAAAATCGTATCCTTTATTCTTTAAGTAGTTTATAACCAAACTTCCGGTCCTATGGCATCCTATAACCACTATATGATCTTTAATCTTCTTAGGTAAGGATGAAAGTTTTTTAATGGCATGGTTCTTTATCATACCAGCAACCCTTTCACTCCTTAATACCCTTTCATTTATAAAGTCCCTTAGCCTCATCAAATAGGGCGTAAGAATTATAGAAATAACTATGATACTTATTATTAATGAGTATACCTCATTGGAGATATGTGCATGCAACAACCCCAGGGATGCTATTATAAACATGAACTCGCTCCCTTGACCAAGACCAAGCCCGATATCCAAAGCCGTTTTCGACCCATAACCAAAAATATTATAGATGGCAATGAGAAGCATGGGCTTAACCACAATTAAAAGTACCAGCATAAGTATGAAGAATGCAAACATATCCTTTAAAACAAACACATTAAGCTGCATACCAAGTGTTGAGAAAAATATGGTAGAGAAAAAATCTCTTAAGGCTCTGGCCTCTCCTATTATCTCTATATTGTACGGAAAGTTTGCAAGCGCTAAGCCTGCTATAAACGCGCCTATCGCTATTGAAAAACCTAATATGTATGAAAGGGATATGAAGAAGAAAAAGGTTGTTATGGCTGTGAGGAAAAATATATCATGGTTTGTTGCAGCATAATCCAATACCCTAGGGAAAAAGAATCTGTTTAGTAGAATAGCGAGGGAAAACAGGCCGATACCATTAATAAAAACCATTCCCAACAGGTTTGGTGATAGCCTGCCTATTGCGTTCAAATAGGAGATTGAAATTATTGCTGCTAAGTCTTGGAATATCAATATACCTATCATTATCCTCCCATGCAATGTTCTTATTTCCTTTTTATCAACAAGCAATTTTGTAACTATCATGGTGCTACTGAACGAAGCAAGCAATGCTATGTATATTCTTTCCATGGGCGATATTGAGAAGAAGAAAGCAACCATATAACCAAAAATGAATGTAAGTATCATTTGTATGCAAGCACCAGAAGCTGACACTATGCCAACATTCTTTAATGCCTTATAGTCTATCTCTAAACCAATGCCAAATAACAGGAATGCTACGCCAAGCTCTGCCAATACCATTATTTCTGCACTATTTACTATTAAACCCAGCCCAAGTGGGCCAAGGATTATTCCAGAAATAACATAAGCCACAACCAAAGGTTGTTTTAGAGCCCTTGCAATGTATGCAAGGATTGTTGAGAAAACTATTATAAGTCCCATGTCAAACAATAGCTGCACATCTATTATCATAATACATATTATGGTTTACATAAAATAAATAGATATGAAAGAGGACAAGCTCAGGGAAATAAAGGAGGAATTGAGAAAAACGAAATATAATAAAGCTACCCAGCACCATATAGCATTATTGAGAGCCAGGCTTGCAAGGCTTAGGGAAGAGAGGGGTACAAAAAGTGTAAGAAGAGGCTTAAGAAAAGTTGGGGATGCAAGTGTAGCAATTGTTGGCTATCCATCTGTTGGTAAATCTACACTTCTAAACGCACTAACAAATGCGTACTCAAAAACTGGAGATTACGAATTCACAACAACTGAGGTTACATGTGGGATAATGGAGTATAACAAAGCAAAAATACAGATTTTTGACGCACCGGGCATAATAGAAGGCGCATCCATGGGCAGAGGGAAAGGTAAAGAGATACTCTCGTTTGCAAGAATGGCTGATTTGATATTAATATTGGTTGACAACCCCGATCAAATAAAGAGTATAGAGAAAGAATTGCACAATTCCAATTTCAGGCTAAACAAAAGCGCGCCGAAGATAAAGATATCTAAAAGCTACTCTGGCGGTATAAATATAATTATGCCAAGCAACGCTGGTATTGATAAAAAAATAGTAAAAGAGGTGCTGCTCAAATTTAAGATCTATAATGCAGATGTGGTTATAGAGGATAACGTAGCAATCGAAGATGTCATGGATGCTATTATGGGCAATTGTGTTTATGTTCCTTGCATAAAGGTTCTAAATAAGATAGATAAAATGAGCAAAGAGGAGTTAGCAAAAGCAAGAGATGTTGATGTTTTCATTTCAGCAAAAACAGGTGAAAATATAGATGTTTTAAAAAAAGCTATATGGGAAAGGCTTGGTTTAGTAAGGATTTATCTCAAAAAAATCGGCAAGGAGCCAGATATGTCAAGCCCTCTGGTATTTAAAGGGCAACCAAGCGTTCTTAACGTGGCTGAAAGGATTCATAGTGATATTGCAGAGAATTTAAGGTATGCAAGAATATGGGGCACATCAGCAAAATTTGATGGGCAAATAGTAGGGGGTAGTTATTTGCTAAGCGATGGGGATATAGTTGAGCTCCATTTTAAGTAAGATAAATTATAAAAATTATGAACCTATGTTCATTATTATGGTAAGACCAAAAAAGTACAGATTTGTGTCTGCGTTTCCAAAAATATTATATTTTAAGCCACATGGTATGCTTTCTGAGTTGGAGGAAATTGAAATGTATGTTGAAGAGTTGGAGGCAATAAAATTAAAGGATTTAGATGGGCTCAAGCAAGAAGAGTGTGCCAAAAAAATGAAAATCTCAAGGCCAACATTTCATCGAATCTATAGGCGAGCAAGGAAAAAGATAGCAGAGGCTTTAATAAATGGAAAGGCATTAAAGATTGAAAGAGCAGCCATGGTAAATAAAAGGGTGTTTGAATGCTTAATATGTTACTATAGATGGGATCAACGAGGCGGCTCATGCCCAAAATGCGGGTCTAAAAAAATCAGGTCTAATTTTATGGTAAGATAGTATGGAAATTTGTATATGTACAGAGGAAATTAAAGATATGCTTTTTGCCTTTGCTCTAATAAAGAAAAAAATAATAGCGTTATCATTTTCCTTCTTTAGCTGTAAGGAAGCGGAGGAAAATGTTTTAAGACATGTAAAGAGGTATATGAGGAGGAAACAAAAAACGTATGAAGTTAGGAGGTGCGATTCAAATAGCTACACAAAATGGCTTGGAAGTAAACTTTATGAATTGGTACACAAAGGAAGGGTGTGTAGCTTAGAAAAATATATAGATACCTCCTCCCTTACCCACTTTGAGCTGGCCGTTTATAAAGAGTTAACAAAAATAAAAAGAGGGGAGGTAAGAAGTTATAAAGATATAGCAAGAGAATTAGGGAGTAACGCAAGACCTGTTGCTTCAGCCCTCTCGAGAAATCCATTTCCATTGATATTCCCATGTCACAGAATAATAATGAGCAATGGCAGACTTGGAGGATATTTTTCAAAAAAGCAAAATAAGAATAAAGAGATTATATTAGCCTTGGAAAAAGCTTTATAAATCTATGAGTTTTTAATAATTCTATAGTGGTAAAAATGAAAAGATTGTATCATGTGGAGATAGAGGGCGATATATATTTTGGAGACTTGTATAGAGGGGAAGAGGTGCCATATTATATAGATATTATAGTTGGCTTTACTCACGCATCAAGCAAGAAACAGGCATTACTCAATGTTCTTCGCAAGCATGCCAATAGCGATGGCTTTTTGTTGGGTAAGCCTGTAGGGGTTGTTTATAGCGCAATATTAGAGCAATATCCACTGGATGATATAGTAAGAGAGGTCGTCAAAGATGCTGGCAAACATAGCAAAAAAATTGAAGAAGCTGGTAACAAAAAAGGAAAACGTGCACAGCAATTATGCTTCCAATTTTAAGGTTATTAACCTATTGTTAGAGAATGAAAAATTCAAAAACAACAAGCCCGTTGGATTTCATATTCTCAATTATCTTTCCTAAACAAAAACCAAAAGATACAGCAGGAGAGCATGGGAAAACATAAAAATTTATTTTTTATCACCTACAATAATTAATAAGCATGAGGCGTGAAATTTTATTGGAGCCTGATAGCGAAAAAGGTATAAAGGCTGTTTTTAATCCCGCAGTATCAAAAAAGGACGGTTGCACGCACATTTTTTATAGAATGGTGGATGAGGAAGGGTATTCCAGCTTAGCACATGCGAAAATGGTTAATAGAGAAATAAAGGAGCGAGATGTGATAGTGTTGGCGCCGAAGGAAGAGTATGATAGTAAGGGTTGTGAAGATCCGAGAATAACGGAAATAAATGGTACATATTATTTAACCTACACAGCGTGGGATGGAAGAAATGCAAGAGTAGCACTCGCTGTTTCAAAGGATATGGAAAATTTTGAGAGGGTTGGTATAATAAGTCCAAATATACCCGTTGGCAAAGCGGTAGAGCTTACGAAATCTGAAAGGTACAAATCTATGTTTAGAAAACAGATAGAGGGGCATGGAAAGGATTCTATAGTTTGGGATAAAGACTGTGCCATATTCCCTTATCTGTTTGATGGTGAATTTGTAATGTTACACAGGATTGAACCAGATATACAAATGGTTCGATTCAGCTCTTTTGGTGATCTTCAAGACGATAAATTTTGGGAAGAGTATATAAGGGATATTGACCATTATGTTTTAATGCAACCAGCTCATTCCTGGGAAAGTGAAAAGATAGGGGCTGGTGCAACACCTGTAATGACAAGCGATGGTTGGCTCCTTCTCTATCACGGTGTTAACAGGCAAAACAAGCATGCGATATATAGTGCAGGTTCCGCACTCCTTGATCCTGAACATCCAGAAAAGGTTAAGGCAAGAAGCAAATACCCTCTTTTTAGCCCAGAGTTTGAATGGGAACGAAGTGGTATGGTGAATAATGTTGTGTTTCCGGAAGGCGTGGAGATAGAGGGTGATCAAATAAGGGCATATTATGGGTGTGCTGATAAAAGAATAGGCTTGGCCGAGCTTAGTTATAAGGAGCTTAAAGACAATTTAGAGAACATCTAAATATTTAAATATTTAAATAATCCTATTTTTATGCCACGCGGAGTGGAAATAAAGATATTAAAGGCAATATCGAACCATACAAGAATAAAGATAATAGAGTTTCTTAGAAGCGGGGAGAAGAGTGTAAATGAAATAACGAGGTTTGTGAAAAAATCCCAACCTACTGTTTCTTTACATCTAAAGATATTAAAGGATGCTGGTTTGGTTAGAGAGAAAAGACTGGGAAATGTAACACTTTATAGAATAATACGGGAGGAGATATACAAAATATTGAACATTTTAAGAGATAAAAGGTGGCATGTATGAAAGAGACTGAGATAGTTGTCGAGAGCGTAGAAAGATGGCTTTCAAATCCCTTATCAAGGGCTATGCTTAAATGGGTTACTAAAAGAAGCAATGGAAGGAGTAAACTTGAGCGCGCATTAAAAAAATATGCCGGAATGGATATTAAGCTTAATCTTTCTGAGACTATTACCTATTACATTGCATCTTTTATATTAAATAAAAGCTCTTCCATCCTCTCTATAGAAAAGGAAAGGTTCAAAGAGGCATTAAAAGAGAATATTGTTAGAAGGGGTATTGTTAACATACTTGAAGGGATAGCATATTATGGTGTTAGAAGGCCCCAAATCACAGCAGCCCCGTTTTTAATAGTCTGGAATCTTACAAGGCAATGCAATCTTAGGTGCAAGCATTGTTACGAGAATGCAACATCCACAGCTGGGAAGGATGAGCTTACAACAGATGAAGCAAAACAAGCCATAGACGAGTTCGCAAACGCTGGTGTTGTTGCTGTAGCATTTTCTGGTGGTGAACCGTTGCTAAGAAAGGATTTTTTTGAGATAGCAAACTATGCCAAGCAAAGAGAATTTTACGTTTCTCTTGCAACAAATGGGACGCTTATAACAAAGGATGTGGCAAGAAAATTAAAGAGGGTAGTGGACTATGTAGAGATATCGCTTGATGGGTTTGAGGAAGTGCATGATAGATTTAGGGGTGTAGAGGGGGCATGGAAAAGGAGTGTTGCAGGGATAAAGAATTGTGTTAATGCTGGCATTGATACCTGTGTTGCAACCACCGTGACAAAATATAATCTTAGTAGCATACCACGCTTGCTGGAGTTTGTTGAGAAGGAATTAAAAGCTAATCGCTTCATAGTATTTAATTACGTGCCAGCGGGTAGGGGAAAGGGTATAGTAGAACATGATATAACTCCAGAAGAAAGAGAAAAGTTGTTAGCATTTCTCTATTCAAAGTTGATAAGTAAGTCATGTATGCTTGATGTTTTCTCAACAGCTCCACAGTATGCTGTTACTGCGGTTAGAAGTGGTAGTGAAAGTATAGTAGCAACACACTTTACCAATAAAGCAGCAATGGATATGCTTAAGGGCAGGGCAAAAGCACTAGCAGAATTTATAGGGGGATGTGGAGCAGGAAGGCTTTATTGTGGGCTGGAGCCAAATGGTGATGTTGAGCCTTGCGTATTTATACCAATAAAATTGGGAAATATAAGGGAAAAGAGCTTGGTAGAGATATGGCATAACTCTGAGATATTAGACAAGATAAGGAAAAGGGAAGAGTTTGAAGGTTGCGGGGAATGTAAATATAGATATATATGCGGTGGCTGCAGGGCAAGAGCATATGGCTATTTTAATGATTTGCAAGCCCCAGATCCAGGTTGCACGATCAATAAAAAATATTGGGAAAAATGCAAAGCTCAGCCAACATAACTTGTTTCTTCAGACCTCTCCATTTCCCTTGTTTTTAATCTCTCTGTTATTGATTGATAGAATTTTATCATTTCCTGTGTTACAGAAGGTTTTACCTTGTCCATAGCGCTCATGAAGTGCTTATTCTTCACTTCCTTGCACTTTATATTCTCTCTTAGCGCATTTAATGCCGCCTCCCTTACCAAGGCTTCTATATCCGCTCCTGTATAGCCCTCTGTCATTTCTGCAAGCTTCTCCAATTTTACATCCTTTGCAAGTGGCACATTTCTTGTGTGTATCTTAAATATCTGCAATCTTGCCTCTTTGTCTGGAGCTGGTACATATATTTGCCTGTCAAACCTTCCTGGTCTTAATAGTGCGGGATCAAGTATATCCGGTCTGTTTGTAGCCGCTATTACAATAACATTATGCAACTCCTCCAGCCCAGACATCTCTGTAAGGATTTGGGACACTATATTCTCTGTCACCCTCGTTCCTATTTCAAGCCCTCTCCGAGGGGCAAGGGAGTCTATCTCGTCAAAAAATATTATCGCTGGAGCAACTTGCTTTGCCCTTTTAAATATCTCTCTTATCTTCCTCTCACTCTCCCCAACCCATTTTGTTAGCACCTCGGGCCCCTTAACACTTATGAAATTGGCACCGCTCTCATTGGCTACAGCCTTAGCGAGCAATGTTTTGCCAGTGCCTGGTGGCCCATAAAGCAACACACCTTTTGGTGGCTTTATACCAAGCCTTATAAATGAATCGGGATATTTTAATGGCCACTCAACCACCTCTTTTAATGCCTGCTTCACATTACTCAGCCCACCAATATCTTCCCATTTCACCTTTGGTACCTCTACCAAGACCTCTCTCATAGCGCTTGGTTCAACTATCTTTAACGCATTTTCGAAATCCTTTCTATTAACAACAACCTTCTCTAGCACTTCCTCTGGTATTTGTTCATCCTCTTTCCACGATATGTTTGGTAATTGTCTTCTTAAAGCAGACATTGCTGCCTCTTTGCAAAGGGCTGCTAAATCTGCCCCTACAAAACCATAGGTCACGCTTGCAAGCCAATCCAGATCAACATCCCCCGCTAAAGGCATATTGCGTGTATGTATCTGTAATATTTCCTTTCTTCCTCTTTGATCAGGTACACCGATCTCTATCTCTCTATCAAACCTACCGGGCCTTCTTAATGCCGGGTCAATGGCATTCTGCCTATTTGTTGCGGCAATAACTATAACCCTTCCTCTTGCCTTTAGCCCATCCATTAGCGTTAAAAGCTGACTCACTACCCTTCTTTCTACCTCTCCTGTAACCTCTTCCCTTTTTGGTGCTATTGCATCTATCTCATCTATAAATATTATGCTTGGCGCATTCTTCTCAGCCTCTTCAAATATCTTTCTTAAATTCTGCTCGCTTTCCCCATACCATTTACTCATTATCTCTGGCCCATTTATGAAGTAAAAATTGGCACCGCTCTCATTGGCTACAGCCTTAGCGAGTAATGTTTTGCCAGTGCCTGGTGGCCCATAAAGCAACACACCTTTGGGTGGATCTATACCTAAGCGTGTGAATAGCTCCGGATGGCGTAATGGTAGCTCTACCATCTCCCTTATTTTTTCTATGGCATCATGCAATCCACCAATATCCTCATAGGTTATGGTAGGTATTCTCGCTTCCTCTATTTCAACGGCTTCTGGCTTTAACTCAATCTCCGTGTTTTCTGTTATCCTCACAACACCGCTTGGTATTGTTGAAACTACAACAAGCTTTGTTTCCGTTGGCATTGGTGTAAATATCATTTCTTCCAGATCCATACCAAAGAATTCTTCAAAAGGGCCGCCGTATCTCCTTTTTATTATGGGAAATGGTGATATTATATCACCCTTAACGACAGGTCTCATGAATAGGTTTCTTTTTACAGGCTCGGGATTCATTTGCAATATTATTCCCTTCTGAGCAGGAGCCAAAACAACCTTTTTTGCTTCCTTTACATCGGCAACCCTGACCTTTACGGTTTCGCCAACACCAACACCGGCATTCCTCCTTGTTAGCCCATCCATCCTAATAATATTGAGGCCAACATCAGCTGGATAGGCTCTGACTGCTATGCCTGCTGTCTTACGTTCCCCTTCAATCTCAACTATATCCCCTTCTCTTATTCCCAAGCTGCTCATATTCTTTGAATCTATCCTAACTATACCCCTACCAAACTCAGTTCTGTTTGTGAGTTCTCCAACCTTAAGCATTATCTCCTTTTTCTCCCCCATCAAAAACACCTTATATATTATTTGTTATCATTATATAAATCTCATACAATTTCTGTTGGCTTTATACCTTCATTAACCAATACAAACTTTACAGACCTCCCCTCCGGAAGTGAGCGATGCTTTACTATTGTTGCTTTTCTTTCCCCCATCTTTCCCGTATGCTCCAAAAACACTATGGCTTTTGACCAATACTTTATTGTATAGCCACCAACAATATAGCTCTCTTTGCTTTCCCAGTTTTTATACACATGAGATGTTACTATTACCGCAAGCTCTCTATCTCTTGCTATGTTAGAGAGTATAGAAAGCTGGATAGAGAGCTCCCTGTTGGCTTCTAGCGTCTCTATAGCAGGGTTTGCACATTCGAGCCTATAAAGGGATACCAACGAATCTATAACTATGAGATCCGCCTTTCGCTCCTTCAACGCTCTTATAACATTTCCCTGCTCCTTGAAGCTTTTTGGATTTATTATTTGCACGCCTTTTAGCACATCTTCATACTCTTTTGTTAGCTGTTTTAACCTCTCCAAGGAGAAGCCTCCCTCTGTATCTACATAAATAACCCTACCACCTTTATTTACACAGTCTATGCTTGCAAGCATGCAAAGGTTTGTTTTTCCTGTTCCGGGAGCACCATAAAAGTTTGTTATTGCTCCTCTTTCCACCTTACCCATCAAAGATGCCATGGGCTCCGGCAGCATTATTTCTTCCATACTAAAAAGAATTACTCAGTTTTAAATATAAAAAGGAATTCTTAATTATGAGTGATATAAATATTAGATTTTGTGTGATTGATGCTGACCATATTGTAGATGAAAACAACGCCTACGTTAGACTTTGGGGGATCGATAAAAATGGGAGAAAAGTGTTATGCGTAGATAGATACGATCCGTATTTTTATGTTCAACTTAAAGATGAGCTGGATAGCAATGTAGGTATAAAACTTTTTAGGGAGCAGTTAGCAAGGCTCAAAGAGTTTGGGGGAGGCATAAAGAATATAGAGCTTGTGAAAAAGAAGCTTTTGGGTGTGGAGAAAAATTTTATAAAAATCATCGTTAGGCAACCTTCTGATGTTCAAAGGTTGAGGGATATAATAAAAAATTGGGAGATAGTAAATGAGGAGTACGAGTACGATATACCTCTATATAGGAGATATTTGATAGATAAAGGTATAGTACCAATGGGCTGGGTAGAGGTGAGGGGCAAAGCTAAGCCTTGTACCGAGCATTGCGATATTAAAGTGGAGGCAAGGGATGTTATAATATTTAAAGACGCTCCTGCTCAATCCCATATCCTTGCATTTGATATAGAGATGTGTGGAAATGACATAATAATGATATCCATGGTGGATAATAAAAACTTTAAAAAGGCATTGGCATGGGGTTGGCAAAAAGGTAATAAGCGTGTAGAGATTCTAAGTAATGAGAAAGAGTTATTAGAAAGATTCATATCTTTAATAAAAGAGAGAAACCCTGATATAATAGTTACCTATAATGGGGATAGATTTGATTTTGCAAAGATAAGAGAGAGGTGTGATGTGTACAAGCTTGCATTGAATTTGGGAAGAGATGACAGCGTGGTGGTGTTTACAAAAAGGGGACGGATAAGATCGGCAAAGATAAAGGGTATAGCTCATGTCGATATCTATGATTTTATTGAGCAAATACTTGGTCCAAGTTTGTCTTCGGAGATACTTACGCTTGATATGGTTGCAAATGAATTGCTTGGGGTTGGCAAAAAACAGCTCGAGTGGCAAGATATAGAAAGCCTTTGGAGAAAGAGGGAAGGTCTTGATAAGATAGCAGATTACTGTCTTTTTGACTCCGAGCTTACGTTAAGGCTTGCAGATTATATACTCCCACAAATATATGAGCTTTGTAGAATTGTTGGACAACCTCTATTTGATATAAGCAGGATGCCATATTCACAACTTGTTGAATGGTTGCTAATAAGAAACGCGTATAGAAAGGGAGAGATGGTGCTTAATAGACCAAAATTTGATGAAATAAGAAGGAGAAGAGAAGCTGAACCATATACAGGTGGCTATGTATATTCACCTAAAGAAGGCATACATGAAGACATAGCACTTTTTGATTTTCAAAGCCTTTACCCATCCATTATAATAACCTATAATATATCGCCAGAGACCCTTGACAAGAAAAATGGTGAAGAGCATAAGGTTCCTGGTAACGATCATTTCTTTACAACAAAATTTAAAGGCTTCATACCATCTATCGTTGAGGAGCTCATAAGAAAAAGAATAGCAATAAAAAGAAAGATGAAAAAGGTAAAGAAAAACAGCATCGAGCATAGAATGCTGTATAATAGGCAATATGCCTTAAAGATCCTTGCAAACTCTAGCTATGGTTATTATGCATTCCCCGGTGCAAGATGGTATTCAAGGGTATGTGCGAAATCTATAGCTGCCTGGGGAAGGAAATACATACAAGATGTTATAGATTTTGCAACAAGAAATGGGTACGAGGTGGTATATGGAGATACAGATTCCCTTTTCATAAAGGATTGTGATAAGAAAAGGGCAAAGAATTTTTTAGAAGCAGTAAACAAAATGCTTCCCGAAACCATGGAGCTTGATTTGCAGGGTATATACAAATCCGGTATTTTTGTTCTTACCAAAACAGGCACTGTTGCAAAGAAAAGATATGCATTGTTGGATTATGATGGAAAAATAGTTATAAGAGGGTTTGAAAAGGTAAGAAGGGATTGGGCAAATATAGCAAAGGAGACGCAGGAAAAGGTTTTGCTGGCTGTGCTTAAGGATAGGAATGAAAAGAAGGCGCTAGATATTGTAAGAGCCACGATAGAAAGAATAAGAAGCGGAAAGGTGGATATGAAAGACTTGGTAATATATACCCAGATAACAAAACCCCTCAATGAATATGATCAAAACGCGCCTCATGTAGCAGCAGCAAAGAAATACGTGGGCAGGGGCAAGGTTATAACAGAGGGTTCTGTTATAGGTTATATAATAACCAAAGGTGACGGTTCCATATCTGATAGGGCTGTTCCATATGAGTATGCGAAAGATTATGATCCAGAGTATTATATAAATAATCAGGTTGTACCAGCAGCTCTGAGGGTATTACAAGGTCTTGGATACAAAGAGGAAGATATATTCTCAGCGACAGAAAAAACTCAATCATCATTGGAGTCATTCTTTAGAAAATCCTTTAAAAATAGGATATTTAGGAGATAGGATGGAAGAAACAATAATGGAGAGCTATTTAAAGGCCGGAAAGGTTATAAAGAAGATAAGAGAAGAGCTTGATTCTATTCTAAAACCCGGCCTTCTTATCTTAGATATAGCAGAGTTTATAGAGAGCAGGATAAAAGAATTGGGTTGCATGCCCGCATTTCCAGTAAACATAAGTATAAATGATATAGTAGCCCATTACACACCCACATACAATGACAAGACAAAAATAAGAGATGGTGATTTGGTAAAGATAGATATAGGTGCACATAAAAATGGTTACATTGCAGACTATGCATTTACCTATTGCACAAAAAGAAACGAGCTTGTTGAGACGGCAAATAATGCATTGAATGCTGGAATAAGCATGCTAAGGCCTGGTATAAGGGTGTGTGATATAAGCAAAGCTATATTTGAGTATGTAAGAAGTAAGAAAAAAGGGGTTGTGGTTAATCTTACAGGGCATGGTTTAAAGAGATATGATATACATGCTGAGCCAAGTGTGCCGAACATAGAAAATAGTTCAAGCTACGTTATAAAAGAGGGCGATGTAATAGCCCTTGAACCGTTCATAGCAAACACAAACAGCTATGTTAAAGATTCCACACCGGTGGAGATTTATAGTTATTTGGAAACAAAGCCAATAAGAATGAAGGAAGCAAAAAGTATAATGGATTTTGGAAAAAAGCTAGCTGGCATGCCATTTGCAAAGAGGTGGTTAATTAATAACGGTATTTCTCCTTTGAAGGTTGAGCTTGCTTTAAAACAGCTTGAAGCTATAGGGGCTATTAGGCGGTATCCAACACTTAGAGAATCCGAAAGAAGGAGTGTTGCACAGGCAGAGCATACAATAATTGTTAGGAAAAAACCAATCATAATAACTGCATAATTTTATTTGCAATGAGATTGCAAATTATATAAATATTTATTTGCAATATTAATACATGGAAGAACAAAACCCCTGGTGGAGGAATGAGGAAGATGATGAGTATGAAGAATGGAAAAGGGCAAAAATAAGATGGGTGCCAAATATAATAAATCAATTTACTATAAAACCATTTTCTCTACATTTCCTTGTTGGCCCAAGACAAATAGGAAAGACAACATCCCTTAAAATTTTTATCCAAGAGTTATTAAAAAAGGGTAGGAATCCAAAATCAATCTTTTATTATTCATGCGATGAGTTGAGTGATTATAAAGAGCTGGGAGAGATCATTGATAATTATATTTTTGCAAGAAGAGAATGGGGTATAAAGAGCTCTATAATAATTTTAGATGAGATAACATTTGTAGATGAATGGTATAGAGCAATGAAATCAAGGATAGATAGAAAGGTGTTTAGGAATGATGTGTTAATTGTTACAGGTTCAGCGAGCATTGAGATACTGAAAGGAAAGGAGAGGTTTCCGGGAAGGAGAGGTTATGGCAGAGATATTTATTTTCTCCCGATCGATTTTAATAACTTTTCAAGAATCTTTGGGAAGATGGAATTAAAGGACTGCTCATTGGATTTTAAAAAATTGGAAGGTGTTATAAAAGCTAACAGGGTGTTTAAGGAAAGGTTGTTTAGATTATTTAAGATGTATCTAGAGTGCGGTGGCTTTCCCCTCTCTATTATAGATATGTTCACAAAAAATAAGATCACGTTTAGAACAATAAGAACATATTTGGATTGGCTAAAAAATGATTGGAGAAGGGCAGGGAAGAATGAAAAGTACATGAAAGAAGTTATTTCTTATATATTGAAAGCTAGAGCATCTCCTATAAGTTGGTTTAATATAGCTAAAGAGACCTCTATAAATTCACCCCATACTGTCCAGTCGTATGTAGAAACATTGGAAAATCTATTTTGCGTAAAGGTATTGAATATGATTTCACCCGATTTTAAAATCCTTTATAGAAAAAACAAGAAAATCCATATTGCAGATCCCTTTATCTATAGAGTATTGTCTTATTATACTAGATGTGAGGTTTTGGAAGAGAACATAGTCGAATCTGTTACAGCTTCTCATTTTTCAAGAATAGGCGAGGTATTCTTTTGGAGAAACAAAAGCGAGGTTGATATGATCTTTTTAAAAAACAAAACGCAGATAGGTGTAGAGGTAAAGTGGGGGCTTAAAAAATGGAGAAAACCAAAACATTTGAAAAAAACAATTTTACTTGACAAAAACAACCTTCCAGTTTTCTTATCCAGTGTTAGGTGGATTGATAAAAATTTTTAGTGAAACAGCCATTTCAGACTCTTTTTTAAAACATTATCAGCTATTCTATATCCTTCCTTTTATCTAATCCCATTACCCCCACTCCACTATCTTAAACCCTTTATATTTGTTTTTATCAAACTCAAACTCACTAACTATCCATATTCAATTCCCCTCTTTTTTAGGAAATATAGCAAAAATACAATCGCATCATCTATTGTTACCAGTTTAGAGAGAATCTGATGCGAATTGTATAGCTCTGCAAGATCTGATATAGTTAAATCCTTAACCTTCACCTCATCCATATACTCAACATCCTCCATCTCCAAAATCTTATCCAAAGCTTCCTCTATGAAATCTTCCAACTCATCTACATGCCTTGTCATCTCTATTGCTATCTTCCAGCTCGGTATGATCAAATAATTAACCCATCCCATACCTACCACCTTTTCCAATACTATATCACATCATATTCATAGCTTTTATGTTTTTTATCTCTTTTGTTTGACCAAGCATCACACCTAAGATAATTGCATGATGATCTATTTTTAAAATTTATTAGCTTATTTCTTATATGAAAAAATCTGGTAATCCAGAGGTTGGTGAACTTGTTGTATGCAAGATAACGAAGCTTAATCCGAATTCCGCATATGCTGAATTGCTAGAGTATCCTGAAAAGAATGGAATAATACATATATCTGAGGTTGCAAGCAGGTGGGTAAAAAATATAAAGGAGTTCTTAAAGCTCAATCAGTATGTTGTTTGCAAAGTTATCTATTTTGATGGGAAAATGGTGTCCCTTTCCATAAAAAGGGTAAGAAAAGAGGATGCTAGCAGAAAGCTCGATGAGTTTAAGAAAGAACGAAGAGCAGAGAAAATGCTCGAAATGGCAGCAAAGCTCATAAATAAAACGATAGACGATGTTTATAGGGAAATAGGAGATGTGGTTGAGAACGAGTTCGGCAGTTTTGAAAAGCTTATTGATATTGCGATGAAGAATGAAGATATGCTTGCGAGCAAAGGTATATCAAAAGAGTGGATAGATGCGATAAAGAACATTGTTGAAAAAAGTCGTACAAAGAAGGTCTATGAGGTAAAATGCATGCTGGAATTGTTTTCTTATAAACCGGATGGTATTGAGCTTATAAAGAATGTTTTAAAGCAGGCTGAGATAAGAGGTGTTGAGATAAAGTACATATCTGCGCCAAAATATATGTTAATTGGAAGAGGGGAAAATTATAAAGAACTCAAAGTAAGCGTAACAGAGATTTGCAATAGGATAGTTAAAGAGATAGAAAGGCTTGGTGGGAAGGGAAAATTTAAGATTTTGAAATAGCTAGATTTTTTGAACATAACCCGGGCTTGGTTCAAAAAGCAAACCTTCCCTTTTTAGTTTTTCTATTATTTCCTGTATCTCATCTGTTTTATCTATACCCTCTTCTCTTGCCGATTTTTCTATTTCGCTGATAGGCACCTCTTTCATTTTTGTAGAAAGCTCATTGATTATATCAAGCACTATTCTTATTTTTGATCTTTCCTTTGAGGTTACAGCCCCTTCCGTTCTATCTATATCTATTTGGCCTGTCTCGTAATCAAAACCAAGTTGCATCAATGAATATTTCATCAATCTTATAGCCCTTTTCGCGTCCTCCTTTCTTACAACATCGCTTAGCTGCACCCTTGCTGATGCCTCAGATAGCCTTATTAAAGCTTCAAACTGACGCAAGGTTATGGGCACAGCTCCCCCTGCCTCAGCCCTCTTCCTCATATCTACATAGAACTTTTGTAATATTTTTCCAGCCTCTTTTGTCAGTACAGGATTACAATGCTCTTTTGCATACGCCACATATTTTCTTATCAGATCTATATCTATCTTTGGTTTTGTTAACTCATACTCTTCTTCCCTACTTTTTAGGACATGCTCAGATATTTTTTTGTCAAGCTCTGCATTAGGCTCATCTCTCAATGCAAACTTTAGGTCAAACCTCGTTAATAACGTTTCTGGTATGGTTATTTGCTTTGAAATAGGCATGTACGGATCAAAGCGTGAAAACTTTGGATTGCCACCAGCCAATAAAGATGTTTGGGCAGGAAGTGTTGCCACTATTGAAGCTTTGGCTATACTTATTGTACCTTGCTCTAGAGCTTCGTGCATAGCTATCTGATCATCTTTATTCATCTTTTCAAACTCATCAACAGCAAGCAAACCTTTGTTAGCAAGCACAAGGGCTCCTGCTTCTAAAACCCATCCACCCATAAACTGTTCATCCTTTGTTACCGTTGCCGTTAAACCAGCTCCCGTAACACCTTTACCACTTACATACTTTCCTCTGGGAACAAGGGTTGGTACAAGCTTGAGCAATTGTGATTTTCCACTTGATGGATCACCTATTATAAGAATGTGTATATCTCCCCTAAACCTTGTCCCATCACGAAGTGTTCTTTTAACACCACCAAATAATTGCAGCACTATAGCCTCTTTTATTTCTCTCATTCCATAGAGTGATGGTGCTATGGAATCGATAAGCCTTTCATATATGTCCTTCTCTTTTGCCAATGCCTTTATCTTTTCCTCATCTTCCTTGGTTATTTCTAAATTGTGCCATCCTACCTCTACAGGATCAACATGATTGGCTTCAAGATAGAAATCAAGTTTTACAGATTGTGCCTTGCCTTTAGGTATGTCCCTCAGCGTGCCAGTTATTTTTAATCTGTTGCCAGGATCGGTGTTCCTCCTTCCTTCCGGAGATACCAAGTCTTCAGTAAGTAATACAGTGAGCTGAGAAGGCTTTTCACCCTCTGTAAGCTCAAATGGTTCCTCTATAACTATCCACCTCGTATCTATCATCTTCTTTTCCAAATCCCTAAACCCCTTTTTGTTTCCGCATTCTGGGCATTGGAACGGTCTAACAACAAAACCTCCCCTTCTCGGCTGGTTTATCTTTGCACCACATTCTGGACACTCCCATACTGTTTCTACTATCTCCGGCCTTATCTCCGATGCCTTCCTCACTATACCCTCTATCGTTATAAATTTCCCTATATGCCTTGCCCTCAAATCCCTTATTCTAACCTCTTTTGCCCCTTTAACCCTTATTTTGACCTTTGCTGGCAAGCTCAGCCTGTCTATGGCTTCTTCTATAATCTTGAAAAACTCGTCGGGGTTGTTAGAAAGTATTTCACCCATTTCAGGGTTAAACTTGTCTATCTCTATAAAGTCCAACACCAGAGGTTTTCCTTCGTTTGCACATACTATTAGCTCATTCCTGTACACACTATCCAAAAAGGCAACAAATTTTGATACATCGCCCTCTGTGATCTCATACTTCTCCATGTATATCGCAAGAAAAGATTGTATTTTATATTTAAAAATCAAATCAATCGCTTACTGGTGTTACCTTTATTCCTATCTCCTCTAGCTTTTCCTTGAATTTGTTTAATGCTCTTTGAACATCCTTTATTCTATGGGCACCAGTGCATATTATTTTTCCAGAAGAGAAAAGCAAGAATGCCACCCTGGGGTCATTTATCCTATACACAAGCCCGGGAAACTGCTCTGGCTCATACTCCGCATTCTCTAGCGAGAATGCTATGTCTTCGAGATTAAGCTCTGCCTTTATTTTAGCAGACGCTACAATATTTTCAACGTCTATTGGGTACTTATCAGGAACCTTTATACCAGCTCGTTTTATCCTTTCTACAACCTTGCTCATTGCCTCTTTTGCCTTCTCTATACTTTTCGTTCCAGTGCATACTATCTTTCCAGAAGAGAAGAGAAGCGCAGCTGCTCTAGGATTATTTATCCTATACACAAGCCCGGGAAACTGCTCTGGCTCATACTCTGTATTCTCTACGCTGCTAACCAACTTGTTTAAGGATATTGGGACACCAAGCGTTGTAAATGCCACAACATTTTCTATCTTTATCTTGAACTCAGCCATTATCCCACATCCTTTCCTTTAATTATTGATATTGGTAATTATTTGTAAGTTATTTAAATATTTCAAATCTCCAATCCCCTTTCTTCCAATATTTCAACCTTTATTCCCGATGCCTTTTCAACACCTTCTTTGAAGGCAGCTGGGTCTCTTTCCAATCCTTCTAAATAATTATAATGCATTGGTACAGCTATTTTTGGTTTTATTGCGAGACAAGCATTTATCGCATCCTCTACATCCATAGTATATGTTCCACCTATGGGAAGGAGTGCAACATCCACATTCCCTATTTTTTCCATTTCAGGAATAAAATCCGTATCACCAGCATGGTATATCCTTTTTCCTTCAATGCCTATTACATACCCTACTCCAAGCCCCCTTGGGTGAAACGGCTTAGATATATTATATGCCGGCACCACTTCTACCTCTATGTCCTTTATCTTTATGCTCTCCCCCTCCCTCACCACCTTTACATTACCTCCTATCTTTTGGGCTGCAGAACTTGGTGCGATTATGATAGTTTCTTCATTACTTATAGTTTTTATCTTTCCTATGTCCATGTGATCAAAATGCTCATGCGTAATAAATATTATATCAGCCTTCTCCCCGTTTTTAATAACATACGGATCTATATATAGCACACCACCGTCCCACTTTATTTTAAAACTTGCATGACCAAGCCATTCAATCCTCATACTATCATCAAATAAAAATATATAAGAAAGATTTATAAATGAGTGGAAACAATTATAAAATGATAGCTATGAAAATGAAAGGACAATCTGCAATGGAATATTTGATGACCTACGGATGGGCAATAATAATAATAGTGATAGTGGCAGCGGCTCTCTACGCATTAGGTGTTTTCAACCCAGCAACATACTCTGCAGCAAAGGCTTCAGGATTTCCAAACATGGGAATTCCAAAGACTGGTTCATGGGTATTAAGAAGTGATGGTAGTTTTCAATTAGCATTGAGTAATAATATACCAGCAAGAATAAATATAACTGCTATTGATGTTGATCTAACAGGTATAGCTGGAGATCAGTGTTCAGGTGAAAGTATTGTTGGAGGCTCATTCCCGTACACGGTACCAATAGGTGGTTCCTTCACATTAAATGCAAGCTGTAGTGGCGTGTCAGCAGGAAGTGCATACACTGCAAGTATAGAAATAACTTATACAAACCTTGATACAGGAATAACAGGAATAAAAGAAAGAGGCACGGTCATGGGAACTGTCAGTTAAGGGAAAGTAATTTTTAGTTTTTTCTTTTATTTTTATATTTTGAAATATTCAAGGATCAATAAAGCTCATCAACAATTTCTTTGAGGATTTTGTGGATTTCTTTTAGATCAAAATTCTTATAGGCAAGCATCTTTACGATCTTATCTGTCTTCATTTTATGCCTCTTGGACATCTCATTGGATCTTACTTTTATAAGGTATAG
>QMZT01000006.1 GCA_003663325.1 Candidatus Aenigmatarchaeota archaeon | reverse complement strand
CCAAATATTCTTCCGCAGGATTTACATCCATAAACCCGAGTCTTCTTTCTCGAAAGAAAATATACAGCTTGGCAGGATAGAGGAATTTCCATCAAGAATTAAATTTGCAGAGCCCGTTTGAATCTATGAAACATTATTCGGGGTTGATACAGCTATTCTAAGTGCAAGAGAAGCAAGAAGATCGTTTGCGATTTTCATTCTTTTGCTCCTCTTGTACCCATTCCAATCCACATTTTTGCCTTTTCTAAACGCATCTATAACACTCCACTCCCTATTGCATACCAGTATAGCTGCAGCCTTGACGTTTCTTAAACAAGACGCTATAAATAGCGAGGAGCATTCCATTTCAACACCCACAACGCCTGCATTTCTCCACGTTTCATATCTGAACCTAATATCTGGGCTACTATCTTTAACAATAGGCATATACGCATTTGTGCTCCACACTATTCCATATCTATAGCGTGCCTTGGCATTATCTAAAACCTTGCTTATTATTTTTACAAATTCTATATGAGGTACAGCAGGAAATTCTCTAAGTACGTAAGCATCACTAACTCCATCACACCTAACAGCTCCTATAGGCACTAAAATATCCCCAAGCCTCCAATCACCTTGTAAAGCCCCAAACGTTCCTATCTTAAGTAAATAGCATGCATTATTATCAATTAACTGATCTACAACTAATGCGGTATTTCCAGCCCCCATATGGGTATGCACAAGCGTTATTTCTTTACCCTTGTAGCTTCCCTTATATATTTTATACCTCCTGCTACTTAGCTCAACTACATTTTCCATCATACTTTTTATTTTTCCCAGAAAATCAAGACTATCGTGCAGAATCACAAATTCCGATATCTCTCCTTCTATTTGATGGCTTAGTTTACGTTTGCTTAATTTTTTAGTCATAAAATCACTAAATAAAAATAAATAGATAATATTCTTAAATAAATTATGAACATATGTTCATTATAAAAGCAAAAAGGAGGTGAAAGAGCATGCCGTTTGGTTGGGGAAGAGGATTTAGATGGTGGTATTATCTAACAGGAACTCCAGGATGGTCAAGAGCAAGCTACCCACAGCTAGCATTCGGTAGATGCTTTTGGTACCCTTGGCTCCCAAGATGGTGGTGGACTGGCATGTACGGCAGGGTTGTTTGGACACCCCAAGGTCCGCAATTAGAATCGCAAGTAGCACAGACGGTAACTGAGAGCAAGAACCAAGAAATTCAAGCGTTAGAGCAGGAGAAAGAGATGATAGTAAACGAAATGAAGGCTATGGAAGAAAGGATTAAAGAAATAGAGAAAAAGCTGGAGGAGCTAAAGAGAGGTAAGGAAGAATGAAGGTTGCTGTTAGTTCGATGGGAAGCGGGCTAAATAGCCAAGTCAGCCCAGTTTTTGGTAGATGCCCCTATTTTGTTATCGTTGATATAGAAGGTAAAGAGATAAGGAGCGAGAAAAGTATAGAGAATGCAGCTATGATGCAAAGCGGTGGGGCAGGCATAATGGCAGCGCAATTAGTTGCTAATGAAAATGTTGGTGCTGTGATTTCCGTTGCCATTGGTCCCAGAGCGTTTGCTGTTTTGCAACAACTCGGTATTAAAATATTTACAGCTGTACCCGGAACCGTAGAAGAAAATGTTAAAATGATGATTGAAAACAAGCTTAAAGAGGTCTCAGCACCAGCACCAATGGGTTTTGGTATGGGAAGAGGTTTTGGCAGAGGTGGTTTTGGGTTTGGCAGAGGTAGAGGATGGCAATAAATATGCTAAGAAAAGGCAGCAAAGCGGCATCTATCTCTTTTATAATTTGTTTTATTTTAGCTTTGGTCAAAGGCTTGGTTGCTTTTATTACAGGAAGCGTGGTATTGCTTAGTGATGCTTTGCATAGTGGAGCAGATATGGTAGTTATGCTTGCCTCATGGTTTGGCCTTAAAATAGCTGAAAGAAAGCCCAGCGAGAAATTTCCTTATGGATATTATAAAGCAGAATCATTGGCAACTATGTTCATTTCCTTTTTCATTCTCTACAGCTCTATTAATCTCTTAAAGGAGGGGTATGAAAGGCTTTTTTTAGTGCCCAAGATTCATATGCCTGCACTAGCTCTTTTCGCTGCATCTTTATCCTTTATCACATCTTTCATAATATCAAGATATCTCATGAGAACGGGCAGGGAGATCAACTCTCAATTGCTTGTGACGAGCTCAAAAGAAAGATTGATGGATGCCGTCTCCTCAGCTGTTGTGTTCGTAGCGATACTCCTTTCCTATTACAGGGTTTTATATGCTGAAGGCATCGTTACCATCTTAATATCGCTCATGATATTAAAGATAGGTCTTTCTGCTGTAAAGGATTCGGTATTTGCACTTATGGACGTCAGCCCGAGCAAAGAGAGCGAGGAGATTATTAAAAGGATTATAAAAAGCACGAGAGGCGTTGTAGGATTTAATAATCTAAGATTAAGAAAATCCGGTCCATTTATTTTTGGCGAGGTGAGCATAAAGGTCAAGGAATTTATAAATGTTGAGAAGGCCCATGAAATTGCCGATGAAATTGAAGAGAGAATCAAAAAACGATTAAACATTGTGGACTCGTTCATAGTGCATATAGAACCGTATAAAGGTGAAAAGCATAAAATCGCCATACCAATTGAAAAGCCTATGGGCATGGGCTCGAGGGTGACAAAATTCTTTGGCAGATCGAAATTTTTTCTTTTCGTAACCACCGATAAGAAAAATATAAGCGGTTTTTACTCCAAGCGAAACCCATTTAGTGAGAAGCAAATCAGGGCTGGCCTAGCAACTGCTCATTTTTTGATAAAAGAAAATGTGGATGTGCTTGTAACAAAAGAGATAGGTGAGATATCTTTCCACACACTACGTGACCACCTTGTCGATATATATAAAATAAAGGGTGAAACCGCGGGCGAGGTTGTAAATAACTTTTTAAATAACAATCTCATTAGGCTTAAAAAACCTACACAAAGGAAAGAATAGTGTGAGGGATATGGGTGTGCTGCTCTGGATAATCATAGTTACATTCCTTGTAAGTATAATATCGTTTATAGGTATATTGACACTTTTAATAAGAGAAAAGTTGCTTGAGAAGATAATATTAGCCTTGGTGGCTCTTTCTGCTGGAGCGTTAATGGGCGGGGCGTTCCTACATCTAATACCAGAAGCAGTAGAAGAAATAAAACATGCTAACGTTTTTTCTTTTGTTCTCCTGGGTTTTATACTTTTCTTTTTTGTTGAAAAGATATTACACTGGAGGCATTGCCACAAAGGGAAATGCCCAGTACATACGTTTGCATATATAAATCTGATTGGTGATGGTGTACACAATTTTATTGACGGTGTTATAATAGCTGCGGCCTTTTTAATGAACACGCATCTAGGGATAGCAACAAGCGTATCGATAGCATTGCATGAAATCCCACAAGAGCTTGGAGATTTTGGTGTGCTCGTCTATGCCGGGCTCAAAAAAATAAGAGCGCTAATTTTAAATTTTTTATGCGCCATCACAGCGATATTTGGTGGGATTTTTGGATATACCATTGGCTATAGCAACTATATTACACTCCTTTTACCATTTGCTGCCGGTGGCTTCATATACATCGCAGCCTCCGATTTAATACCCGAGATAAGAAAGGAAAAGGATATTAAAAAATCCTTAAGTACATTTGCAATATTCATTCTTGGAATACTCATTATGTCTTTAATAAAGTGAGCAAGCTATGAAAGTAGCTGTTACAGGCGGTAAAGGTGGTGTTGGAAAATCGCTAATAGCAACCGCATTAGCTTCTGAGTTAGCTAAAAGATACAAGGTATTGCTCATAGACGCTGATGTAGACTGCCCAAATGATCATATAATACTTTCAATAGAAAGAACAAAGGAAAAAGATATATTCCAGCCTGTTCCGAGATTTAACTTAGAAAAGTGCAGAAAATGTGGCATATGTTCAAAGGTATGCAAAGAAAATGCAATAGTTTTCGTAAAAAATAGGTTTCCCATTCTGATAGAGGAGCAGTGCACAGGCTGTTCTGCATGCATGATAGCATGCCCATTCGGGGCTATAAATAAAGGCAAGAGGAAGATTGGAACCATATATTCGGGCACTGCCAAGCCAAATACCCTTGCGCTGGTCTCTGGAGAAATGAGAATCGGCAATGAGGAATCATCACCTGTTGTCAATGCTACAAAAGCATTTGCAAGCAAAACGGGATCTTATGAATTTACAATCGTAGATACAGCTGCTGGTACACATTGTAATGTTATATCTGCATTACTTGGTTGTGATGTAGCTATTGCTGTAACAGAGCCAACACCCTTTGCAGCTCATGATTTAGAACTTATCTTGAAACTTTTGAAAATACTGAAAATAAAAGCAAAAGTGGTTATAAACAAATCAACTATTGGCAAGAGGGAATTGATTTATAAAGTGGTAAGGAGGTATAAAACTGAGGTTATAGCAGAGGTGCCGTATAAAAAATCTATTGCTCGGCGTTATTTTAATGGAAAGGTTGTAAAAGACAAAGCGATTGAAAAGATAGCTAAATTTGTTGAGGGATTAAATGAAAGGAGCGTATTGCTTGGTAATAAAGATAAATGATGATATAGTGGAAAATATAGGGAAGCTGGGAAAAATAAAGTTTAGAAAGGGAAGATATGTATATATAGGCTCAGCTATGAATAGCATTGAGAAAAGGGTTGAAAGGCATCTTAAAAGGAAAAAGAAGGTGTTCTGGCATATTGATAGATTACTTTCAAATAATCGCGTGGAGGTAGAAAGAGTATATATAAAAGAATCTGATACAAAAGAGGAGTGTGCAATAGCAAGCATTATTTCCAAACAAGGTTATGCAATTAAAGGCTTCGGCTCATCGGATTGCAAATGTATAAGTCACTTATACAAAGTGAAAAGTATAGATTTTTTAGAAAAATTTTTGGAGAGGATAGTATGAACGTGCTAACCATAGTTTCTGGTAAAGGTGGTGTGGGTAAAACAACACTAGCCTCTTCACTTGCTGTTTTACTAGCAAAAGAAAAAAAGATAATAGTTGTTGATTGCGATGTCGATGCACCTAATCTTGGATTGAGCTTGGGTTTGAAAGATAACAACTTCTGCTGGCAAGATATACAAACAAGCGAAAGGGCACAGCTTATAGAGGAGCGATGTATCGGGTGTGGGAGATGTGTAGATGTTTGCAATTTCTCTGCGATTACTTTTGATAATAAAAGAAAAATACCTGTATTTAATAAGTTTCTGTGTGAGGGCTGTGGAGCCTGTCAAATAATATGTCCAGCAAATGCTATAGCATTGAAGAAGGTTAAGAATGGCAGAATAGGTGTAGCTACATCTCCTTATGGCGTTAAAGTTGTTTCTGGACAACTAAAAATGGGTGAATCTGGATCTGGAAAAATTGTAACACTTATAAAAAACAAAGCAATTGAGATAGGTGAAAAGGAAGGGAGCGAGGTGATGATAGTTGATGCTGCTGCTGGCATAGGGTGCCCTGTTATTGCCTCTATAACCGGATCAGATTTTGTAGTTGCTATTACAGAGCCAACGAAACCGGCGTTGAATGACCTGAAAAGAGTAGTAAGCGTTGTGAATCATTTTGGTATAAAATTTGGTATTGTTATAAACAAGCACGGATTAAATGATCCTATGAGTAGAAAAATAGCTAATTTTGCAAACAGGCAGGGAGCTGAAATTTTGGGAAGAGTCCCCTATGAAGATGATTTTGTAAAAGCTACCGTTAATCTAATACCTGCAGCCAAATATAATAAAAAATTTGAGGCAATTTTCCACAATATTTTAGAAAATATAAAAGTTGCAATGGGTATATAAGAGCCTGTTAAGATAATCCATAAAACAATTATACAGCACCGCAAAACTTTTAACCTCGCTCCTCCAATCCTTTCTCTTTTAGCCAATTTAAGTTATATTCCGTCATGCTTCTTCCACCAACTTTCTCAGTTCAAAACAAAATCTTTTCGCTCGCTTCAAACTCTCATCTGAGTTTTTCAGAAGAATGTTAAGAATTTTCTTATCAGGTTTATCAACTTTTGTGAGCAGGCCTTCTTCCAAGTAATCTTTTACATTCCTCTCGGCTTCCCATATTCTTTTATCACTCAGCATTTTCAATCAACCTGCAAAAATCTTCTATTCCAACTAAAACAACATAATGCTTCAAAGCTTCGTTTACAACATTAAACTCTCTGCTTTTTAGCATTGAAATAAACTCCAAGTACGTGAAAAAGTTCAGGTGTAAATTCAGAGGTAAAATAGAAAGAGATTCCTCTATTTCACTTTCTCTGTTTTTTTCACATATAATAAGCAAGTCTATATCACCGTAATTTTTTCGTTTAATGAAAGAGCCGAAGAGTATGGCGATGAATTGAAAATTTATCTTTTTTAGATTATTGAAAATTATTTTAATTGTTTTGTTTTTAAGAATTTTCTCCCTTCTTTTATATTCGCCCATAATTACAATCGGATCAAACCTTTTTTTGAGGAAAACCACATAGGAATTTCCGTGTTTTTTTAGATCAAGGATTCCTTCTTTTACCAAAGTTTTAACCAGGTAATATGCATTCTTATAATCAATTCCGCTTAAATTGGCGATTTTTCTTATGCTTAGTTCCTCATTCTCCAAAATTGTTTTTACTATCTTTATCTTTTTTTCAATCATGGTATATCACCATAATATTATGGTTATTTTCCATATTTTAATATTGCTAATATTTTGGGTTCTTCCAGAACTTTTTGATAACCACGAATTTTCAAGTCTTTTGTAGAGTTGGCTAGTTTTATTCTACGAGATACAGTTTGGTTACTAAATTTAGAAAAAACTATTCCACCTCAAGATCTTATATATCTCCAACCAATAGATACTTGGATAAAAAGAATATCCTTCGAGTTATGGGAAGATTTTCACGCCTTCGAGTGGGGAGTTTTTAAAAATAAAGTTGATGAGTTGGTGCTAGCGAAACGCATTGTAGAAAATTGCATAAGACTTGGTATTTCCAGTATTAAATTTAACAGGGTGCTTGGTATTTTGGAAGTAAGGAAGTGAAAGACTGGAATTTACCAGGATAAATTTTTGTATAGTGTGGCTATCGTTTGATTTTTTATTTTTAAAAGGGTAGATTATTAATATGGGATTGATATGGAGGAGGTTATAAGAGTAAGGCTTCCTGAAGGAAACGAGGTCTTTGGTTTGGTAGAAGAAATGCTGGGTGCTGGAAGGTTCAGGGTAACATGCAGCGATGGCAATGAAAGAATATGCAGGGTATCTGGAAAGTTTAAAAAAAAGGCATGGATAAGGCCGGGTGATGTTGTACTTATAATGCCATGGGAAGTGCAGAGCGATGAGAGAGGCGACATCATATTTAAATATAAGAGAGCGCAAATTGATTGGTTAAGGAATAAAGGATATATTGAATGGTAATAGACTGTAAATTCTACCATGTTTGGGTAGTATGATAGAAATAATAAAAATACCGGATAAAAGGAAGGCGGTTCTGATAGGAAAAAAAGGCGGGGTAAGGAAAAGGATAGAGGAATTACTCAATGTTAAAATAAATGTAGGGGATGATGTATCAATAGATGGGGATGTAATAGGCGTTCTGAAAGCCAAAGATATAGTTATGGCGATAGGGAGAGGGTTTTCACCGGATAAGGCTTTAGCTTTATTAGACGAAGATTATAGATTGGAGATAGTAAGCCTTAGTGGAAAGAACAAGAACGCTCTTAAAAGAATCATAGCCAGGGTTATAGGAAGAAAGGGCACAGCTAAAAAGAAGATAGAAATATACACACATACCAATATCTCTGTGTACGGTAAAACCATAGCCATGATCGGTAAATGGGATAATGTTGAAAGGGCAAGAAAAGCCATAGATATGTTAGTTGACGGAAAAACGCATCAATATGTTTTTAGTTACCTTAAAAGATCATCGAGGGAGATTGAATGAAAGCTGAAATAAAGGAGATAAGTGTCTCTGAGTTTTTTGAAAAAAACAGGCAGCTTTTAGGTTATGATAATAAAGCAAAGGCCCTGCTAACAATAGTAAAAGAAGGCGTAGACAATGCATTAGATGCATGTGAAGAAGCAGGTATATTGCCAGACATATACGTCTCTGTCAAAGAGGTTGAAAATGAAAAGTATGAAATAAGGATAAGGGATAATGGACCCGGGATAGAGAAAAAGCAAATACCCCGTGTTTTTGGAAAGCTCCTTTATGGAAGCAAATTCCATAGGTTAAAACAAAGCAGAGGGCAGCAAGGCATAGGTATAAGTGGAGCCGTGCTTTACTCGCAACTAACAAGCGGAGAGGCAACAGTGGTAAAAAGCTCTACTGGTGATGGCAGGACCCATGTATATAAAATAAAGATCGATGTTAAGAAGAATGAACCAATAATACTAGGAGAAATGATATCTTTTGGTAATGTTTGGCATGGTGTAGAGATAAGACTTATTGCTGAGGGTGTTTATAAAGAGCATAAGCAATCGATATTGGAATATTTAAAGAGAACGGCAATAATAAATCCCCATGCAAACATAGTGTTTGATTCCCCAAAAGGCAGGGTAGTTTTCAAAAGAGCCACGGACAAGCTCCCCAAAGAGGCAAAGGAAATAAAGATACATTTGGATGGTGTCGAGATAGGATTGCTTTCAAGAATGCTTTATGAAACAAAAGCAAGAAGCTTAGAGACCTTCTTTACCACAGAATTTAGCAGGATTGGAAAGAAAACTGCGATTGAAATATGTAATAAGGCTTGTATAGACTGTAAAGCTAAGCCGAAGGAGTTGAGAGAAGATGATATAAAGAAGCTCATGCGTGCTATAAAACATGTGAAGCTTCTTAGACCACCAACAGATTGCCTTTCCCCCCTTGGCGAGGATGTGATAGAGGCAGGGCTTAAAAAAGAGCTTAATCCAGAGTTTGTTACTGCAGTATCACGTTTTCCAAGTGTTTACAGAGGCAGGCCTTTTCAGGTAGAGGTTGGCATAGCGTATGGTGGTTCAATAAAGCAAGCCGAGATAATGAGATTTGCCAACAGGGTCCCATTACTTTATCAGCAGGGAGAATGTGCAATAACAAAATCTGTATTTAGTATAGATTGGAAAAGGTATGGAATACAGGTCAATTCAGGTGTGATTTCGGATCCCGTAGTTATATTAGTTCACATACTCTCTGTATGGGTTCCGTTTACCTCAGAATCTAAGGAGGCTATAGGGAGCTATGGTGTAATAATTAAGGAAATAAAGCTTGCATTACAAGATGCTGCAAGAAAGCTAAGGCTTTACTTAGCAGGAAAGAGAAAAAGAGAGCATATAGAAAGAAAAATGAGGATATTTGAAAGATACGCTGGGGAAATAGCAAACTCGCTTTATATACTTACAGGCGTGAGAAAGGATGAAATCTATAAAATGCTTGTAGATCTTATAAATTCTAAAGTTAAAGGTGGTGAAGAAGGTGGACATGGAGAAAAGGAAGAAGTTGGTTGAACTTGGTCTTAAGGTACTTAATGATATAAAGAATAAGAAAAATCCAACTATAGAGTTACCTGTCAGAACCCTCTCCAATATATACTTCGATGAAAAAAGAAGATTAATAAAGATCGGCAACAAATTTGCAAAAAGAAGCTATTTGAACATAGCGTTTTCCCGTAAGTTCATGCAAACCTTGCTTGTTGCCGCTGAGGCCAAGAAGATAATAGACGAAGGCGTGAGGATATCTATAAGGGACCTCTACTACGCATTAAAGCATACTATAGGGGATACAAAGGAGAACACGTTTGAAGAACAAAGTGAGAGTGATCCAATAATAGAGGATTTGGAGGCTATGCTTAATCTCTTAAGAGAAGAGTTGAATTTGAATGCAGACAGAAAGGGGTATATGGCTGGGAATATAGTTTTAAGGGATGCAGGATATGAAATAGATTGCTCAAAGATGGGAAGCTCGGGATGGGCAATACCAAGTAACGTTGAGAAGGATGTAATAAAGTTTGTAAAGAACGAGGCTGAATATGTTCTTGTTATAGAAAAAGATGCTGTATGGCAACGCCTTAATGAAGATAAATTTTGGGAAAAAAATAATTGTATAATACTTACCGGAAAGGGACAGCCCGCAAGAGGGGCAAGAAGGCTTATCCACCGCCTCCACCACGAGCTTAAGCTTCCCATATATGTGCTTACTGATGCAGACCCATGGGGTTATTACATTTATTCTGTTATAAAGCAAGGCTCTATTAATCTTTCATTTCTATCAGAAAGACTGGGCACGCCAGAGGCAAAATTCATAGGGCTTACAGTTGATGACGTGAAAGAATTTGGAATATCAAAAAATGTTACAATAAAGCTTAATGAAAATGATAGAAAAAGGGTAAAAGAGCTTATGGGCTATATTTGGTTCAAGCCAAGGGAATGGCAAAAAGAGCTAAAAGAGATGCTGAGGGTTGGCTATAAGCTTGAGCTAGAGGCATTATCATCAAAGGGCATAAGATTCATTACCAAGACTTACCTTCCCCATAAAATAGAAAACAAAGAATTCCTTCCCTAACCAAACAATCTCTTGATGAATAAAAATCTTGGCGGTTGATACTCCTTTCCCATAATTTTGGCTGCTATCGTTCTGAATGCTATAGAAGATTTTGAATACGGCTTAGCCAGAACTATTGGTGTTCCGTACATTAGGCATGCTTTCATGGCTTTATCTTCTGGTATCTCGCCTATAACCTCAGCATCGCATGCGGACTCTATTTCTTCTCTTGTTAGCTCATATTTTCCGGAAACCCTATTAACCGCTATATTTATATTTTTTATCCCATTATCCCTTGCAAGCTTTACGGTCTTCATAGCATCTGTAACAGAAGCTATATCGGGCGTGGTAATAACTATAACTTCGTTACTTGCTTTGAGAACAAGGTCAACATTTCTATTCAATCCGGGCGGTGAGTCTATTATAAATATACCAGCTTCATTTTCAAGTAAATTTTTAAGAGCATTTGGGCTGTAGCTTTTTCTCGGGTTTTGTATATAAAGAGGTGTTGGTATAACCTTTAACCCTGTAGGATGCATATATGTGGCATTGAAAATATCCAAATCTCCATCCAGCACATTTTGCAAGCCCAAGGGGAATTGATAGAGGTTTAAATGCATACCAAGATTGGATGTGGAAATATCAGCATCTATTACTGTAACATCATTATTTATCTCGACCAAAGAAAGACCAACATTAGCAACAAATGTTGTTTTGCCGACACCACCTTTTCCAGAAACTACACCAATAACCCTATTTTTTACCATATAAAAATATATTTTTGTTTTATATATAAAATTATAATTATAAAATTGTAAAATACCTGCAGGAAAGAGAAGCTGGGTAGAAATAGTTAGTTTTAAAAAACTTGCTGTTGATATTATAAGGGGATAGAATGGAATATAAAGATATGAGTGACAGGCAAATAAAGAGTATTTTTAATGAAAGATATTCTTATTTAACATCTGATGAATTAAAGGAGATTGATCCAGCATTCTACAATGAGCTAAAAAGGCGCGGGCTTTTAGATAAATTTTATGGTTGGGAAAAAGAAATTGACCCTGTAGCTTTGAATGTTTACCGCTCAATTGACCCAGAGAAAAGAGAAGAGCTTGGACTAAGGCCGGAAGATTTTATGGAGAAAGGGAAAGGGAAAAAGATAGTAAGTGATAAAGGAGTGGAAGATGCTGTGATTAGTGCTGGAGAAATATTGCAAGGGCTTGATGGAGGGATAGACAGCGTAAGGAAACTCTACGAATCATTAGGCAATGAAGATGCAGGTTATTTTTTAGCTTCTCGTATCAAAACGCTAACTGATACAAGAATACCAACAGTAGATAAGGAATGGATAGAATACAGGTTAAAAGAAGCAGATACCATTGCTTCGCAAATAGATGAGGCTGTTGAGATAGGAGAAAAGGTGGGCATTGACACTAAAACCTTGAAAAAAGCAAGAAATGTTGCAAGGGCGTTAAAAAGATATGCTGATAAGATTGTCCCAATCTGGCGCGCTTTTTAATTACAGATAGAAGGCATATAATTCTAGAACTCTTGATCCATAGCTTGTTGTGTTATTTCTTATCATAATAGCAGGGATTGCTGCACGCAAGGCAGATTTTTTGAGCTTTGCCTCTGTGACATCTTTGATAAACTCTCCTGCTGTCATAATACCTTCTTGATCAAGCTGAAGCCCTAAATAATCAGCTACTACTCTAACCTGCTCTTTATATGGCATATCCATAAATCCTGGGTATTGATCAAGGAAATAATCAACTACTTCCATACTATACCTTTTACCCATCCTTCCACCCCGTATAAGTCCTTACATATTCAAGCAATGGGATATTTCTCTTTATTATTTCAATAGAATAAGGTAATATATACTTTTCCCTTATATATTCCAATGTTTCCCTTGCCTTGTTATAATTCCCACTCAAGGTTTGAAGATAGGCCTTTACTATATAAAGATTGCAAGGCATATCTACACCTTTAGAGGTGTATATGTCCTCTATTTCTCTAAGAAGTTCATATTGTTCACTTAGGTCTTTGAAAAGCATGAGGTTACGCCTTATTGTAACACTTTCTGGTGTAACCTTGAGCATACCCTTTAAGTGATACTCAGCTTCTTTCCTTCTTTCCTCTCCTCTTGCGAAATATGGAGAGAAAAGTCCAATAAATCCGCAAAGGTTATTAAAGGTCATGGCCGTTATACCTTCTATTAGAGGATACTCTATATAGATAGGAGCTCCAAACTCAAACTCAACAGGGTCAAGGATATTTTCATAACTATCAATTATTGTAGGATGAGGCTCCTCATTGTATAGTATTGCTTCTAGGATAGAAGTTTTTGCTGTTTTCCCTGTGATGTATACAGGCGTTCCGTCCCACCTTCTGCTCATATAGACTTTGTCATCCTCTATTAACTTACTTGCCATCTTTAGCTCATCGAAAAGATTATCAAGTTGATTTGTTTTTAACACCTCTGCTATTTTCGTCTCTGGAAAGATACTTGCCACTATAATTGCTCTGCCTAAACAGTTAGGCTGTTTTGTTTTAAGAAAGAAGTAAGGCATGCTTTGGACAAAATCTTTGTAGGGATCCTTGCTTATTCCCGTCCCATCAAATTCCTCAGGCGCCCCAATAAAATATTTCTTTATACCTTCATTGATTTTTCTTGGGCTATCTGTGCCCTCTACCTCTTCTCTAAACTTTCTTACGAACTCACTTTCTCTTACCTTCTCCATGCACTTCTTAGTTGTCTCAAAGCCTCTGTATTCATTATCGAGCATAAGCTTTGCCCATGCCTCTTTTACCGGCTTTTCCATCAATTGCAAAACCTCTTCCATAGTTCCACATTCAAGCTAGCTTTAATATAAAATAAAGGTATTTAAACATTTTCTTATCCAAAAACACGCAAATTTGAAAAATAATTTAAGTGTGCGGCTACAATTATACTAATGAGACTAAGAACAAAATACCTGATAATGTCTAAAAGGGAAGAGATGATAAGAATAGCGCTTTTGCAAGGCGGGATATTATTCTTCTTGTTTCTTATGCTATTCATGCTTTTTCTTTTATCGACATTAATGGTCTGAGCACGGTAAAAGGAGAATAAAAAGTGGGCGGCGTCCTGGCCTTCCCATACCATGACGGTATAGTACAAGCCACATCGCTGGGGAGCTTAACTTCCGTGTTCCCGTCAAAAACCACCGGTTGCAGGGCGGTTTCAATTTCGGTATGGGAACGGGTGAACCTCCCCGCTTTGGCCGCCCTGTAAACATATTTTATACAAAATTTTATAAAGCTTTCAAGACAAAACATAACAATAAAAACGGTGAGGGTATGGGAAAGGAGATACAAAAAATAGTAAGAATAGGTGAGACAAATATAGATGGTAATAAAGGTATAGCTAGAGGTATAATGAGCATAAAAGGCGTATCTTTTATGTTTGCAAATGCCGTATCAAAGGTCTCAGGTTTTGAAAATAAAAAGATTGGGGAGCTTAGCGAGGATGAACTAAAGAGATTGGAAGATATCATACTAAATCCAACAAAATATGGGATACCGAGTTGGCTGCTTAATAGAAGAAGGGATATGAGTACAGGGGAAGATAAACATCTAACCGCTTCCCAACTGCAATTGACAACAAAGCTAGATATAAACTTTATGAAAAAGATCAAGACGTACAAGGGTATAAGGCATGCCTTGGGCTTGCCTGTTAGAGGTCAACGAACTAGATCTTCATTTAGGAAAGGCAGAACGATAGGTGTTAAGAGAAAGGAGAAGAAGTAGTGATGGTATGAGAAGGTTTAAAAAGAGGTACAAAAGGCCTAAAAGGCCATATGATTCAGCAAGGATTGAAGAGGAGAAGAAAATATTAGAAGAGTACGGGCTTAGGAGAAAGAGAGAGATATGGGTAGCTGAAGATATACTCAGAAATTATAGAAGGAGGGCAAGAGAACTTATAGCGGTAAAGGATAAAGAAAAGATTGATTTATTGCTTGCCAAGTTAAAAAAATTGGGCTTGCTAGGGAAAGATAGCACGCTTGATGATGTTCTTGGATTAAGTGTAAGGGATATATTAAATAGAAGGCTGCAAACAATAGTATGGAAAAAAGGTATTGCAAATACACCAAAGCAAGCAAGACAGTACATAGTTCATGGTCACATAATGATAAATAAAAGGAGAATAAGCTCTCCATCCTATCTCGTCCCCGTAGAAGAGGAAGAGAAGATAGAGGCCAGGATTAAAGGTGGTTAGATGCATGATGAGAAAAAATGGGGTATTGCACATATATACTCCTCTGTTAACAATACCATAATCCATATAACCGATATAACGGGAGCAGAGACAATAGCAAGGGTTAGTGGTGGCATGATGACAAAAAGAGATAAAGACAAAGGAACACCATACCCAGCCATACTTGCCGTTAAAAAGGCTGCAGAGGAGGCGTTAAATAAAGGTATAATAGGTGTTAATTTGAGGGTAAGGGCGCCAGGAGGACATAAAAAGAAGATACCCGGCCCGGGTGCTCAGCCAGCAATAAGGGCATTGGTAAGGGCAGGATTAAAAATAGGGACAATAGAAGATGTTACACCAATACCTCACGATACTACCAGAAAGCCCGGTGGAAGAAGGGGCAGAAGAGCATAGTTAAAGGTCAAATCTTCATTTGCTCTTAATTTGCATAAATTTTTAAATATACAAACCTTCTTATATATAACGAAATCTGAGCAAGATATCTAAGGAGGGAGAATATGGCAGAAAAACCCCACATTAATTTGATAACAATAGGACATGTGGATCATGGAAAATCCACACTTGTAGGTAGGATATTGTACGACTCAGGGGCTATCTCAGAGCAGGATATAAGGAAGCTCAAGGAATTGGCAAAGGACCTCAAAAAAGAGACATTCGAGTTTGCATTTATCATGGATAAGCTGAAGGAAGAGAGGGAAAGAGGGTTGACAATAGACATAATGCACAAGGAGTTCCAGACCGACAAATATTACTTGACAATAATAGATGCACCTGGCCATAGAGACTTTGTAAAGAATATGATTACAGGTGCGAGCCAAGCAGATGCAGCTATACTTGTTGTGTCAGCAAAGGATGGTGTGCAGGAACAAACAAAAGAGCATTTGTACCTTTCAAAGGTTCTTGGCATAAACCAGCTTGTTGTTGCAATAAACAAGATGGACGCAGTAAGCTATGACGAGCAAACGTTCAACAAGGTAAAGGATGAAGTATCAAAGCTGTTGCAGAGCATAGGTTATAAGCTAGAAAAGATACCATTTATTCCAGTATCGGCATATATGGGAGATAATGTAGTAAAGAAATCAGATAAGATGTCATGGTACAGTGGACCGACATTATTGCAGGCATTAGATCAGACCATAGAGGTTCCAGAGAAACCCGTCAACAAGCCATTAAGGTTGCCTGTTCAGGATGTGTTTATGATTACAGGTGTCGGAACAGTGCCTGTTGGAAGGGTAGAAACAGGTGTTCTAAAGGTTGGGGACAAGGTGGTCTTTGAACCATCACACAAAGAAGGGGAAGTGAAGAGTATAGAGATGCACCACAAGCCATTGCAAAAAGCAGAGCCAGGAGATAACGTAGGGTTTAACGTGAGAGGTGTATCAAAGAAGGATATAAATAGAGGGGATGTTGTTGGTCATCCCGATAATCCGCCAACCGTGGCAAAGGAGTTCACAGCACAGATTATCGTGCTTCAGCATCCAACAGTTATAACGAAAGGCTACACACCTGTATTCCATGCGCATACAGCACATGTTGCAGGAAGGATAACAGAAATAGTAAAGAAGCTCGATCCTAAGACAGGAGCTGTTGTAGAAGAGAATCCGGATATGCTTAAACCAGGAGATGCAGCCATAATAAAGGTTCAGCCATTGCAACCATTTGTTATAGAGAAGCAATCAGATTTCCCTGAGTTGGCAAAGTTTGCAGTAAGAGATATGGGTAAGACAATAGCAGCAGGGGTATGCATAGATGTCACTAAGGCATAAAATAATTTACCTTTCTATTTTTCTATTTTTATAACGGGCCTTTTTATTAAAAAGGTATTCGGTATTCTTACTATCTTGTTCCCATTCTTTAACACAATAGAAAACGGCTCGAATCTCTCTACCCTGCCTTTATACTCACCTATAACTACCTTGTCGCCAATTTTAATCAATTGCCTTGCACTAAATCCAGCTGAAAACTCGGGAAGGACGTCTTTAAAGCTTATATATAACATGAGTATAACAACACCTATTAGCGCGACCAGTAATATTAACAAGGCGCTAACATCAAAACCAAGCAAAGCCAGAGCAAGCGTAAGCGATGCCATTGCAATAGAATATTTTGCTACACCACCTGACAACTTCCCTACACCTTCATCGCCAAAGAACTTGAGTGCAGCCTCCTCAAAAGCCTTTCCAAAAAAATCTGCTATCAAAAATCCAACTATAAGCAAGAGAACAGAGAAAATGAAGCGTGGTATGAGGTTTATTATCTCGGCTGATACGAAGGATATGCTTGAAAGACCGAATGCTTGTAAAATAAGGGTTATAGCTAAAATATATATAGCCCACTTTACAATGTCACCTATAAGTTCTACAACATCCTTTTTATAGCCAGATATCTTGAGAAATTCATTAATCCACGCATTTTGTGTCATCCTTCTTATGCCTGTTGTAACCAATATCTTCACTATTATAAATTTTAACAGCCTCCCAGCAATGAAACCAAAAACGATTATTGCAACAATGCTGATTATAAATTGCAGGTTTGTTATCAGTTTTAGCTCGTTTATTAGGATGGAAAAGAGTACGTTAAGATAAGTACCTATAATTTTTGCAAGATGCGCACCTATTTGGAAAACATCCATATTAAAACCTATTAGTTAAACTTTATATTAATATCTTGCTGTTCTTTAACACCTCTTTAACAACAGATTTTGCATCTTCAAAAAATTTAACCAGCAACGGCTTTTCTTTATTCTTTAGATAGCCTGTATAGATTGTATCTATTATACGTTTAGCAATATCTACCTTACACACCTTGCTTACATCTATGAGTGCGGGATTAAGCTCTATATTAACAACCCTTGGCTGTGGGATTGTTGTTATATCTATTCTCGCTATTTGTGTATCTATAGCATTTGCTGTATCCGTGGCGATATATTTTACCTCAGCATCTATATTACCCTCTTTTTTAATCTTCCCCTTACCAAATACTAAATCCTTTTCTTCACTTTTCTTTCTTACAGCAACAACAACCTCATTACCAACCACGTAAAGAGAAACGAGATCTTTTATAATCTCTTCAACTATTACGGGACTTTTCAAGCTTTCTATAGTCTCGACTATAGATTTTGCCTCTTTTTGCGTCTCAACAACAACCCCTATATCATTTCCTGGTACCCTTAAAAGTAAGGGGTAGTTGGCATTTTCCAATATAAATTGAATTGCTTTAGAAGACCTTGCAAGATTTATATCTATAGTAGGTATATTCCTTTTTCTCAAAACACTCATCATGAAAAACCTTTCCTCTGTAACAAGAAATGATATGGGTTTTATTGGCATGTATGTGTCAGGAGGGAAAAGAGAAAGTAGCTGGTATGCAAAGGTATAAAACTCCTTTGGTATCCTTGTGAGCACGGCATCAAATTTCATGAGGTTTGTAGTTCTATAGTGTATCATGAATTCTTTACCTAGGGTTAGTCTTATACCGTTAATGGGAACTAAGAACACAGAATCAAATTTTCTTTTTGCATACTCTAATAACTTCAGATTACTTTCAGACTTCTCACTTCCAATAATACACAAACCCATAAGAACAAATTGAAGTTAGGTTTAAAAAGATTTTCCCTCGAGAAGAAACTGACGTATGTAATTATTTTAAGCCTCACCAATAAAATTTAAATGTAGTGTAAGAAAGGGTGACCATTCTCATGCCGACCAAAACACATTTACTATATTTAAACATGAATGGCTTGCTCCAGATGTTAATATTTACTCCCATTCTGGAATCCTTGGAGATACAGAATTTCATAATGGTATCCTAATAAATGACCTTGGAGAATATAGATGGCATAGCAAGTCTAGCAAGATTGAAAAGTATGAGTTTGGAGAAGGTTATGTATATATAGTAGGAAATGCTACTGCGCCATATAATCAGAAAAGAAATCCTCCCCTACTAATACCCAATGCAAGCTATGCCATTTACAAGAATGGCAAGCTATTGTTTGAAAAGAAAGCATCACCTCAGGGCACTATATACTTTGAATCCAGCCCTGGCACCTTCACTATTTCCTTAATAACAAATTCTTGCTTAAAAGCTAATGGAAAATGCTATCCAAATCCTTGCAATACATACCATGATTGCAATGCCATTGCTGGTACATGCCAACCAAACTATTACTGTTGCTCTGGAACATGTAGCTATACAGAAGATTTGAACAACGACGGTATTGTTAATATCTTTGATTTGGTTATTGTTGCAAAGAGATATGGAGCAAAACCAACAAATCCAAATTGGAATAGTAAGTTTGATTTGGAAAAGGATAATAGAATAGATGAGAAGGATTTGTTGAGGGTTGTTGAAAGGTTGAAATGGGTAAGGAAGATGAGGAGAAAAAGGCATGGATAATGGGCGATCATATTTATCTATTTTGAAACAATAATATATTATGCTAATAAGGAAAAAAGCATTGAAAATACAGGAAAGGTTAGGGATGAGAATAGGGGTCGCATATGGAAGCTCAAATATAGGTATTGTTGAGAAAACTGAGGATGTTTTTACAGCCTTAGAGGATTTTTACAGGGCTGGTTTGAAAGCATTTCTCTTGCCACAACAGCTTTTTAAAGATATAAATGATCTTTCAGAATTATACAAGGAGCATTACACTAATCTGATAAGGATAAAGATGCTTGCAAGCAAGTATAACATAGAGCTTGCCATACACAACAATTCCTTGCCTGAGGAGCCATTTCTAGGTGATGCCTTAAAGATATACTCTACAATTGCAAATGTAATGGATTGCAGGCTGTTTGTTCTTCACCCCACATTTTACAAGATGATGCCCAAGGATCAAGCATTAAAGCTTGTGGTTTATAAGTTGAATGAGATTGTGAGTGAAGGGGATGTTAGGGTAAAGTTTGGTATAGAGACCACTGGCAGGGTTAACGAGGTTGGTAGTCTTGAAGAGGTTTTGGATATAGTTGATAGGACGAGAATGACAGAACCTGTTATAAATTGGGCCCATGTACATGCAAGGGGCTCTGGAGCATTGAGAACAGAAAAGGATTTCATGCAGGTTGTTGATATTGTTAAAGGAGGTATTGGCACAGGGTGGCTTAACAATGCATACTTTATATTTTCTGGTATTATTTATGGTCCATCTGGAGAAATAGAACATAGGAGGATAATAGACACCGATTTAAAGCTTGAGTATCTGATAAGGACTATAATGGCTTATAACATAAAAGGTACACTTATCTTTGAAACACTCAATAGGGAGAAAGATATAGTAGAAATCTTAGATTTGCTGGCTGATCTTGTCAGATAAAATAAAAAGAAAAAGAAGAGATAAGACTATTCTTTAAGTAAGAGAACAGCAACCCACACTGCACCTATTAGCAATAACAGCCAGCCAAGCACTTCAAACAACATTGTTCCAAACAAAGCCAGAGAACCAAAACCAGCAAATACTGTTGCACCAAAGCTCAATGAGAGCAAGAAAAACAGCCCTGAGACCACAAGCATACTAAATGCCTTTTCTGCTTTCGCTCTTACTTTTGCGTACTCCGCAAATACTGGTGCAAGCAAAACTGCCACAGCAAGGTATACATCCACACCCATACAAGCACCTAATATATACTTAATTTAACCTAAATATAAAACTTTGTTCGTCAATAAGCGAAAAATAAATAAAATACAAGAGCTTATACTAAATTTATGGAAGAGAGGCTAAAGGATATAGAGAAGGAAATATATAATATCTTTGCAAGTGTTGCCAGTACTATAGGCTATTCCCCTATACATGGAAAAATAATAGGTGTGCTTATAGTAAAACAAAGGCCTGTATCATTGCAGGAGCTGGCAAAGGAAACGGGATATTCTTTATCAATGATCTCCTTGAGCTTGGATTTCCTTGAGGTTATAGGTGTCATAAAGAGAATAAAAAAGGTAGCAGATAGAAAGCTTTATGTTGAGTTATGTGGTGATTTGCTTGAGCTTCTAAAAGGGGTCACATTAATGAGGATAAAGAAAAGTGTGAGTGAATCCTATGTAGTTTTTGAAAGAACGAGAAAAGAGTTAGAAAAGATAAAGGACGGGAAGGAAAAAAAGAATGTTATGCTGGCCATAAAGATGTTGGAGGGTGAGATAAAAAGGCTTGAAGGATATGTGGATATGCTTTCCAAGATAAAACTTCCAAAGGATAACAAGGTAAGTCTTTAATTTCTATACAACCCATACCTCCTTTTCTCCCTTAGCTTTCCCTCTTCTAAAGAAGATTGTAATCTTATAGCTTGTGCCGCTTTTTGTATTAAAGCAAAAATAATACCTCTTGTCATTTATCTTATAAATAAAATTGGTATGGCTTGCTGGATATACTATTCCATATCCTCTCTCTGATTCAGGCAAGAATACAAGCTCCCTCCCTCTGTTGGAAACTACAGCTGAAAGGTAAATGTTTTTATAGCGTGAATCTATAAACACATGGGCTATATTTTCAATCTTCTTTACCTCCACCTTTATCATTCTTTCACTTTCTTTATAGCCATACTATATGCTGAGAGATAGTTTTTTATGAGTGTTTTCCAGCTGGCTTTATTTGCTACACTTCTCGCATCAAGCTTAGCCTTTATTCTTTCATCTTCTCCCATGCATACAATTTTGAACATATACTGTGCAAGATCTTTAACCACAGCCTTGTATTCCTTCCCTATATCTAAAATCTTAATCCCATTATTGCTTCCAATGCTCTTAACAAAGCTACCGAAACCTGTAATATTTGTTGTAACAGTGGTATTCATTAATGCTGCTGCTTCATGTGGTGTATAGCCCCAAGATTCATAACGAGATGGAAATACGCCCATACTAGCCGCTATAACAACATCATAATAATTCATACCAAAGACATCATCAGCTATGCTAAGATAACGTGGATAAAATATAACCTTTACCCTGTCTTCCTCCCTGTTTAACAATCCATTGTCTTTTATCCTCTTTATTATCAAATCCTTGCTTTCTGGATAATTGAGCTCGAAGGGGCATATATCTGGAAGCTCAGATCTTTTAATATCCTTTATAAAGTTACAGAGTATCTTTGAGTGAAGCATGAAATCCTTGGAAAGCATATTACTGGCACTCAATTCTTCCCTCCTCAATAACAACCTTATAAGTCTATGTTTAATGCTGTCAGTCTCTTCCTCAACAAGCTCTTTTAGCCTGTTAAATAAATCGTTAAGCTCATCAACATGCTCTTTCAACCTTCTCACATCCCCAGGCACTAATATAAGCACATATACCTCCTTCTCCATATCCCTTTTCTTCATAAGCTTGTTTAACAGGCCAAGCGCATCTATAAATATATCATACCCCTTGTTAAAGAATTCGTAACGGCCACTAGTAAAGAATATAACCTTATCCCCGCTCCTTACGCTATAGTATGGAGAAAAGTACGCTTCGAAAAAGCTCAAAACCCTTTCCTTATATTTTAGATGGAGTTTATTTAGCGCCCTTATATCGGGAAGCAGCGAAAAGTCAAGCCCATTAGGCGTTATTATGTCCGCTTCCCTCCCCAATACATACTTTGCTTCCTCATTTAAGCCTTGGGACACCACTGTAAACACATCACAATGCTTTGCACATGCAACCTCCATCAAATGCTTCGCCTCGACCCCATACTTATATGCATCCCTTACGTCCACCATGGTACCATTGCTTAATCCCTTTCTAACCTCTTTGAAGAACTCTATATTATAACCACTCTTCGTTCTTCCTAAAACAGTAGCATGTATAGTAAAGACCGTTGGTATAGGAACGCCATTATTTTTGAGGTATAACATACCAGTACCAGATAACCATTCATGAAAATGAGCAACAATAGTATTGCCAGACATAACCCTATTATACAGTTCTTCTAAAAGCATACCTGTTGCATAACTCCATGCTACAGGGGTATCGAAATCATCCCCAGCTCTTATGGAATCTATTTTGAAGTTTTTCCATAGCCAATACTTTATGCTGTTTATCCTTACGTCCCCATTATCCAACATCTGTGCAAATCTTTTGGTATCCAATAGCACAAGCCTTGCATTGTTTGCGTTTATCCATCTCCCATAGTAACACTTTATACCTTTTTGTGCGAGGGAATTAAAAACCTCTTGCCATTCTTTCTCTGGCGCCTGGGGAGAAAATTCCTTAACGGCCTGGACGGGATCGTAAAAACCAATAGTAATATATCTGTTGCCAAACCTTTCTACCATCTCCTTTGATTTTGAAGAGATAACAGTATATATGCCACCTACCTTATTTCCACTCTCAAAGGATACCTCAAATACAAAATCCGGCTCTATTGTATCACCTAGAGCTTTTCGAACCTCTTTGCCTCTTCCAGCTCCTTTTCAACAGCTGTTATCTTTGTATATTCCATTTCATCCTCCTCCAGTCTGTGTGGCTGGAATGTGCCGTTCCTTCTTATATAATTTGCCATCTCGATTGCTTGCCTCCTCGCGTCATCAAACGCTGGATCGTCAAACATATCTACAGGACCCTCGAGCTTACCATTGTTTAGCTGGAAGCCTAATGCTATTATTCTTGGTGGTCCATCAAAACGTGATGTGTTGGCATATCTTTGAGGAACGGGCATTAAAGGTCCATTATGGCTTCCTCTATTCCATCCAGCAACGAAGTGAGGGATTGCAAAGGGTTCAAGGATCTCACCAACATCTGGAAAGCCATGCTGGGCTCTTACTATTAGCACGGGATCATCTTTACCCACATACTTTCCAGCTATGAGATTAAGCCTTTCAGTAGATGTCACAGCTGCAATCTCATTATCCTCTCTCCTAATAACACTCTTTATCTCATACCTTCCTACCGTTCCTATAAGCCCGAGCAACTTATACATCTCCTCTGGGAGGTGAAGCCATACATGTCTGTGCTTTTTAACATCATGAACATCAAAGCTAAACCCACCTCTCATATTGGGATCTATAACAAGGCCTGGGGTATTGAACGCATCTCCAAACATTTTGTAGAGAGGTAAAGAGAATGCACCGGGCTCTGTTTTATCAGCCATAAATATTATAACAGGTTCCGATTCCCTCTCCTCAAACTCCATTTCAGCAACACCTGGACCAAGCCCCCTCAAATTCCCAGAGAATGTTGTTTTTAGTATATCTTGGCCAGCCCCATATAACTTTAATTCCTTAGCTAGCTTACTTGTTTCAGTAAATATGCTCCATGCAATACCATGTACCTCTTTGTTCTCTATACCTTTGTTATGTGTTATTATAAGTTCCAGATCATCGCCACATGCGGTAACATAAAAATCTATTATCTTGTTATCATTTTTCGCCTCTTCTAGCATCTCTCTAGCCTTCTTCAATATATCGGGATGGCTATGGCTGTGTCCAACAAAACCGCCAACATCAGCCTTAAGTACAGAAAGCGTGATCTTCATTAAAGCTCACCTCCATTAAATATTTATCTTAGTGCAAATAAAAAGATTAGATGCATTCTCTGATTACTTAAAGGTCAAAAAATTAATAGCCTAAATAGCCTGCACTTTTATTTCTCAAATATCCTGCTTTTTATAACATTCCTCATACACTCTGAGCATAAATTTCCGCCATAGGGCCTATTAACAGTTTTTTTACTCTTTGCCATATTTTTCATTTCAGAGGGCCTGGCTCTGGGTATGCCGTGTAACGGCTTTTTACATAACGCGCATACAACAGGCTTCCCTTTCCTTCTCTCATAATGAATAATCTGTTTACCGCCAGGGCTTCTTTTCTTCACCTTTCTCAAACCCTTTGTTCTTTGAGCCGGTCGCATTTTTTCACCTTAAAATTTTATTTATGGATTAAAGATAAAAGCTTTTACATTCCTGCTTAGCTATAGCTCTAATTTTGCTTAATCTTTATTAAATTTCATTACAAATATTTACTATTCAACCCGGTGAAAATAATGGAGAGTTCTTCTACTTATACCGCAAGAGAAATACACGTATTAGAAGGCCTTCAAGCTGTTAGAAAAAGGCCTGGAATGTATATCGGTAGTACTGGTGCTAGGGGCTTGCACCATCTCGTATTTGAAATAGTTGATAATAGTGTGGATGAGGCCGTTGCTGGATTTTGCAATAATATAATCGTTGTGATACATAAAGACGGCAGTGTTAGTGTAACAGACGATGGAAGAGGAATACCTATAGACAAGCACCCTGTCTATAAAACTTCAGCCCTTGAGATAGTGATGACAAAGTTGCATGCTGGTGGCAAGTTTGATGCCAAAGCTTATAAGGTTTCTGGCGGCCTGCATGGAGTTGGGGCTTCGGTAGTAAATGCATTATCAAAAAGGCTTATAGCTGAGGTCAAAAGGGATGGAAAGGTTTATAGGCAAGAATATGAGTATGGGAAACCCGTATCCAAACTGCATATAGCGAATGTGCAATTCCCATTTAAGAGCGGGACAAGAATAAGATTCTGGCCCGACGATACGATTTTTGATACCGTAGAGTTTTATTATGACATAATAGCTTCCCGCCTCAAAGAGCTCGCATTCCTTAACAGCGGGCTAAAAATAAAGATTATAGATGAGAGAACAGGAGATAAGGAGGAATTTGTTTATGAGGGCGGAATAAGGGAGTTTGTAAAATTTCTTAATGAAAGCAAAGAACCGGTATTTGATGATATAATATACATTTCAAAGGTCAAGGGAAAGATAGTTGTTGAGGTAGCGATGCAATACACAAAAGGGTACTCCGAAGAGGTGCTATCATTTGTTAATAATATAAATACAGAGGAAGGCGGCACGCATTTAGCTGGATTTAAAAACGCGCTAACAAGGGCTATAAATAAATACGCTATAGAAATAAACGCAATAAAAAACGGTGAAAAGTTTACAGGCAATGATGTGAGAGAAGGGCTAACAGCAGTTATAAATGTAAAGGTACCGGAGCCGCAATTTGAAGGACAAACAAAAACAAAGCTTGGGAATGAAGAGGTAAAAGGGATTGTAGATTCTGTGGTATATTCTGAGCTTTTGGTATTTTTTGAAGAAAATCCGCATGTAGCAAAGCTGATTGTTGAGAAGGCAATAAACGCTGCCAGGGCAAGAGAGGCAGCAAAGAAGGCAAAAGAGTTGATAAGAAGGAAGAATGCCTTGGAGGTCAGCTCTTTACCGGGGAAGCTTGCAGATTGTTCAGAGAGCGATCCAGAGAAGGCAGAATTGTATATAGTAGAGGGCGACTCTGCTGGTGGCTCTGCTAAGCAAGGCAGAAATAGGGAATTCCAAGCTATATTGCCATTGAGGGGAAAGATAATAAACGTTGAGAAAGCAAATATAAACAAAGTGCTCAGAAATGAAGAGATACAAGCAATGATAACTGCAATAGGGACGGGAATAGGAGAGTTCTTCGATATAAAGAAGGCAAGATATAGAAAGATAATCATAATGACGGATGCGGATGTTGATGGTTCCCACATAAAAACGCTATTATTAACATTTTTCTATCGCTATATGCGTCCACTCATAGAAAATGGATACGTGTTTATTTCAAAGCCGCCCCTTTATAGGATAAGAAAAGGGAATAACGATTACTATGTTTATTCCGATGCTGAAAAGGAAGAGTTGCTGAAGAAAATTGGAGGCAACGCTATTGTTCAGCGCTTCAAAGGACTGGGAGAGATGAACCCTGAGCAGTTGTGGGCAACAACTATGGATCCACAAAGAAGGATAATAGTAGAAGCAACAATAACAGATGCGATGGAAGCGGAAAGAGTGTTCAATACGCTTATGGGGGTCAAGGTAGAGCCGAGAAGGGAGTTTATAGAAAGATACGCAAAGAAGGCAAGAAATATAGATATATAGGTATTGCTATGGAGAAGGTGATGGTTGTTAGAAGGGAGAAGCTTTTTGGCAGCAATGGTGAAAGATTTTTTGTGGGATTTAGAAATATTAAAACAGCAAATCTATTGGATATAATTAAAGAGAATTACTTGTTTATGCCACGGAGCGATGTTGAACAAAATCCAGAGTATAAACAAATAATACCCTATATATTATTCATCACACCCAATAGAAAGATATTCCTTTACAAAAGGTTAGCAGGCTCTGAGGCAAGGTTGCAGGAGAGATACTCGATAGGTATAGGAGGACACATAAATCCCATAGATAGCAACGCATGCAATATACTTGTGGCTGGTATGAAAAGGGAGCTCAATGAAGAAGTAGAGCATGATGCTGAATCTTATAAGCTTTGCGGCTTTCTTAATCTTGAACAAACAAGCGTCGATAGGGTTCATTTTGGTGCGGTTTTTGTTGTGAAGGGGAAAAGTGTAAAGGTAAAGGAAAAGGAAAATATAGAAGGTGAGCTTGTGGATATAGGAGAGGCGAGGAAATTTTATAATCTGATGGAGGATTGGTCAAAGGTAGTGTATGATGCTTTGATTAGAGGTGAGATCGATGCATAAAAGGGGAATAATTTCACGTCCTATAGAAGAAGAGATGAAGGAAAGCTATTTGGATTATGCAATGTCTGTTATAATAAGCAGAGCTTTACCAGATGTAAGGGATGGTTTAAAGCCTGTACACAGACGTATACTTTTTGCTATGCATGAGATGGGCATGGGGCATGATAAGCCCTACAAGAAATGTGCAAGGATAGTTGGTGAAGTGCTTGGTAAGTACCATCCACATGGCGACCAAGCAGTCTATGACGCCTTGGTAAGGATGGTTCAACCATTTTCTTTGCGCTATCCACTTATAGATGGGCAAGGTAATTTTGGCTCTGTTGATGGTGATAGCGCTGCAGCTATGCGTTATACTGAGGCAAGGCTCGCAAAGACAGCGGAGGAAATGCTTGCAGATATAGATAAGGACACAGTTGATTTCATGCCCAATTTTGATGCCTCTCTCAAAGAGCCAACGGTATTGCCTGGTAAGTTTCCTAACTTGCTTGTCAATGGTGCAAGCGGAATAGCTGTGGGTATGGCAACAAATATACCACCGCATAATCTTAGCGAAGTGGTAGATGGGATAATAAAGGTTATAGAAAATCCGAAAATAGATACAAAAGAGCTTATGGAAACGATAAAAGGTCCTGATTTCCCAACAGGCGGTATTATAATAAAGAACGGCGCAATGTTAGGTATATACCATACTGGCAGAGGAAAGATAATAGTAAGGGGAAAAGCGGAGCTAGATGAAGAGAAGCATAGAATAATAGTAACGGAAATACCCTATATGGTTAATAAAGCTGAGCTTATAGAACATATTGCTGAACTTGTTAAGAACAAGGTTATAGACGGCATAACAGGGCTTAGGGACGAATCAAGCAAAGAGGGGATGAGGATTGTTATAGAGGTTAGGAAAGATATCCCACTGGAGCTTATTCTGAACCAGCTTTACAAGCATACAAGGCTGCAGGAGACATTTGGTGTTATAATGCTTGTATTGGTTGATAATCAACCACGTGTTCTTGGAATAAAGGGACTCATAGAGGAGTACATAAAACATAGAAAAGAGGTTATTACAAGAAGGACAAGGTTTGAGTTGAATAAAGCAGAGCACAGAGCGCATATACTTGAAGGGCTAATGACAGCACTTGATCACATAGATGAGATTGTTGCATTAATAAAGGCTTCAAAGAGTGTGGATGAAGCAAGAACCGGTTTGATGGAGAGATTTGAGCTTACAGAGATACAGGCTCAGGCAATATTGGATATGAGGTTGCAGAAACTCACAAATCTTGAAAGAATAAAGATAAAGAATGAATATGAGGAATTGCAAAAGTTAATAGCTGAGCTAAGAGCGGTGCTTGCGAGCGAAGAGAAGATATTGGGGATAATAAAAGAAGAGCTGAAAGAGATAAAAAAGAGATATGGAGATGAAAGAAGGAGTGAAATTGTTGAGATAGAGAGCGAGGTGGAAATAGAGGAAGAGGATTTAATAAAAAAGGAAGAGGTGGTCATATTACTCACGCAAAACAATTACATAAAAAGATTACCGCTTAGCGTTTACAAAGCTCAGAGAAGAGGTGGCAAGGGGATTATAGGGACACGTACAAAGGAGGAGGACATAGTAAAGGATGTTTTTGTTGCAAATACCCATGACATACTCCTTTTCTTTACAAATATGGGCAAGGTTTACATGCTCAAGGCATACAAGGTACCAGATGTTGGAAGATATGGAAGAGGAAAGGCTTTAGTTAACCTATTAAATCTGAATGAAGGCGAAAAGGTTGTTTCACTCATACCTATAAAAGGATTCAGTGATGGTAAGTACGTGGTGATGATAACCAAAAATGGAACAATAAAAAAGACGGCTTTGCAAAATTTCAAAAATATAAGAGGTAACGGAATAATAGCAATAAAACTTAATAAAGATGAGCTGGTAAATGTGATACTTACCTCTGGCAAAGAAGAAATAGTAATAGCAACGAAGAAAGGCAGGGCAATAAGGTTTAAGGAAAAGGATGTAAGAGCTATGGGGAGAAATGCCGCCGGCGTTAGAGGTATAAGGCTCGCTCAAGATGATAAAGTAGTGGGAAGTGCTGTTGTTGATGAAAATGGTAGCTTGCTAACGATAACAGAGAAAGGTTACGGAAAGAGAAGCAGATATGAGCTTTATAGGATAACAAGGAGAGGCGGCAAGGGGATTATAAATATGAAAATAAGAGAAAAGAATGGTGATGTTGTTGGTATTAGTAATGTAAGGGAAGAAGATGATATAATAATAGTGAGCAAAAATGGAATAGCGATAAGAGTTCCAGCAAGCCAAATACCCATCATGGGCAGAGCAACGCAGGGGGTAAGGGTAATGAGGCTTGGTGAAGGAGACAAGGTGGCATCTTTTGTCAGAGCGGGCGGAAAGCATGCCTAAATTTTATTTTTATTTCTATAGGTTTAAAAATCTTATTTATGAGAAATTCATAGCTTGATCGTGGTTGGGATGAAGGACAGGTATAGAGAGCTTATAGGCATTATTAAGCACTTAGAAGGAATTAAGGGCAGGCATACAGAGCTTGTAACAGTCTATATACCCCAAGGCTATAACATAAACAAGGTAGCAGAACAAATAAGACAGGAACAAAGCACAGCCCAGAATATAAAATCAAAAACCGTTAGGAAGAACGTGATGTCAGCCTTGGAAAGAATATTGCAGCATTTAAAGTTATACAAAGCCACACCAAAGAACGGTCTGGCTATTTTCGCTGGAAATGTTTCGGAAAAGGAGGGTGTGGCAGATATAGAGATATGGGCAATAGAACCGCCAGAGCCCCTAAAACACAGGCTTTATTGGTGTGATCAAAAATTTATTCTAAAGCCATTAAAGGAGATGGTAAGAGAGAAAGAGGTATATGGTGTTATAGTTATAGATAAATCAGAAGCAGACATTGGTGTTTTAATAGGCAAGAGGATTGAGCATTTAAAACATCTTACCTCCATAGTACCAGGAAAAACAACAAAAGGTGGATGGAGTCAGGCAAGGTATCAGAGGATAAGGGAAGGTTTGCTCAGAGATTTTATGAAAACGGTTGGTGATATAGCAACAAATGAATTTAGGAAGTACGGGGAAGATTTGAAAGGTGTGATAATAGCTGGTCCTGGTCCAATAAAAGAGGATTTCTATAAAGGCGATTTTTTAGGGTATGATATAAAGAAAAAGATTCTAGGTATTGTGAACACCTCGTACACGGGCGAGTATGGACTGGAAGAGGCTATAAATAGGGCTGAGAACCTGCTCACGGAAGCATCTATAATGAAAGAAAAGGCTGTGCTTGAGAAATTTTTCACATTATTGGCTAGGGATTCGAGGCTTGTGGCTTATGGTTTACAAGAAGTTGCCAACGCGCTGCAAAAAGGGAATGTGGAGGTATTGCTAATATCTGAAAAGTTTGACTATGTAAAGGCAAAATTTAAATGCAACGCATGTAGCTGTGTATATGAAAAGATTATAGAAAGAAAGGATTTGGATAGCGAGAAATGTAAAGAGTGCGGGGGTGATGTGGAGATAATGTATGATGAGAGTATAGAGGATAGGATAGTAAAGGCAGCAGAGGATACAGGAGCAACAATAGAATTCATTTCCACTGACACAAGAGAAGGGAAACAATTTTTGGAAATGGGGGGTATTGGAGCCATATTAAGATTTGCCCTGTCCTAACATATTTAAGATAAATTCTTTCTCATAATCTATTTTCCTCATGCCGTGTATTCTTGCACTATATTTACCATTTACTTCATAATGCACTATATTATTTATCATATCAACGATATCTTTCTTATCCATACCCTTGCATATTAGAATACCTTTCCTTTTTGGGAAATTGATGTGTGCATGCACAATATTTTCATTAAGCAAAAGATTGTATTGGATATGCTGTGCATCCCTGTTACTTCTCATTCCTTCTATCTCAACCTCAAACATGACCATTTCTTTAGCCACTCTAACCACCGAAATAATCAACAAGCCTGTATGCTTCCTTGTATGCGGGGGTATTCTTTAACTTTTCTATATCTCTTTTGTATTTCTCATCTTCTAGCTTTTTCCCCTTGTTTCGCTTTTTCCACTCTGTCCATGATATGCTGTGCTGTCTTTGAATTTTGTCTCTGTATATTTCTGGGAAAACATTGAATGTACAAAATGGAACAACCTTACCGTTTGGCAGCACATAATGTATGTTACATCTCTGAACCCTCTCTATATCATAATTATACTTATCCATGAAATGCATCATACCTATAAATAGAACCTTATGATGAAGGGCCCCAAGAGCGCTATAGTTATGTTTTATTAGGGCATTGAACAAAAGTTTGGTTATATTGAAACCTTTGGGTTGCTTCTCCTTTATTACAAATCTTCTAAGCTTTAACAACAATTTAATCGCTATTATCTTCTTACTTTTCCCTTTCTTTAGCTCCTCTGTTTTCTCTTTAAGATATTCCATGAATCCATCAACATCTATGAATCTTGGCAATGGTATGACGCTTTTTTTCTCCTTATCCAAATATACATAGGTTGCTGCACCACATGCAAAATGGTTTGAAAGGGTATATTGAGGCTTGCCCGTGAATGCCTTAACAAAGTGGCTTACTGGTGTTATGACAGGTATTGGATAAAAGTCCTCCTTCGCTATAGCTCCGTTGCTTTGCTCTTCCAGCAAGCTAATCACACCAGGTATTGTTATTCTCTGCTTTTCTCTCAGCTTTGCTGGCATTCTGCCAACAAGTGATACGGGCTGGAAATTAATACCCCTTACTATATCTATATGGTTTAAACCGAAATTGACTATTCCACCAATTTCATGATCGTTAACGCCCCTTATAACAGTTGGAACAAGAACAACACCTAGCTTAGCTTTTCTTAGGTTTTCCAATGCAAGTGGTACCTCGTAATGGTTTTTAGGGTTTGCGCGCTCGCTTATACCATCGAAACTCATGTATATGGTGTTTGTTCCAGCTTCTCTTAATTTAATAGCAAGCTCAGGATTAAGTGCAAGATTTATACCATCTGTGTTTACCTGTACATGATCAAACCCTAAGCCCTTTGCAATCTTCACTATCTCTACTAAATCCTCTCTAAGTGTTGGTTCACCGCCCGTTATCTGTACAGCATTTGCAGCTACAGGCCTTTGTTCTCTTAATATTTTTAGCATACTCCTTATTTGTTCTAAACTGGGCTCATATATAGGGTCACCTTCTCTGGCATAAAAAAAGCAGTACCAGCAACTTAAATCGCACCTATTTGTAACAACAAGATTGATAAGGGCTGTATGGCTTTTATGCAAGCTGCAAAGGCCACAGTCGTACGGACAATTTATACCGCTAACACCGATTTTGGACATATTCGGATTCTCAAGCCTTATACCAGCATCATAGTATTTTCTTGCTCTATCATAGTATTCAGCAGATTCCCAATAAACTTCTTTCAGCTTGCCATGCTCTGGGCATTTCCTTTCTATCCACACCTTCCCGTTTTCCTCATAAACTATTGCATCCAAAACTCTTCCACATTTCCAACATACAGATAGTGTTTTGTGAGGAAGCTTACCGGCATAGGATGTTGTAACATTTGTAACATCTTTTACATTTTTCATATTTATCTTATGTTTTTAATATTTTTAAACTTTTAAAAAGTATTAAAAGAAAAAATTCTTTGCTCCAGATAAAACTAAATTAAGCTATTTATACTCGCTCTTGCTTGCATACTCCGATTTCATAGTGTATTCTGATTTTGCTTTATAGCTGTCAAATTCCTGCATGGCCAAGCTTCTTGAATATTTATCTTCTTTGCTTTCTTCATATTCTTCCCCGCCTTCTGTCTTTATCTCTGTTTCCCACTCCTCATAGGCAGGGGGCAGATATGCAGGCTTGCCAGATGTGATGGCATGTTGCCAAATTTTCCTACCGTCCATAGTCAAGCGATAAAATTTACCATTCCATGATGAAAAGCATAGTGTTTCTCTAAATATTTTTATGGAATCGAAAACACCGCTATCACATTTGAAGCGCCATAATTCATTACCATTCGTATCCAAACAATAAACGTTCGTATCCTCTGAACCAAAATAAAGCTTTCCTTCATAAATTGTTGGCTTTCTAAGCAATATTCCACCACCTGTGGTAAATCTCCATAATTCTTTGCCTTCTAATGTTATTGCATAAAGCGTACCATCTCTGCTACCATAATATAAAATATTGTTATAAATAAGGGGTGTTGCCGCATTTCCATACTTTCCCGTACTGAAGCGCCATAGCTCTTTCCTTTTATATATATTTACCGCGTACAAATAATCATCATATGAACCAAAATATACAACACCATCTTTTACTGTGAAATATCCAGAATCGTTGTATATTTCATCTCCCGTCTTAAACCGCCAGAGCTCATTACCATTCAAATCCAAGAAGTATAAAAAGCCGGTAGATGAACCAAATATAACCATGTTCTCATATATGGTTGGAGAGCTATTAACAGCATCTCCAGCATAGTAACGCCATAATTCACTACCATTGCTTGCATCTATTGCATACAAATGGCCATCCTTAGAGCCTATGAAAAGCATATTATCAAGAATATTAGGAATGCTCAAAATCTTATCTCCAGTCTTAAAACGCCACAATTCACTACCATCCTTTATGTCTATCGCATAAACATAGCTATCATATGAACCAAAATAAAGCACACCATTGCTTACAACACCATTGCTTAAATTTATCCCCCCGCTCATAAATCTCCATATTATCTCCCTTTTCTCTATATCAAAAGCATAAACATTTCTATCGCAGGCAAAAATAAAAGCAATGCCGTTGTTTATTATACTTCCAGCACTGCTTCCACCTTCTGTTATCTTCCATACCCTCTCAAACTTTCTTGCCTTCTTAACCTCTAAGCTTGTAAGCTCTGTTGCAAAGTCATCAAAGCCAAATGAAATGTCCATGATTAGGAATTAGAATTGGATAATAAAAATTATGGGGTTGCGGGGATTTGAACCCCGGTCGCGGGCTCCCGAAGCCCGGATGCTAGACCAAGCTACACCACAACCCCCTATAAATTTATTTATTCCTTTTATTAATCTTTACAGGGTTTTTTATGTGCTTAGCGTTTCCAGGAAGGGTTGTAAAGATTTATAAGAAAAAGGAAAAGGCATTGATCGATTTCGGAAATGTGAAAAGAGATGTAAACATAACACTCTTGCCAAAGGTGAGGGTAGGAGATTTAGTGATGGTACATGCTGGTTTTGCAATAGAGAGGGTTGAAGAGAATGAGCTCATGTAAAGAGAAAGATATGGCTAGAGATATACTAAGGGATATAAAAAAGCTGGGAATAAAGAAGGAAGTAAGGATAATGGAGGTCTGCGGAACACATACACAAACGATCGCAAGATACGGTATAAAAAACATTCTTCCAGAAAACATAAAACTTATATCTGGACCGGGTTGCCCTGTGTGTGTCACCCCTGCCTCTCATGTTGATCTTGCAATAAAGCTTGCAGAAGAAGAGGATGTTATTATAACTACATATGGAGATGCATACAAACTGCCGGGTAGCGAAAAAAGTTTGGCTGAGGTTGGGAAAAACGTAAAAATAGTATATAGTGTTGATGAGGTTATAGAGATGTGCAGAGCTCAAAGGGATAAAGAGTTTGTTCACCTTTCCATTGGCTTTGAGACAACCGCACCAGCTATTGCTTCTGTCTTATTAAAAAATCCCGAGCTAGAGAACTTTTCCATAATACCATCTAACAAGCTTATACCACCAGCTATGCAATATCTTATAAAGAATGATTGCAAGATAGATGGGTTTATATGTCCTGGCCACGTTTCAGCGATAATAGGAGCAAAACCCTATGAAAGGATAGCAAAGGTTTATGAAAAGCCCTGTGTAATTTCCGGGTTTGAAGCTATAGATGTTTTAAAATCTATACTTATGATACTAAACCAAATAAAAAACAATATAAGCAAGGTAGAGATAGAGTATAAAAGGCTCGTAAAATACGAAGGCAATAAGATTGCAAGAGAAAAAATGGACAAAGTGTTTAAAGCAAGCAACGCGTATTGGAGAGGTATTGGTAATATTCCAAGCTCTGGTTTAAAGCTAAGAAATAGGTTTAAGAGGTTCGATGCCCCAAAAAGGTACAAAATAAAGCTCAAGGATGCTAAGGAAATAAAACCAGGCTGTCTATGCAGTAAAATAATAGTTGGCAACGCGCTGCCAACACAATGCAAGCTATTCAGAAAGGAATGCACTCCTTATAAGCCATATGGCCCATGTATGGTCTCCGTTGAAGGTGCATGCAATGTTGCATTTAGATATGGATAAGGCAAAGATAAGTGTGTCGCATGGAGCTGGCGGCAGGATGATGCAAGAGCTTATTAAAGAAATAGCTAGTATTATAGAAAACAAAAAAACAAGAGATGGTAGGGGTATAGATGTATTGGAGGATGCGGGCATAGCTAATATAAATGGAACAAAGATAGCATTCACGACAGACTCTTATACTGTAGATCCCATCTTCTTCCCTGGTGGTAGTATAGGTAAGCTTGCTGTATGCGGAACTATAAACGATCTTGCCGTTATGGGTGCAAAACCACTGGCATTAACCCTTGCTCTTGTTTTAGAAGAAGGATTCCCTATGGCGGAGCTAAAGAAAATAGTCATGGATATCAACAAAGAGGTAAAAAAAGCAAACGTTGCCATTATAAGTGGAGATACAAAGGTAATGGAGAAGGGGAAGATTGATAAGATAATAATAAATACAGCTGGTATAGGGATAGTAAGGTATGATGTAAGCGATTACTATGCAAGACCAGGAGATAAAGTAATGGTTAGTGGTAGTATTGGTGATCATGGGATGGCTTTGCTTGCAAGGAGGTTCAAATTTGAAACAAAACTTAAATCAGATTGTAGCTCTATAGCAAGCATGGCGCTTTCCTTACTAAAAACAGGGGGTATAAGGGTTATGAAAGACCCAACCAGAGGCGGGCTGGCAGCATGTCTGAATGAGATAGCAGAGAAATCAAAGGTTGATATGGTGGTGTATGAAGACAAGGTACCAATAAAGGAGGAAGTAAGAAGTGTAGGAGAGGTGCTGGGTATAGATCCTATGCACACGGCATGCGAAGGGAGGTGCGTTATAATTGCAAAAGAAGAAAAGGCTGAAGAGATTCTAAATATGGCAAAAAGGTTTGATAGAAATGCAAGCATAATAGGCGATGTGGTGAAAGGGAGCGGGAAGGTTTTTATTGAGACAAAGATAGGAAGTAAGCGCTACCTTGAGTCACCAATAGGAGAACTCTATCCCAGAATATGCTAATCTAGAACTTTTTTGTTGACACGTAAATCTTATCCCCATACTTAACGGAAAAGCTATCACTTGTGCTCGATGCCTCATACTCTATTACAACCTCTTCCCCTGGTGGAAGCTCTAATATTTCCCATGTAAGCTCATCAAAACTACCTCTATCTGTTATCAAGGGATTCACATTGCATCCATAAAAGCTACCTTTAGGTACGCTATCTGTAACAATCAAATTCCTTAGTGTATCCTTGGATAGATTCTTTATAACCAAAAGAACATTCCTGCCACCAACATGCTTCTCTAACTTTAATATATCCTTTTTTCTGTAATAGTAAAGATACAGAGCTGTTGGCGTAGCTATTATTATTACAAGAGAAATAATTACGATCGCTATATTAAACGGTTCTTTCACATTGCGTTGAATGTAAGCTGGGGTATATCTTTTTTTTCTTACAGAAACAGCAAAAGGGCCAGATTCCAAGAGCTTTACCCTAGCCATGCCATTCTCATCCGTGACAGCATTTATTGTATTACCACTAGCAAATGTAATAGTTATATCCACTCCAGCAACCGTGTTATTGTACTGATCTCTAACGATAATTTCTATCTCATCACCCTTTAGAAGCTCCTTTTTCGGTATCTCTATATGGAGGTATTGAGTTACGCATTTATGCTTTTCTGTGTCACATATTTGCCTTTCCCCACATTCATGATCCCAGCAGCAATAACCCTCTGGCTTTATGCATTCGTGATTGGTTATTATCCCACAATTGTCTGGACATGTTACCTCTTTGCATTCGTGATCCTCAAGATCGCAATATTCGTTATCTTCGCACGCATCATTTGAACAGCACTCATACACCTTGCATTCATGATCCTCAATATAACCACATTCACAGCTCACATTCTCACACAGGTTTGCGTTGCAAAACTCATCGTATTCGCAATCATCATTTGTTAAGCATTCATAGCCGGGGTAAACGGTGAACATAACAGATGTGGTATTTTCCATGCCGTTCTCAAATGTACATGTAAGCAAAAGCTTTATTTGACCTTGGAGCGGGTAATAATTCACATCTATCCTGCTCTCAAACATTTTTTCAGATGCTTTAGAACTCATCTTTATAACCTTCTTCTCACTAATAATGCTATAATTGCACTTACTCATGTTGAAATTTGAGTAAGCCTCAATAAGGATGTAAGTACCATTTATTAAATCCCGTTTCAGGTATGTTTTGTTCTCCGGTCTCTTTATCTCAACAATCACAGGACCTTTGTAAACCGTGATGTTTGTCTCATTAGTCTCATTAATAGCAAGCATTAGTATTATATTGGTGTCCCGTGTTATATTGCAGACTGTAGTATTCGCTATGTTATTTTTCGTGGCAATAATGGTGTATGGATTTTGGCTTAGCTGGTGTGTCTTATTCTTAAATGTTTCATTAAGCACCACATCAAATATACCCTTCTTCGCACCATCTCCCGTTTCTCCTACCGCAACACTAACATTCCTGCTATCTTTTATTGTTATCTTTGCATTCGGGACATGCTCGCCTTTTGCGTTAATAACCTCTATAGAAACAAGCCAAGCTTTGAGATAGCTTTCATATTTAACATTATCTTCCTTTAAGGATGAGGAAAGGGAATAGAGATCAAACGGCCTCCCATCAGTTATCGTTGTATTTCTTATAGTTGCGCTTGTTGATATGAAAGCAAGTGTTATATTATGCCCATTGCCATCAAACACGCTGTTGGATATGTTTATCTTACTGGCAACGATTGCAGCATCGCTGTTGATTAATTTATTGTTTTTAAACTCCGTAGAAGAGCTCTCAATGTACACACTGGCTTCTTGGAATGTATTATCAAAAACATAACTCTTATTCAAAGCAATTACAACAAAGGAAGAATTTATCTTGTTTGCTATCAATGAATTGTTATTCCCAGCAACACTAAAGTCAGCTTGTTTAGCTTGTATCTTGTTGCCTTTAATAATATTATTGGCCCCATTTATAAATAAAGAAAAATTTAAAAGGGTGTTGTTTATAAAAGCTATATTGTTTTCCATAATAACCATGCTGTTAGGCTCTTTCCCGCTCTTTCCAACAAACGTTGTATTTATTATCTTGCTATTGGAAAGATAAGCATCGAGGGAATAAAGCATAGAGGAGTTTATAAGGCACATGCCACTACTTGTAAACTTCCATTTTGAGTTGTATGGGTATGGGTTGATAATTGTGCTTGATAACAAAGCAAGTTCACCATCGTTAATAAACTCCGGCTCCTCCTCCTCGCTCACATTAAGCCATATCACAGAATCCTTTAATATTAATTTTTTGCCTTCGGGCACTTTAACAGTGGAATTGAAGGTTAAAACCTCATTGCTACAATTCCCGTAAATAACCCAGATAGCATCAACATAGGATGAGTTGCACACCTCTGCATAACACGTATCTATAAACAAAAGAAAAAGTGAAAATATACAAATACCTAAAAAACTGAATTTATGCATATAAAAATTTTAAGGTGAGTATATAAAAATACTTTTATTCTGTTATACCTTTTCTTTCCTTTATCTCCTTTATTACCTTTGCCTCAAGCTCTTTTGGAAGCGGTTCATAAAGCACGTCTACGAGCCAATAAAAGCCCTTACCAGATGTTGATGACTTTAAAGCTGAGTTAAAGCCAAACATCTCTGCCACAGGCATCTTTGCTTTTATTGTCGTAACACCTCTCTCTTCCTTCATCTCCAATACTTGTCCCCTTCTGTTTTGTATCTCCTTCATTGCACCGCTTAACTCTTCTGTAGGAACATCTATCCTTATTATCTGTTTTGGTTCAAGTATATATGGCTTAGAGTTTAGCATAGCCTCTCTTATTGCTTGCCTAACAGCGGGTATAACCTGAGCAGGACCACGGTGTATGGCATCTTCATGCAAGACAGCATCAACAAGCTTTACCTTAACGCCTGCTACAGGCTCTCTGGCAAGCGGTCCTTCATCCATAGCCTCTGTAAACGCTTGTTTGACCATTTCTATTACCTCAAGTATAGCTGTTACACCATATGTCATATCTAGCAATATATTTCTCTCGTGTATGAGCTTTACCTTCTTTGCTTCATCTTTATCAAAACCCAAATCTACAAGCTTTTGCTGAAGTTCAAGGTTCTTCTTTTTTACCTCAAGCTCAGAAGGTATCTCCCCGTTTACCATTGCCTGATACACCCTCTCTTCTAATGGTTCAACAACAATGTAGAAACGGTTGTGTTTGTTAGGAGACTTTCCCTCTACAGGTTTTGGTGTGGCTGTATGCACACTTTCCCT
>QMZT01000005.1 GCA_003663325.1 Candidatus Aenigmatarchaeota archaeon | reverse complement strand
GCAAGCCTAAGTAAGGCTTGCCCTCTTCTATTTCCAGAGGTTTTGTTTTATTCTTGGATTGAGAATTAGTATTTGTTTTTGTTTACCACCAGTCAAATAGACTGGTGGAATTCTTTCTTTAAATTCTATTTTTTTTCTATGATTTCCCAGTAGCCGCTTTTGGTAGCTAACTTTTTTAACAGACCCTGCGATTTTAATTTTTCAAGATGCTTTTGCACAGCAGGCGGATTTATGCCTAATTTTTCAGATAATTGAGCTCCGCTTATTCTTGATTTTTCCTTTAATAATTTCAAGATAGTCTTTTGTCTATCTGCAAAAGGTATGATGAAAATATCGCAGCCATTATTTTTATCCAATATCTTTTACGCACTGCACTTCGTCAAGCAGAAAATAGTGTCTAGCTTTGGGAGTTGTATAAATTCAACAAACTCCATTGGATTTTTCTTCAAATTCTTGGACTATACTCCATAAAAAATCTTACCAGTTTCTCAGCTATAGATTTATCAATTTTCAGATCTACTATTTTATTGAAAAGATTTATAAACATTATTAATGTGATATGTTATGCTTGATAAGTTGAGCTCTGGACTTAGGGGGATATTTGATAAAATCTCTGGTATAAGTATAGCAGATAAGGAAAAGGTAGAGGAAATAATAAAAGACATACAAAGAACGCTTTTGCAAGCGGATGTTGATGTTAGGCTCGTTTTTGAGTTATCCAATAAAATAAGGGCAAGCGTGAAATCTAAAGAGATGGAAGGTCTTACACTCAGGGAGAAATTAATAAAAACGCTCTATGAGGAAATGGTAAAGCTTTTAGGTAGCGAACCTGGTAAATTAGAGCTTTTGCCACAAAGAATAATGGTTATTGGTTTATTTGGTTCCGGAAAAACAACAGTTACAGGAAAGCTTGCTCTGTGGTTTAAAAAAAGAGGTTTGAAGCCAGCTATGGTTGCATGCGATACACACAGACCCGCTGCAAAGGAACAGCTTATTCAGATAGGGGAAAAAATAGGGGTAAATGTGTACCATGAAGGGGCCAGCGCAATAGAGGTTGCGAGAAATGCCATTAATAAGGCAAAGGAAGCTGTTCTAATATTTGATACCGCTGGTAGGGATGCACTGGATGAGGAGCTTGCTAAAGAGCTTAAAGAGCTTAAAAACATCGTGAAGCCAAAGGAAGTTTTACTTGTGTTGCCAGCAGATATAGGCCATATAGCAAGAAAGCAGGCAGAGGAGTTCAATAAACTGGTAGGGATAACAGGTATTATAATTACAAAGCTTGACAGCACCGCAAAAGCTGGTGGAGCTCTTGCTGCTGCATCAGTATCTGGAGCAAAGGTAAAATTTATAGGAATAGGGGAGAAGATAGAAGATTTTGAGCGGTACGAGCCGGAGAGATTTGTAGGTATGCTTATTGGTTATGGGGATATAAAGGGATTGTTAGAAAAGGCTAAAGAGCAGGGTATAGAAAGGACTGCAAAAAATATAATGGAAGGCAAATTCACATTCTTGGAGTTTTATGAACAAATAAAGGCTATCCAGGGCATGGGCCCACTTACCAGGGTAATGCAAATGTTCCCAAGATTGCCAAAACTAAACATACCATCAGAGCTTATAGATTTGCAAGAGGAAAAAATGAAGAGGTGGCGATATGCGATAGATAGTATGACAAAAATGGAAAGAGAAAACCCAGAAATATTAGACAGCTCAAGGATAAAGAGAATAGCTAAAGGATCTGGGGTAAAGGAGGAGGAAATAAAGGAATTGATAAAAACATACAGGCAGATCAAAAAATTCTTAAAAATGATGAAAGGTGGCAAAGCACTAAAGCGAGGGCCATTTGCATCACTCCTAAAACAATTTGGATTTGGTTTTTAATTGGGGTTTGTTATTTAGTTGAGTAAAATGAATCAGCCTTTTAGCACTCTAACAAGCCCTCTATAATCACGTCCTATGGCTATATCATAACCCTTATTCATAATATGATCTTCTCCTTGCTTTATGCTGCATGCCACATCGCATGCTATGACATACTCTACTTCCCCTCTCTTCTCATAAAATCTTAATACATCAAGTGCCTCCTCATCTGCGTTGGAATCACCTTTGAACGTGATCCTTTTAAAGCCTGCATCCCTTAAGAGTTCTTCCATTACTCTGGCCTTATCATATACCTCCGGTTTAATCTCATCAACTCCCGTGTATTTTGCAAAGACTTCAGCAATTTCACCGATATTCCCCGTCACATATATTTTTCTTCCCTTAATCAAACGATAGAAGTCTTTAACACCTGGATAGATGAGTTTATTAACAATTTCTGGTGTAAAAAGGCGTCTGGCTTTTTCCCTCTCTTTTTCAGTATTTAGAAAAAGTCTGACATACTCCTTCCACCGATCCAGCTCGCATCTTTTCCCTTTTTTCATAAGCTCAAAGCCCGTGTGTATGCACCACTTTATAAAACAAGAACTAAGAGGCTCATCGTGGAAGAGTTTGTTACACGCTAAGTACTTTGCTGGGGAGTTTGCATCGGTATCGTCCAGATCAGATATACAAACATCACAATTAAGCATAAGCCTTCTTATATCTTCTTCATCAAGCTCATCCCCTGCTATAACCCATGCAACATCATGCTTAATAACATCTCTCATATCTCATCTCTATGCAGGATAAATATTTATATTTGTTATTTAATAGTTGTTAATATTTTCACAGGATAGACTGAAGATAAAATTTTTTAGCAAAGCCCGAATTCCTTTATTTATTATTTTAATAAGCATTCCAATATATAATATAAAGTAATGAACGGGGAAGAAAAAATTTTGGAATTGCTGAGATCGGAGTATTCGTGGGAGCAGGTTATATACCAAATTATTGGTTGGGAGGGTCTTAATCCATGGGATATAGATATAGTTAAGCTTACCAATGCATTTTTACGCTATTTAGAAAGGCTAAAGGAGATGGATTTTAAGATACCTGCAAAGTATGTGTTGGTTGCAGCTGTGCTTTTAAAGATGAAATCGGAATATCTTAGATCATTTAAAGAACAACTGGAAGAAGGTAAAGAGGAGGTTGAAGAAGCTGAGATTGAGGCTTTTGAAGAGGAGCTCTTTGATGAAGAAGGCATGGAGATAACCCCTATTACAATGCCACCAAAAAGGGTCCCCGTAAGAAAGATAGTTGTTAATGATCTGGTTAAAGCGTTAAAAAAAGTTATTGAAACGAGTGAGCGAAGGAAAAGAAGAATACAGGATATGAGAAAAAATATTAGAATTGAGAGAGAAGACATAAATCTCAGAATAAAGCTACTATATGAGAAGATAACGAATATCTTGGAAAAGATAAAAGGCAAGGAGATAGGATTCTCGAGGATTGTTGATAGGTGGGAAAGAGAGGAGATTGTGAACAATTTCATCCCCCTTATACACCTTGACGCTCAGCAAAAAATCACTTGCTGGCAGAAAGAATTTTTTGATGAGATATGGATAAAGAAGAGATAGTATGAGAAGAGCTGAAGTAATTATTGGTGTGATTGTATTTCTTTTCTGCGTGCTATACTTAGAGGTAGCTGAAGCTTACGAAATAAAGAACCCTGCTCTGGTAAAGGACATAAAAGTTTTGATAAATATGAGCGGAAGAATAGGTGTGGAAGGCAAGCCAAGCAATATATCAATAAATCTGACAATTCCACAAGATAATGACAGGCAGGATGTTAAGACAAGTATAAAAATAATAGAGACTGAGGAAGGAAGAATAGGGGTTATAGAATCAAAAATGAGTAGTAATGTGTTTAGCTACACTGTAGGCTTTGAGGTAAGCGCAAGGGATTGGCACACCTCCGAGCTTGAACTACCATCTTCCATTCCTGATTATGCATTGAAATACCTCAAAGGCACAGAGAATATACAGAGTAATGCAGAGATTATAAGGAAGCTTGCAAAGGAAATAACAGCTAATGCGGGGGATGATTTTGAAAAGGTAGCAAAGCTTGCGATATGGGTAAATAATAATATAAGATACGATTTGGCTTGTTCAGATAAGAATTACGATGCACTATGGGTTTTGAAGAATAAAAGAGGGGTGTGTGCTGAATACACAACACTATTTACAGCTCTCGCAAGAAGTATAGGTATACCAACAAAATATATCTCAGGATATGCATTTGGAGATGAAGGCTGGGAAAGACATGCATATGCAGAGGTCTGGCTCGGTAAGTGGGTACCAGTTGATATACTTTGGCTAGAGGTCGGATATATAGATGCGACTCATATAAAGTTTGGTGAACATTTGGATAACCAGGCAAACAATAATGTAAGGGTTTCTGGGTTAGAGGTAGGGAACATAGCATGGGAAGAAGACAGGCCAAATATAAGTATAATTGATTACGAGCTGAGGGATAGAAGTAATGAATATAGGCTTGGATTGAGCACAGAAAGGGCATTTCCTGGGGATGATGTATTAGTCATTATGGATCTCACACCTAAAGAGTATGCGGTTGAAAGGCTAGAGCTAAAGCCGTGTAAAGGGTACAATATTGTCAGTGTGGATAATGAAACAAAAACCTTGATTTTAAAAAAGGGTGAAAGAAGCGTGATTTATTGGAAACTTCATGTAAACGAGAGCTTGCCAAAGGGTTATATCTTTACATGTCCTCTTACCCTGAACTCAAGGCTGTTCTCTTTACGCTCTATAAATCTATCAGTGGTAACGGGTAAAGAAAAAGCAGGCGGTAATATAAAGAATGTATTCGTATCCTCGCTAAATGTCTCTCTTGGCAAGAGCATAGATATTTGGATAGAGACAAATAGGAAGAGTGGGAAAATAGGTTTTATTGCAGATGGTATTCATGAAGTAAAAGATGCAAGCCGTGAAGGAATTTCATTTAGTTTCATACCAAAGAAGGCTGGAAAGGGTAAAATTGTTATCTACTCATCTTATGGTGAGGTAAGGGAGTTTGAATATGTTAGCGATAGGCAGCATAAAAAGATAAAGGATATTAGTATTAAAAGGCACGCGGTGGTTGGTGAAAAGCTTTTGCTTAGTGTTGAGCTAAGCGGCAGTGGGAAGGTGGTGGTTAAGAGCGAAAATGTTGAGCTAGAGGGAAGGGCAAGCAATAATAAGACTAATTTCACCCTCTATTATAATTCAACAGGAATCAAACAAATAACTGTAAGTGTAGTTGAGAATGGTAAAGAGATGGAGAGGGAGAAAATATTTGTGGAGGTTTATGATTTACCACTCATAGCTATTGATTCTTTTTACATAAACAAGAAGGCTGTAATAAGGATAAAGGTAGAAAGGTATGAGGCTAGGGACGTAGAAATATTTTTTGATGGTAAGCGAAAAACGTTAGGTAGCTTTTTAGGGGAGAAGATAGTGAAATTTGATGCTGAAGAAGGCACACATGTGATAAAGGTGTTATATAAGGATGAAGGTGGTAAAGAACATGAGATAATCAGGCACTACACCTTTAATGAAAGCCTCATCGACAAACTAATAAATTTCATAAAGTACATCCTAAATAAAATAAAAGCCATATTTTCATACTTCTTTTCCTGAAGCCTTTTTGAGGAAGTATAATTTCATGTTTTTGGATTGAACCTTTTTGAGCAAGCGTTAGCTGCTGTAAAAAGGTTCACTGTAAAGAAAGGCTCAATGCGTATTTCTTTCCCGAGGGTTTCTTGAGGAAGCGTTAGCTCCCGTAAAGAAAGGCTCAATGCAGGGGCTGGGATTTCCAAGCCTTTCATGGGAGATAGTGCGGTAAGAGGGCGAGAAAGCAAAGCTTCTGAAGCCCTCTTGCGCTTCGAACCCAGGAACCCACTAAGGGAGTAGGTCGCCCATATCCCTTAGTATATCTTGAGCTTCAGCTCCGAGCAATCATCCATAAGTCAGCGCTCAAGATCTACCGCCTTTGACCACTTGGCTTCCCCTGCATTTCAATATAAAATAAGTATAGTTCATTTTTATTTGTTTTTATTCGTTTCATCCCAACTAATAACTTGCAATTGGCTCTTTAATTCTTCAAGCTGATCATATATACCTTTTACATACTTTTCCATCTCTTCTTTTTTCATTACACTCTTCTTTTCGGGTTTTTTGACTTCCTTTTCCTTCACTTCTTTTACCGCTGTATCTATGTAATCAATCGTCTCCGGCTTCAAAAAGTATGAGTCTAGAGATGATAAAACCATGTTTATCTCATCCAGCGTTTTTTGAGCCATAACAAAACCCTTTTTAATCTCCCTTTGAAAGTCTTCCATAGCATCGAGTGCATCTCTAAGATTAAGCACATAGGAGCGAAGATCCTGCAAAAATTTAACAATATCCTTGTACTTTTCAACCTTTATAAATACGGGAAATGGCTTATCTATAGTTTTAGCACCTTCTACATGAATCACAGGTTTACTATCCATACTTTAATTTTACCCATTTAATAATAAATATTTGCTTCTCTCCAAAAAACCGGAGAATGAAAAAGCTTTCTGTTGGATGGTAGAAATTTAAATTATTACCTTTTTATTTTATACATGGATGGGAGGGTTTTTAACTATATAAAAGATAAAAGAAAGTCCAGCACACTTCACTTTACATTGATAGACCCTGACAAACAGGAGATTAATAAAGCAGTAGAGCTTGCAAAGAAAGTAGAAATGTACGGGAGCGATGCAATAATGGTTGGTGGAAGCCAACCAACCTCTGTGCTTTATCTAGATAGTGTGGTTAAAGGCATAAAGAGCGCATGCAGCTTGCCAGTCATATTATTTCCATCATCACATTCTGGGATTTCACGCTATGCTGATGCGATATTCTTTATGTCCCTTTTCAATTCAACCACAACCCAATATATAATAGATGAGCAAATGAGGGGTTCTGTACTTGTTAAAGCATATGGCTTGGAGCCGTTACCTATGGCATATCTAATAATAGAATCTGGTACAAAAACATCTGCAGGCTTTGGGGGTAATGCAAAGGAGATACCTCGCGATAGACCGGGGTTTGCGGTAGGCTATGCCTTAGCGGCAAAATATTTTGGTATGAAATTTGTATATCTCGAGGCTGGTTCTGGGGCAAAGTACTCTGTACCAGAGGAAATGATAAGAATGGTTAAGGATAATATTGGAGATGACATGTTCCTCATTGTCGGCGGAGGTATAAGGGATGCAGAAACGGCAGAAAGGAAGATAGAAGCGGGTGCTGATATAATCGTTACAGGCACTATCGCAGAAAATAATGAAGCAAAGCTAAGAGAAATAATAAACAAAATAAAAGAAAAATAAAAAAGAAAGAAAAGCTTACAACTTCTTTACTCTCTCAACGCCAACTTTCTTAACTATTGGCTTCTTTACCTTTGCAGGTAGCCAAGATGGTCTGTTTGCAGGTGCATCTACAACCTTTACGTCTCCCTTGAAAACGTGGATACTGTATGTTTTGTCTTTATTTCTTCTCCCCCTTTCTCTTAGCCTTATGTCCTTAAATCCTCTTGTTGCTGCTTTCAATGCTGCTTGTCTTGGTGTTCTTCCTGTAAACACATGGACTTTGTTTCCAACCTTCATAACATAGTATTTTTTCTTACCTGTTGCCATTTAATCCCTCCTTTTTGTTTGCTATTTAAAATATATATAAAGTATTTAAAAATCTATCGCTATATTCATATTATAAAAAATTAAGCCACAGCCTTGGTTTTTTTGATGATAATGTGCCAAGCATTGCTATTTTTAACCTCTACAAGCTTTAATCCAAGCTCCTTTGTGGCAAGAATTATTTCATTTTTTGATGGGGCATGATCGCCTATAACCTCTATAACACTTCCTATATCAGCATTTCTCAAGGCTTTCAATGTCTCTACCATTGGTACAGGGCATTTTTCCCCTCTAACATCAATCCTTATCTTTTGCTTTCTCATCCTTATCAACAAACTCTACGCTTATTTTTTTTATTTGTGGTATGCAAAATCTCTCTTTTATCTCCTCAAGAACAATCCTTCTAAATCTTTTCTCCTTTATTCTTATCTTTATATTTACCTTTCCATCACTTATATTAGCCATTGCTACCAAACCGCTGGAAACTATATCCTTTCCTATGGCTGGATGTATAACGCTTCTGAGCCTGCTCATTACAAAATCTTTATCTATGCTCTCATACTCTATCTCTCCCATTTTCTCTTTATAAAGCCGTATGGCAGACTTTAGGCTTTTTATCGCCAGCAAAGAACAATGGGTTTTTGCCGGTGGTAGTCCGCCAAGCTCCTTTTCAAGCATTTTGTACGTTAGCTTTTCTACGCTTTCTATTGTTTTTCCTTTGACAAGCTCTGTGAGAAATGACATTGTTGCTATGTTCGCAGCACACCCATAGCTTTTAAATTTTATATCCACTATCTTTCTCGATACCTTATCTATTTTTAGGTAAAGGGTTACCATATCGCCGCATGCTAAACTACCCTCTGTGACCTTTACTGTTGGGTTTTTTATTATGCCGACATTCTTTGGATGAAAAAAATACTTAAGCACCTTCTTTGAATACATACTCTCACATACTTATTTTTCTTAGCTCGCTAACAACCTCATTAACATTTTTTATCGTATAATCTATATCCTCTACATCATTGTATTTACTCAACGAGAATCTTACAGAGCTGTGCGCATCCTCATGCCTGCCACCAATACCTAATATTACGTGGCTTGGCTTTAAAGCTGTGCTAAAGCAAGATGAACCTGTGGTTACTATTATGCCCCTGAGATCCAAATGGAGAAGCATGCTCTCACCTTCAACATACCTGAAGCTTATATTCACATTATTGCACAGCCTGTCTTTACCTAACGGCCCATTCAACTTAGTGTTGTCTATCTCCAAAAGGTTCTTCATAAGCCTGTCTCTAAGCTTAAACATCCTGCTTACATCTTTCTTATCAAATATCTCTACAGCCTTCCTAAATCCAACTATTGCTGGAATGTTCTCCAATCCCGGTCTTATTCCAAACTCATTATACCCGCCACTAAGTATAGCCTTTATCTTCACGCCTTTTCTTATGTATAAAGCTCCAATACCCCTCGGCCCATGTATAAGGTGCGGTGAAATAGTTAGCAAATCGATGTTCATTCTCTCAACATCTATGTCAAGCTTCATAAATGTTTGTGTTGCATCCACATGAAAGGTTATGCCTGCTTTTCTACAAAATCTTCCTATTCTTTTTATATTCTGCACGGTGCCTATTTCATGATTTGCATGCTGTATGCTAAGTATTGCCCCTTCCTCCTGCAATCTTTTAAGACTATTGAATTTTATAAAACCCTCTCTATCAACATCTAAATACGCAACGTTGCCGTAATCTTTACACACATTTAATATGGATTCATGCTCTATCTTTGTCGTTATTACCCTTGCTGTGTTATTCATAGCAACGAAACCTTTTATTGCAAGGTTATTGCTCTCAGTTTGGCCCGAGGTAAAGATAATTTCATCCTTATTAGCGTTTATACTTTCTGCAATAGCTTCTCTTGCTTGCTCCAGCGCTTTTCTTGATTTTAACCCAAAGGAATGACCATACTCAACGGTTGGCACAGAATAATACTTGGTGTGGTAAATATTCATTGCTCTAAGTACCCTGCTATCAACTTTTGTTACGCTTGCATTATCCAAATAGATGAATCTTTTTTTCATAATAATATAACACCGTTATATTTATATTGTTTCACTCTTTGTTTTGTTGATAGTATCTATCATAACGCTCATTGAATCTTTCAATACCTCTAAATCCCTTACCAATGATATTCTTACATATTCATTATACTTCTCCCCAAAAACAATGCCAGGAGCTATGGCAATACCTTTTTCAAGCAGATTAAATGCGAGCTTAACAGAATCCATGCCGATATGAGGGAATATATAGAATCCCGAGCAGGGCATGCATACTTTTACATGCCTTTTCAAATAGCGATATGCAAAGACGGCCCGCTCTTTATAAACCTTTCTCGCCTTCTTAACAATTTTGTCTTTATGTTCCAGCCCTGTAAACACAGCCCGCTGAATAAATTCTGGCACACAGCTGATGGTTATTTGGTTGAATTTAATAAGCCTTTTACATATATCTCTGTTACATGCAACATATCCAACACGCCATCCGCTCAATGAAAAGGATTTGGAGAAGCTATCAACAAGCAGAACGTTATCCTCTACAATTTTCTTAACGGGCTGGAATGCTAGATCTGCATATGCAACATCATATAAAACCCACGCATTGTAGTCTGTTGCTATTTCAACGATCTCTCTTACTCTTTTATTGCTCAATACGCTGCTTGTGGGATTGTTGGGGTTTATAACAACGATCATTTTAATATTATTCATGTGTTCATTGAGTATGGCTGTATCTATGTCCCATTTCTCGTTCATTTCCAGCTTGCATACCTTTATTCCAAGATCGCCTGCAATCAGTTTATAGGTAGGCCAACATGGAGCAAAGACCATTATTCTATCGCCTTTATTCAGTAAATTCTTCATTATAGAGTAGATTGCAAACTTGGACCCGGGTGTAATAACAATATCCTGCGTATCGGTGTTAAGCATGCAAGCTATTTTCTCTCTCAAATAGTATTCTCCTGCAGCAGAACCATATTTTACATTGCCCTCATTTAAGCGTTTTATTGCAGCCTTTATTATGCTCTTATCCACCCTATAATCCGGTTCTCCTATGTTAAGCCTTATTATATTTTTACCTTCCTTCTCCAGCTTTAATGCCTTTTCATTGAGCTCGTAAAATATATCCTCACGTCCCATTGCGATCATTAAAGAATTGGCAAAGAGGTTTAAATAGTTCTGGAATGGCTTTAACTCTTCATCTCTTTTCTGATGAGAACGGAAGGGATGTAATAATACCAAATCTCGATTTAGCTTTTTGATAAGCCTCGTTAAAACTTCGGCGAATACCACTGCCAAAAGTAACAGGATAAGGAATAAGAATGCTGTCATATACGATTTTATCGTTGAATGGTAAAAGTACCGCTTCAACCATTATCGGTAAATAGGGTCCTAGCATTTCCTTAAAGGTGGAAGTAAGGGCTAAGACACCATAAGCTTTTGGCGGCTCGTCTGGGCTAAGGAAAATTGTATAATCTTTCAAATAACGAAAAATAAGAAAGCTTCCTTTAACAAAATTTTTCCAATTGCTAATTATCTTTAATTCATCAGAGGAGAGGTTTAGAGGATTCTCTATAACAAATGAGTTGATCAATGCAGGATGTTCGTATAATCTATCTCTGATGTTGTTTATTTCTTCTATAGGACACCTCTTAAAGTCCCTTGGAGAATTTATGCCCTTTACTATATCAAATTTCTCGTTAACGTAAAGCAGCAGTGAGTGGTATAGTTTGTAAAACAATTCAACTTCTTCTTTAGATAATTTCATTTTCCCACCCCTTACCTTGTCACTTTTTCACTAACTATTTATTATTTTTCTTCTTTTTCAATCTTTCTTGAATCTTTTCACTTGTTAATTCTCTTATTGCATCCTGGGCAATCCATTTAACAGTCTTTGAGTTTATCTTTTGAATTTCTCTAGCAACCTCGATTGCTTTTTTATTCAAGCTAAGATTCCGTTTTCCAATTTGCCTTAATGCCCAATTAACTGCTTTTTTCACATACTTTCTATCGTCTGTTGATTCTTTTTTTATGATTGAAAAAAATTTTTCAAATTTTACATCACTAGCTCTTTTGTCTTTAAAAGCTAACTGTGCCATTAAAGCAAACCCTGCTCTTTTAATAAATTCTTCTTTTCTCTTGCTCCACTCAATAGCTTTTTTATAGGCAAATTTGGTATGAGCAAAAAGATTCTGGCACACCTGGTCACAAACCTCCCAGCAATCAAAATCTCTTACCCATCTTTCCATCTGTTCTTCTGTTACTAAATCTGGTTCATCAATCATACTTGCTAAGATTCGAGTTTCCCTTGTGTCTATATCCCAAAGTTGTGAAGCAAGTTTATGGTTTTTCCCTATTTCTTTAGCCATTTTTCTAAGAGTGGGTATTGAAACACCATAAGCTTTCTTTGGTGTAATACCAAATTTTGCCATGCCTTCTATCGCTTTGGGATTGGAAAGAGATTTTAATTTATTTAGTATCTCCTTTATTTTTATTTCTTTCCTGCACATACTACCCTTTCCCCAATTTTAACATAATAAATCATACGATGGTATGATATATGAAACTTTCGTCTGAGTGAAGAGTTAAAAGCACAGTACCGAGAAGCAGCACAAGCTCCCAATAAATTTATTTCTTCCCCCTGGGAAAGTTTTTCTTCAAAATAACTTTCCAATAGGAAAGTTTTTTATTTTTAAGAAAAAGAAATTATATTCATGGACGAGAAAAGCTTTTCATCAATAGTAACCGTGTCTTCAAATATAGCTGAAAGAAGCATGGTAAAGAGATTAAGACCATTGAGCAGAGGTATTATAAAAGAAATACAAGAATATAGCGGGATATCTGTTATCTCAGGAATAAGAGGCAGCGGGAAAACAACACTCCTTTCAGAGATCTATAAAAATGAGAAAGATGCGATATTTATCAATAGTGAAATTGTTTTGAAACATGGAGTTTCTCTTCTCGAGCTGCTTCATTATGCATATGCGAAACGCTACAAGACATTTCTTATTGATGAGATTCATGTGCTTCCAGAGTGGGAGAAGGACATAAAGATATTTTATGACGAAACCCGCTCAAAGATTATAGCATCAGGCTCCTCCGCTATATACTTAAAGGCAAAAGGTTCTGAGCTTTCGAGAAGAGCGAGGTTTCATGAGATAAAACCACTCTCGTTCAGAGAATATATATACTTTGTTTCTAATAAACTTCTCCCGAAATTGAATATTGAGAGCATTATTAAAGGCAAGGTAAAGGAATTTGAGAGAATGCTAATGCCGTATATAACCTATTACTCCTCTTATGTGAATTTTGACGCCCTGCCAGCTGCATTCTTTGAAAGGAACCCGGAGGTGTACATAAATATTCTTGAAAGAACAATAAGATACGATCTTGCATACCTCAGAGAGATCGATAATTACTATATAGATGCTGTTTATAAGATTATTAAAAGTGTAGCCATATCAAAGCCAGCTGAGTTGAGTTATTCGGGCCTATCAAAAAATCTGGGAATAAGTATAAAGCTTGTTAAAGAGATTATATCCTCTCTAGAAAGGTCTGGGATACTTTATAAAATAGGTCCTTATGCAAAGGGAAGGAAAAGTGTGAGGAAAGAGGACAAGATTTTGATGCCGCTTTCTTTGAGAAGTGCCTTGTGCTCATATTATGGGATTTTGCCAGAGAAGGGAAGCATTAGAGAGGATTTTTTCGTTCAGCATGTTGGTGATTGCTTTTATCTTAAAACAGGAAAGATTAGAAGGACACCAGATTTTGTCGTTGGGAATTACATATTCGAAGTAGGTGGTAAATCAAAAAGCTCAAGGCAAATTCTTGATCTAGAAAATGCTTATCTCGTTAAAGAAGGTGTAAATTTGTCGGGAAAAGAACGTTCCATTTACCTTTTTGGTCTAACTTACTAAAAGTTAAATTTCAGGAAAGGTAAAGATTTTATTGCTTTAATCATTTAATTAATTATGGCAACCAATAATATAGAGATTGAGATCAAGATCCCACTTAATGAAAATACCTTCTCAAGGGTAAGGAGTAAAATAAAAAGGATTGCAAAGTTTGTAAAGAAAACAAAGCAAATAGATGAATACTTTACTCCAGCTCATAGAAATTTTATACGGCCCAAATTCCCATTTGAATGGCTAAGTATAAGAAGAAGGGGTGATAAGGTTATTTTGAATTACAAACATTATTACCCTGAAAATGTTGAAGTAACTACTCATTGTGATGAGTTTGAAACTGAGGTCAAAAGCCATGAAGCTCTGGCTAAGATATTTTCTGCTCTAAATTTTAAGAAATTGGTCACCGTGGTGAAGGAGAGGGAGGTTTACCTCTATAATGATGAATTTGAAATAGCGTTAGACAGGGTTAAAGAGCTTGGTTATTTCATAGAGATTGAGGCAATAAAGGATTTTGGAGGCATAAAGAGTGCAAGAGAAAAGCTTTTTGAATTTGCCAAATCCTTAGGGATTGATATCTCAAAAACAGATAAGAGGGGCTATCCATATTTGCTAATGAAAAAGAAGGGATTAATCAAGTAACGGAGAAAAAAATTTAAAGTTTCCTTCTGTTAAGTAGTAATATGGTAGAAAGAAGGTACTTAAGAAGTGAAATGCTCTTAGAGTCGCTTCTTTCTCGCATCTCAAATGTTGAGCCAAAGCAGGTACTGATGATGGTAATGGAGTGGTATCCGCAAAGAAGGGGTGAGCTTGCGGAAAGGCTTTATAAATTGCTAAAAACCCCATGGAAACCAAGCTGCAGTGTGATTGATGGTTATATCGAATCCTCATTATTACCTGGAGGTTTTGTGTTTAGAGGTGTCTACAAAAGAAACAAATATTATGCGCTATCGGAAAGGGGGGAAATATTTGGTCAACCTGTAGCTGCGTATTCATTAAAAACAGCAAATGATATTGATGAGTCCTTGTTCTGCATACTTGGCTCTGCAAACTCATCTGGTGACAGCAGGGCGCCTTACAATAGGTTTAGGACACTAGAGATGTTATTAGAGGGGGATAAAACCAAGGCAGAGATTGAAAGAGAGCTAGATCTTCACTCATCTCTTGTATACACTTTGTTGGCATTAAAAGACGCAGGGCTCATAGAATATGAACAACATAGAAAAAGCTCATATGTTAAGTTAACACCTAAAGGTAAGGTGTTTGCGGATGAATTTACAAGAAAGCTAAGGGATGCCGTTAAAGGGGGTAACGAGCTAAAGGAAATGAAAAGGTTATTTGAAAGATTCAAAGAGGATAGTGAGTTATTTAGCGATTATGCTACTAAAGGTGTTGAGTTATATGCCAGTGTATCGCCCCGTATCAATAGAAAATCAAAAGATTATTGGAAAGAGCAAATAATAAAGTATCTAAAAGAAGAAGGGGAGGCGAGACCAACAGATGTTGCTGAACGCATATTTGGTAGTAGAAGGAGTCTGTTCAACGCTATGAAATATATTACTATGCTGTATCAAGAAGAAGGGATTTTAAGGAAAAGTGGGCATGCAAGTTACAGGATAAAAAGTTCATGAGGTTTTATGAAATTCTTTCCCTAACAAACTTTTCCGCCATATTTATAAAATCTTCTGCCTGCTTTAAAAGTTCTTTAACCTCTGTGTTCTCGAAAATGGCATAAATTTCATAATCGCTACTTTCTCTAGCCTCAAAAATACGTCTTAATACACCTCCGTACCTTTTTGGTACAATACCTTCTTTAACAAACCTTAGCCCAAACTCCGAAATAAGCCCTTTATGTGTCTTTGCATCATAGCCAGCAGAGTTAAGCATAGCTTTTGCAGCATAAAATACGGCGTAATAAACCCTGCTTATCGCATCCTCAAGCATATTATTTCTAAATAAAAGCTTGGCTGCATCCAACCTCCTCTTTGCTGTCTTTAACTCCTCCTTTATTAGCTCTTTCATCTCGTCTTCCATATAATTCCTCTCCTTATTTCTTTCACTAAAGGACTTTTACCTTTTTTAAATTCTTCTTCATTTAGAAATTTAAGTGAAACTAGTTTACCATACTTGGCAAATATACTATCAGCGATTTTTCTTGCTCTCTCCCTAACATCATTATTACTTATTATAGCTATATCTATGTCAGAATCAAGCCCGTAATTACCCCTGGCCACGGACCCAAATATCACTATCTTTGCATCCTTAAGCCTTCTAAACTCGTTAATAATCTCTTTATGAACTCTAAGCATATTTAAAATAAGATGAATGATTTAAATTGGTTTTTAAGGATTAATGTACATCCTTCCTATTGAATAAAAATATGCCAATCAAGAGCAGGATTGCTGGAGCTATAAGCCATTTGACCATTGAATGCTTAAGGCTGTGATACCTTGTTTTTTCCAGCTCTCTCAATATTATGCCATGATCGTAATCAATCCTTAGACCATGCCTTGGAATCTTATATACGCCTGTAAATGTGCCCATTACAGATTGCATTGGTGGTATGAGCTTTATTCCATAGCTATCTAGCATGTTTATGTAAATATTGCCCAGATCGTAGCCCAAATCCAGCATATCCAGGTAGTACTTATTATAGACTCCAAGCGATTGAGCAGCGCTTCTTATTGGGATGAATGCAAAGAATGCAAGCATGATTATTGCAATCAATGGTAGTAAGGCTTTCATTCTGGTGGAGAATATTGTAGATAGCGCGGTGGCAAGGGAGCCAAAAACGAGTATAACAAAGACGGAGTAGAAGAGTAATGGTAATATAAATGGTAGGAATTTTGAGAATGAAAAAATATCTAAATTAAAGAGCGAGGCCCAAAGGTATATGGAAAAGAAGAACGAGAGAAATGCAAAAAGCAAGGCTGTTATGAAAAAGGCTGCAAATTTAGCCAGTATGAAATGCGTGCGCTTTATAGGCTTACTTGACATGAGCAAAAGTGTCCTATTGGCAAGCTCATCTGCAACAAATCCTGAGCAAATAAAGACAGCAAGCACAGCTAAAGCAATGCCTGCTAACCAAAAAAATGAGAAAATTGTATAAAAGCCTGCAATATACTCTGCTCTTAACTCAACATTCAGAGTGGAGAAAAGCTTGGCTTCTTCAGAAAGATTTGCAAACATAAGAAATGGCAATAATGCTATGGCAATGTATATTGCAAGATACTTTATTTTTAAATTGTCCTTCAGAGCCTTCTCAAATACAACATAAATACCAGACATACTACTCACTCTCCACGAGCTTTATAAATATGTTTTCTAGTGACATTTTGTAAGGCGAGAATTCATTCATAATAATGTTGCTATTTTTTACTAAATCGATCAGCTCTTTCTTAAATCTTTCCCCGTTGGAGACATTAACCTCTATTTTACCTTCATGGTTTATCCATACCTTCTTTACGTTACCAATACCTTCCAGCCTTTTTATAAATTGCTTGTTTGAGGAGGTATCTATTATAAAATGATTCTCCGAAAATCTTTTCCTGAGGGATGCGATACTACTCTGAAGCAAGACATTGCCACGCTTTATTATAGTAACGTGGTCTACTATCTTCTCCAGCTCATAAAGTATATGACTACTTATGAATACCGTCTTCCTTTCCTTTCTCGCAAGCTCCCCTATCTTTCCTATAACCTCAAACCTGCCTATGGGGTCAAGGTTTGCTGTAGGCTCATCCAGGATTAGTATATCTGGGTCATGGATCAATGCCTGCACTATGCTAAGTTTCTGTTTCATACCGGCACTAAAACGCTGTGCATTTTTATTCTCAAAGCCCTCCAGCCCTATCCATTCCATGAGCTCTTTTGCTCTTTTTCTCGCCTCTTCTCTTTTCATACCCGAAATCCTACCCATGTAGATAAGGAAGTCTATGGCACTCATTGGGTAAAAGTTTGGATGCTCTGGGGAGTAGCCTATATAACGTTTTGCCTTTACACTTCCAACGGGCTCATCAAATATAAAGGCTTTGCCTTTCGTTGGCCTTATAGCACCAACAAGCATCTTTATTGTTGTTGTTTTTCCAGCTCCATTAGGACCAATAAATCCGTGGATTGTTGACCTCTCTATCTCCATATTCAGCTCTTTAACAGCTACTATCCTTTTCCTGAATCTACCAAAAACCTTTCTCAACCCTTCCGTTTTTATTGCTATCTCTTCATTGCCCATACCTTTACCACCACCAGAGTAGCTATGATTAGTACAAGCACTATATTAAGTGTTGATAGGCTTGATGGAACAAATATCTTAGCTTTGGTTGTTGCAAAGTTTTCATACCCCTTGCTAAGTACACTTACTGTTATCTCATGCTCCCCATTATCCAATACAATATCCATCCCTCTGCCCCTTCTCCTGCCAGCAAGCGCGCCATCAACATAAACCTTTGCATATCCCTCTCTATCCCATTCTATGTGAGCTTTATTACCCTCTGTCTTAATACTTACCTCAATGGGCTCAGGCACATCAAACGGTACAAGCCCACCATCATTCCTCATGAATAAAAACCCGCTCCCAAGTCTCAAAATCCTTCTAACACTTTCATGAACTATGCCAACTATCTTGTCATTTTCCATATCATATATGATCACCTTGCCAGATTTCCCGTTAATCGCAGGTAGTGCTATAGCTAATAGATTACCATTTGCTACTATCTCATTTACATAGGTCCAATCCCCGTCATCATATCTCTTGCTTTTTTCTATCTCCACCTCTTTTATCACGTTTTTCTGTTTTGCATCGAAAAAGATTATCTTAGCACCACTATCCCATCTCCTTACCAACCCAATTGCAACATCCCTGACCCCATCACCATTCACATCTCTTACAACCTCTATAGGGAAAAGGTACCCGTAGCTTCTCCACACATCCCAGAAATCATCTACGTATTTGTACTCCCATATCACTTTTGTGGGACTAAATATCTTTACCATCCCTCCTTCCATATCAAAAAACGCTAAGCTTTCATTCTTACCATCCCCGTCCACATCCCCTGCGTTAAATTTTATATGTACTTTGCTTCCTTCAATACTTGCAAGCCTCCTTCTACTTTTTATGCTTATTATTTCTATTATATCAGGCTGATTTTTCCTCCATCTGGAGATCATGAACTCTTGCATGCCATCACCATCCATATCCTCCACCACCCTTGTCCTTTCGCTAATTATATTCTCTATTCCCTTCTCCATCCAAACCTTTCTGTAATCCCTGCCAAAGCTCTCAACCAGGCCGTATCTATCATGCTTATAAACAAAAAGCTCTGGCTTGCTGTCATTGTTAAAATCATTTATAGGAACAACAATTGTATCATCCTCTTCGTACCAGTTTGCCGTAAAGTTCCTCGCAAATGGTCTGTTTATCTCAATATCGTTATATCTCCATCGCCTAGGGTCTTTAAACATTATTTCCTTTAAATTCCTTCCATCCAGAACCAGCATGAAATCTCGGGCAGAGACTATTATATCTGCAACACCATCGGCATTCATATCACCCACGCTTATATCCCTTATATTCTTTCTTAGCATATACTCGTGTATGCGTTTAAAATCAATACCTCTAAGCTTCTCAAGCAGTTCTATATCTAAAGGAAGCTTTTCCAGCATGCTCATCCATCTCATTACCTCCTCTTCTCCATACATATTTATCGCATCCTCTATCCTTCCTTCCTTTATTTCTGATAGGATGTTATCAAGCACGCTAAAATCAAAGCTCCTTACTATTCTCATAAGGGTTTTATTAAGAAGGTACTTATCAAGTATGCCAGCATAAACCCTTTTCGTTACATTGCCTTCATAAATAACCCTACCGTTCGTTCTGTTTAAAACTATGAGTTCATCGTAGCCTTTTTCTGAACTCCTTATATATGCCAGGGCTATAAAATTTTTCGAAACCTCTATATCCGCTATACCACCTTTCTTCCTCTTCTCATAGGGCAGGGTATATTCCCATACTATGTTCCCATCTTTATCCATGGCTATAATGAAATATGCTATCCACGGATCAAGGGGCTCCTCGCTCCTTCTCATCTTTGGTACAAGAAATATCATATCTCCGTCTATAATCTCATCATACTCCCTTGCCCTCGGGAAATACCATTTAACATCCTCCCTATAGCTAAGATATTTTATCTCATTATCTGAGGCTAAAATAATCCCATCTTTCCCGCAGAAAAGATAATAGCTTTCAATCTCCTGCACGGGATTCTCTATAAATATGGTTCCCTTTTTGCTCCCATTCTGTACCCAATAGATCGCTATACTTTCACTCTTTTTTGGTTTTTGAGGTACATAGAGTAAGTTATTATGAATGCAAAGGTTTTTAGCAAGCTCAAGATTAACATCTCTTTCCCATACTATATCACCATCCCTTAGCAATGCTATCTTGTTTTTTGTATACACCACGATGCCATCTTCAGCCTTTATTATCTTTACATTCCTGAAATTTCTATCCCCAAACCCCGTCTCTCTGTCTATCTCCTGATAGTACATATAAAGCAAGCTCTTGCTCTGTTCCTCAACCACGCTGTCCCATTTAACCCTGCTATTCTCCAAAAACACCACACGTCCATCTTCACAAGCAGCCGCTATACCATCATTATAGCTAAGGGTTTGCCACGTAGATCTTTTGAATCTAGCTCTCGTTGTATTTGTCACAGGATCAATAAGCTTGAACTCCTTGACAACATTTATCTTTGATTTAAATTTTAGATTGCTATCCAAAATATACACATCGCCATCCTGTGTTGCAAGGTAATACTCATCACCAAGCTTCTCAGCATCCCATACATCATTCTCTGCTCTAAAGCTACGCACTACGTGCCCATTTTTATCCATTAGATAAAAGGTATGCCCAGAACATATACCAATATCTTTGCCGAATATCTTTACACACCAGCTTCTTGTCTCTTTCTCATCCCATACCAGATACTCATCAAAAACCTCCATCTTCGGCTCAAATTCCCATAGCTTGTTTAGATCATAAAGGCTGTACGCGAGAACGTTTGGAACTAGCTGGGTATGGGTTGTTACAATAAGCATGCTATCGCTTATCCCTATATCCGAGACATCCTTTATATCGACAAAATTTATTAGCTTGCCGTTTTTATTAAAAACGAAAATACCATTGCTGCTTGCAATTATATAGAAATCTTTAAATGGAAGTATTTTTATAATATCACCGTGAACCCGTGGATTTATTTGCATGGCAAACAAAGGTGTGGGCAACACAATTAATATTGCCAAAATGAAAACCAAAATCCTCATATTTAATAATGTCCTTCTTTAGGAATAAAAGTTTAATTATCTCAGCTAGCTTTAAGAAGGATTATTTAAGGCTTATTAAAAACTCTGGGATTTCCTTTTCTTCTAATACTAAAACATTTTTTGGATATTTCCTGTGCGGTTTACCAGCTTTTACCTCCACCTTCATATCCCCAGCGATGCAGTCTATTTCGTATGAATTTCGGAAGTAATAAATTTCTCCAAACTTCCGATAGAGGTGCTCTTGAACAATAGATTCGAAGAGGAAATCTTTTCTTAATTCACGATTGCACCAGATGGCCAATGACCTTGCTAAATATGGGTCCCTGATCAATATTTTCTTTTCCTTCCTAAAGTTGACCCTTTTATCTTTGTGATAAACTATTTTTAAAGCAAAGAGGTTTTGTAAATCTTCAATATAGCTTTCTACGGTTTTATGAGAAATTCCTATCTTGCTTCCTATCGTATTGTATGACATTGCACTTGGAACCATATCATAAAGCATGGATATAATTTGTTTTAAGGTTTCTGGGCTTTTTCCAGTTTTTTCTATTTCACTTTCTATACTTCTTATAAGATCTGGAAAAAAATTAATTTTGTTAATACTTTTAGGATACCCGCCAACCTCCAAATACTCTGAAAACAAATTATGAATCTTATGCTTGAAAGTAGACTTCTTAGAAATATCCACACCTTTTATTTCTAAAAATTCTGGAAAAGATAATGGTAACGCTTCGATATCTTTTCCAAAACCCCTTCTCCCAGGAAACGCTTCTCTCTGTTTGAGGATGTTCAAGGTTGAGGAACCAGAAACTGTTATGACGTCTCTGTTTAAAACACCAGAATCTATAAAACCTTTAATGATCCTCCACCACTCTTTCAAGGATGTGACTTCGTCAAGAAAAATATAGGCATGTTTTATTCTGTTTTCCTTTTTTATTTTTTGGTAGAAAAGAATAACCTCTCTTAGTTCTTCCAAATCCCTTAAAATCTCAATATCCAAATAGAAAACTGCGTATTTATTTACCCTTGTTGTAAGTTGTTTAATCAAAAGTTTCATACCTGTTGTTTTTCCTATCTGTCTGGGTCCAACTAAAAAATTGAGGGAGAAGGGTTTAAAGGACAGCTTATTTAGCCATTTTGGGATCCATCGAACCTTCATAAGACTAAGCTCCCTCAAATGCTTATCTTCCCTTTCCCATCCATCCTTTTCCCACCAGGGATTAAGGATATTCAATATTTCCATATTGGTAATAATATTACCAAGTATTTATAAAGCTTTTGGTAATATTATATCCAAAATTACATGTTCATTGCATATCTCTTAGCCAGATCAAAATATTTAGCTGCGGTGATCTTTGCAAGCCCCTTTTCCTTTTTTCCTATATGATTATCGTAGAGCTTAAAGGACGTTACCTTTCCTCTAACATACGCTCTGTAACACTTATAGAAATTTATTAGCTTGGCAAGCTTGTTATCGTTGGTGGCTTTTATAAATTTGTTTAAAAAGTAGCTCGCTTCCTTATATAATCCTCTAAACTCTAAATCCATAATGAAGAATGCTATGTCACAAGCTATATCAGAGCATGCAAACCTTCTATTGAATTCAATCGCATCGAATATGTAAACCTTGCCCTTATCAACAAATATATTAGCTGAATGAAGATCCCCATGACACCATTTTATTTTTCCTTCCCTCACCCTTTCTCTCAACAATTGCTTGTTATGGCTAATAAATTTGTAAACCTCTTTCTTTATAAGTTCAAAGTCCTTTTTCTCTATGGCTATGCCAACAAAGCTTTTTGTTTGTTCAAAGTTTTCCTCCCAATTGTATCTTATTATGCTAACGCTTCCATATTTATCTATATTCTTTCCAGCTTCGGCTACAGCGTAGTAATTCACAAGAATATTTATTATCTTGTTAAGTATGCTCTTGCTTATACCTTTATTTTTTATTATCCGAGCCAATATTTTGCTTTGCTCAATCTCTTTCATTTTTATACAATACTCTATAAGCTTGCCGTTCCCGTTTATCTTTACCCTGCCGCCCGCTTCCTTTACAATAGGTAACACGCTTATATACAACTCTGGGCTAAACATCCTATTTATTTCAAATTCCCTCCTACAATAGTATGCCCTTTTTCTAAGCGTAGTGAAATCAAGGAATCCGAAATTAACGGGTTTCTTGACCTTGTATGCATACTTGCCCGTTAGGAAAACCCATGAGATGTGTGTTTGTATAACCTTCACATGCCTGGGGGTGTTATCATAGGCTTCCTTGTTCATTAAGGCCTTAAAAATATCCATAAAATGTTTTTAAACTTTTGATTTTATATATAAACTACAACGATCTCGGGCAATCTGAGGGAGGTGAAGAAATGGTATTCAAGGTTGTTGTGTCTGATCCAAAAACAAGAAAATCGTATCAAAGAGAGGTTGACGAAGCTAAATCCGGTCTTATAGGGAAAAAGATAGGTGACAGGGTAAAAGGCGATTTTCTTGGCTTATATGGTTATGAGCTCGAAATAACCGGTGGGAGTGATAGGGATGGATTCCCAATGAGAAGGGATGTTGAAGGTAGTGGTAGAAAAAAGGTGCTTTTAAGCTCACCGCCAGGTTTTCATCCTAAAAGAAAGGGCGAGAGAAAGAAGAAAACAGTCAGGGGTAATACTATCTCTGATCAAATAGTTCAGATCAACACAAAGGTTGTTAAATATGGGAGCAAGGGTATTGAGGAATTGTTTGGTATAAAGGTTGAAAAGGAAGAGAAAAAAGAAGAGAAGGCTGAAGAGAAGGAAAAGGCAAAGATAGAGGAAAGCAAAGAAAAAGCCTCTAAAGAAGAAAAAGAAGAGAGCAGGGAAGGCGCGGAGAAGAAGGAAGAAAAGGTAGCGGAGAAGGAAGGGGGTAAAGAGCAGGCAAATGATAAAGGTGGGCAAGAAAAAGAGAAGGGCAAGGAGGTAAAGGATAAGAAATAATAAAAGATTTTAATTAAATACTTAAAGAGGATGTATTTGGAATTATAAATTTGAAGGTGATATTATGCAACCTGTACCGCAAAATTATATGGCGTATGATAGAACCATAGTCGTATTTTCCCCAGACGGTAGATTATTACAGGTAGAATATGCAAGACAAGCTGTAAAGAGAGGCAGCACTTGTATTGGCTTAAGGACAAAGGATGCGATAATATTGGGCGCGATAAAGACCTCTGCACAGCTTGCAGTAAACGATACCTACAAAAAGATATACGAGTTGGATGAGCACATAGGCGCTGTAAGCTCTGGGTTATTGGCAGATGCAAGGACACTTGTTCATGCTGCAAGGATAAAGGCACAGCTAAATAGAATCACATATGGTACGCCAATATCAGTTCTAAGCTTAGCGAAGTTCATTTCAAACCAAATACATTTGGTTACACAGTATGCTGGGGTAAGGCCCTATGGTGTTGGCTTGTTAATAGGCGGTGTTGACAACAAGCCCAGGCTTTTTGAAACAGACCCATCTGGCACATTGCTTGAATGGAAGGCTCAAGCAATAGGAAGGGGTTCGGAAAAAGCCAAAAAGGTTTTCGTTTCATCTTACAAGGATGGTATGAGCGTAAAAGATGGTATAAAGCTTGCATTAAAGGCGTTGAAAAGCGGGGAAAAGGATGTGAAAGAAGGGGATATGGAGTTTGCGATAATAGAGAAAGGCAGGTTTGTGAAGTTTTCTGGGAAAGATATAGGTAAGTATTCATAGGTGTTTTTATGGTTTCTGTCAATGAGGCAGTAATAGGTAGGCTTGTAAAGATGGGTAATGTTTTTGAGATACTTGTTGATCCTGTCTTGGCATTTGATTTAAGGCAAGGTAAAGAGGTCAGCATAGAAAGTATGCTTGCAACACCAGAAATATTTAAGGATGCAAAAAAGGGGGAGAGGGTAAGCAGAGAGGAGTTGGAAAAGGTTTTTCATACATTGGATATATACAAGATAGCTGAGCAGATAGTAAAGGAAGGACAGATACAGATAACCACAGAGCAAAGGAATGAGATGATTGAAAATAAGAGGAAAGAGGTGGCAAATATAATAGCTAGGCAAGCTATAGACCCAAAAACAAACTTGCCGCATCCATTGCAAAGGATATTGAACGCTATGAAAGAGGCACATGTTATGATAGATCCCTTTAAGCCAGCAAAAGAGCAGGTGAGCGGTGTTGTTGAGAAGATAAGGTCTGTAATACCGATATCATTGGAAAGAAAAGAGATCGCTATAAAGGTCCCTATAGAATATGCTGGAAAGGCTAGCTCTGAGATGAGGAGGATAGCAAAACTTAAAAAGGAGGAGTGGACAGCAGATTCGTGGATCGCTTTAATAGAGGTTCCCGCTGGCATACAATCTGAAATATATTCAAAGCTCAATGAAATAACATCTGGCAATGTACAAATAAAGATACTTAAAAATGTATTGTAGGTGGTGAAATGAATAAGGTTTTTAAAAAGACAAGGGATTTGGTCCTTCCGGGCGAGCTTGTAGTTGAAAGTATGGATTACCTTCCCGGAAGGAATTGTTTTAGAGAAGGTAATGGTATATATTCGAAGAGGCTAGGATTGGTATACTTTAAGGGCAGGGTTGTAGAGGTTGTACCGCTAGCCGGCCCATATATACCAGAGGTAGGAGATATGGTAATTGGCGAGATTAAAGAGGTGCAATATTCCGGTTGGATAGTGGATATAAATTCACCGTACCAGGCATTCTTGCCCATCTCTGGGATAAGGGAGTTTGTAGATTCCCTAAAAACAGATATCTCAAAAATATACAACACAGGGGATGTTATATATGGGAAGATCTCTGTTGTTTCGGCATTGAAAACAATATACATTTCTATGAAAGAACCGCAAACAAGAAAATTCTCCGGCGGTAGAATAGTAGAGATAAGCCCTGTTAAAGTGCCACGACTTATTGGTAAAGGCGGCTCGATGATAAACCTTATAAAAAATAAGACCAAATGCAGGATAAGTGTTGGTCAAAACGGGAGGATATGGTTACAGGGAGAAAAGGAGGAGCTGGCGGTGAAAGCCATAATGATGGTAAATGAGAAATCCCACACAACAGGCCTCACAGAGGCCGTGGAAAGATTGTTAGATAGGGGTGAGTAGTATGAAAAGGGTTGATGGAAGAAAGCCTACCGAGATCAGGCCGGTAGAAATGAAGGTAGGTGTTGTAAAGAATGCTGACGGTTCAGCACTTGTTAGATTTGGAAATACAGAGGCAATAGCTGCTGTGTATGGTCCAAAGGAGTTGCATCCAAAACACTTGCAAGATAATGAAAAGGCGATACTTAAATGCACTTATATGATGGCACCCTTCTCAACAACAGAAAGGAATAAACCGGGGCCATCAAGAAGGAGCATAGAGATATCCAAGGTTATAAAAGAAGCCATAGAGCCTGCCCTGTTCCTCGAAGAATACCCAAGAGCGAGCATAGATGTATACATCCTTGTAACCCAAGCAAATGCAGGCACGAGAACAGCTGGCATTAATGCTGCGAGCTTAGCTTTAGCAGATGCTGGCATACCTATGAGGGATTTGGTTAGCGCTATAGCGGCTGGAAAGATAGAGGGTGAGTATGTAATAGATCTGAATGGTGATGAGGAAAAGGTAACGCTGGCTGACATACCTCTTGCATATATGCCGAGAGAAGGCAAGATAACACTTTTACAAATGGATGGTAATCTGCCAAAAGAGGATGTGAAGAATATAATAAAGCTTGCAATAGATACGTGCAAAAAGCTGTATGAAATGCAAAAAAAGGTTTTAAAAGAAAAATGGTTAAAAGAGGGGGTAGAATGAATATACAAAACAGGTATATGATGGATTTGATAAATAAGGGTACAAGATTAGATAATAGAGGCTTGGATGAATACAGAAAGATAACAATAAAGAGCGGTGTAATTGCTCAGGCAGAAGGATCCAGTATGGTAAGCATAGGGGATACAAAGGTTTTGGTTGGTATTAAGATGGATGTTGGCGAGCCATTTCCAGACACACCGAATGAAGGTATACTTATAGTAAATGCAGAGCTTTACCCGATGGCATCCTCTTCCTTTGAGCTAGGACCGCCAGATGAAAATTCTATAGAGCTTGCAAGAATAGTGGATAGGGGCATAAGGGAAGGTAAAGCTATAGACATGGAAAAATTATGCATAGAAGAAGGAGAAAAGGTGTGGATAATATTTGTAGATATCCAGCCTATAAACCATGACGGTAACCTTATAGATGCTTCAGCCATGGCTGCTATTTCAGCGTTGCTCAATACAAAAATGCCGAAGTATGAAGATGGTAGTGTAATATATGAGGAAAAGAAAAAGAAGCTACCGGTAAAAGATATAATAGCAATGACAACCTTTATAAACATAGGGGACAAGGTACTCGTTGATCCTACAATAGAGGAGGAGAACATAATGGATTCCAGGGTAAGCATTGCCACATCTCAGAATGGGAACATATGCGCAATTCAAAAGGGCGGAATGCATGGTATAAAGCCTGGAACAATAGAGAAGATATTCGATAAGGCTGTGGAAAGAGGGGAGGAGATAAGAAAAATAATAAAGAGCAATGTATAGGTATGGTTATAGGTATACTTTAATATTAAAAACTTAATAAGTAAATAATATTGGAGGATGGTCGCAAAAAGGTTGATGGTGGTATGGCAAAGCGAACGAAAAAGGTATTGGTTACAGGCAATTTAGGAGCAAGATACGGTAGCGGTATTAGGAAAAGGGTTCTCTGGTTGGAAAAGACGAGAAGAGAGGTATATAGGTGTGAAAAGTGTACAAGCACAAACATTAAAAGGGTTGCCAGTGGTATATGGGTTTGTATGAAATGTGGAAATAAGTTTGCAGGCTCTGCATACGTTCCAAGAAAGGTGTGAAAATGGTAAGTAGCGAATATGTGTGTATGAATTGCAAAAAAACCGTTGAGATAGACCTTGAAAGGGTAAAAAAGCTCATATGCCCATATTGTGGGTTTAGGATATTTGAGAAAAAGCGGCCATCGATACCTAAAAGAATAATTGCAAGGTGATAATATCGTAACAAAGCAACAGGAGCAAATACTTGAGCAATTTCAGGCCTATCAACAACAAGCACAAAACGTATTGGCGCAAAGGAATGCGTTCTCACTCGAGCTCAGAGATATAAATAATGCATTGGATGAGCTAAAGAAAACGGAGGAAGAGAAGGTATACAAGATCTCTGGTCCATTGCTCATAAAAAGTAATAAGGAAGAGGTAATGAAGGAGCTGGAGGAAAGAAGGGATATAATTGAGCTGCGCCTTAAAACACTTGAGAGGCAGGAAGCGAAAATTAAAGAGAAGCTAGAAGAGTTAAAAGAAAAGATTAAGGGTATGGGTTTGTAGGTGATGCCATGACAAAGGTGGAAAAGGCATTGGCATTGCTAGAGGATATATTGCACGATAGGGGTGTTCCAAGAAATATAAGGAGTTTAATTGAAAATTGTATAGAGATACTTAAGAATGAAAACGAGCCAGAAGATGTAAGAATAAATACAATAGTTTCCATGTTGGATGAGGCATCAAGCGACCCAAATATATCTGCATATGCAAGAACAAAGATCTGGAGTTATGTATCAAAGCTTGAAGAATTGAGGAGCTAGGGTTTGCATTCCACCACAAATACATTGTTTTTGTGTTTTATTGCGAATAATTTCCCCAGAAACCTTTCTATGACCCATATATTTGTTTTTGCATGCATACTCAGCTCTGGTGTTGTGAATATTGACGTGCCTTTGGCGAAAGAAATGAATGGTAGTATTTGGTCTGCGGCATGTATATCCAGTGTTGCCTTATCCAGGCAAGCAAGCAAGCCTTGGGCAGCCTCGTAACCAACCTCTTCAGCTAGCTTACCTTTTTCTCCCAGTGAATCACTTCCCACCACGCTTCCACTAAATGTTTTACTGCTTAGCACTATCCCGCTTCCCACGCTTATGCTGTCTGCATACATTGTTTTTATCTCTACCCCGCAGCCGTATTCATTGAGCAGTTTTTCTGCACTCCTTGCCTGCCTTTCTGCAACCTTTGCCTTTTTCAGGTGTTTGCTTGCAACAGATAGTATATTTACGAGCTTCGCGGAAAATGGGTTTTCAAAGCTTACAGGAGCAAGGGCTTTTGGCGGGATAATTGTAGCTTTTACCTTTGCGCCGCCTGCGGGATAAAAACCATGTCTTATTATGTTTATTTCTGCATGGTATCCCATTTTTCTGAGAATGGGAAGTATTACGTACTGTATGTAAGGCAAGGGCGGGGCAAATGCACCAAAGGTTGCACCACCATCTATCTCCAAACTTATCCTTTTCCTGCACCTCATAGCAGCAATTAATAAGCTCTCAAGTACAAGCCCAGCTGAGCCTGCAGTCTCTATCTTAACCTTAACCTTATCCCTTATACCCTCTCCTGGAAAGAACCAAACCTCTTTGGAACCAAGCTTTACCCCTTCATATCTTCCGCATGAGATATGGGCAAGTGATTCTATAACCTTAATATGTTGTGTTCTTAGTCCAGGATTTGGTCTATTTGCTCGTATATTGAATATCCTTACAGGCTTGGCTGTTATAACAGAAAGAGCACAAGCAGTTCTCAATATCTGACCTCCACCCTCTCCATAGCTTCCGTCTATGGATATGGTCTCCTTCATCATATTATTAAAGAATATTATCAAAAATATAAGTATGAAGTTACAGGTTGCTATGGAGTATTTGCTGATAATCGGGCTTGTGCTGACATTTATAGCTCCTCTCTGGATTTATGTAACGGTAATGAGGAATGAAGCCAGCAATCAGCTTGACCTTTCCTATGCAAAGCTTGCTGTTGATAAGCTTGCGGAAGCTGCCGATTTTGTATATTCCCAAGGCAGCGGTGCAAGTGTAACAATTAAGCTTTATATACCAAGCGGGGTTGTGGGGGGCTCTGTAGGAAATAACACAATAAGGCTGGATGTACTTTATAAAAGCAGCATAAATAATGTAATTGCAATGACGCAGGCTAACGTTAGCGGCACCTTACCATCTAACGAAGGGTTGTATGAAGTAAAGGTTGTGTGTAATGGTAGCTATGTCCAGATATCGTATTAGCCAAGCCGCTATTGAATTCATGCTTGTCCTTGCTGTGTTAATAATAGTGATAATAGTTGCCCTCTTTTTTTCATGGAATAAGATCAATGAAATAAGGGATTTAAAGATTGAGACAGAGGCAGGCGGTGTGCTTGCAAACATCAAAGATGCTATAGAAATAGCGTATATTGAAGGGGATGGGTTTGCAATAATGCTTAGCGTTCCAGAAAAGATAAATAGTATGGATTACTCTGTCAAGCTTGAGGATGGTTTGATCATCCTTAACATATCCCAGCGTATATATATGAAAAGTGTGGCAGTGAAAAATATAACAGGAAATATTAAAAGGGGGCTGAATGTTATAAAAAATGTTAATGGTAGTATTGTGATAAATAGCTAATGATGATGATATGGGCAATAAAAATGGTCCGGGCTCGGGGCTGCGTGGCCAGTTATGGTCTATGGATATAGCGTTTTCCATAACCATGTTTTTGCTGATATTTGTTTTTGTATTCTTCGCAATAAGCAGGGTGGGAGAGGATTATAACACAAACAAGCAGATATATGAAATGAATATGCTTGCATTGTCTATATCGGACTATCTCGTGAGAAGACCAGGCATCCCAGCTGAATGGAATAGGAGCAATGTTGAGGTTATAGGGCTGGCAAGGGAGGAGAATATATTGGATAGGGGAAAGGTTAATGAGATGATGAGCATGGGCTATGATGAGCTAAAAAAAGCTTTGGGTACAGGTAACTATGAGGCTTATATAGAGCTAACGTATCTAAATTCCTCTATAGTAAAGAACGAGACGGGCTATGATATTGTTGCAGGTCAAAAGCCAAATAATGCAAGCTATGTTGCTGTGAATGAGAGGTATTGTATATACGAAGGAAAGATAGTGAGGCTTAGGCTTACGGTATGGAAAACCTAAACTATTTGGCTATTCTTTTAGTCTTGCCTTTAAGGATTGGATGTATATATCCACAACCCTGAATTTCCCTGCCTTTAGTTTCTGGCTTGCCAGTCTGAATTCTAGCTCAAGGTCAAATACCTCTTTGCCAGCTTTCTTTCTTTTCTCTATCCCCTTCTCTATTTCCTCCAGCTCCTTTGCATACCTCTTGTACAATTCTAACTCCTTGTTAGGTATCTTGTGCGGGCTGTGCAGTAGTGGTCTAAAGGCTACCCAATAGGGCTTACCTCTGTTATACCTTGGATTCTGGATCATACCAACACCAACCTCCTCTCTCGTTATCCTTTTTGCATACTCCTCCCCATACTTCTCCTTTGCCCTCTTTATATCGTTCAATAGCTTTGTATTTAGCTGTATCTCTGTTAGAACGTTACCCTTAAGAGCTTCTTTGAAGTCGCTCAGCACTTGGGATATCATTATTAAGCCGATACCCCACTTCCTGAATTCTCTGGCAGCCTTTTCCAAGACTATGTACCCGCCTTTACCACCATACCTCTCTAGCAGCCTGTGTACTTCATCAAAAACGATCAGCATTCTTAATGTTGGGCTTTCTTCCCATCCCTGCTCAAATATCAAATCTATTATATTCTTGACGGCAATATCATACTCACCTGGTTTTAGCTTGTTCAGGGTAAATATTGTTATCTCTCCCGGGTTCATATACTTCCTTAGGTCTATCTTAACATTTGGATCTGTAACCTCGTATATCATACCCGGGAAGCTCCTTGCGTGTATTTCCTTCAAGCCAAACTCAGGGTACTTTGAAAGCATCCTGCTATCACGGCACGGCTTTACAAATCCTGTCCATTGTCCTGTTGGATCAAACACTATTACGGGTATCTTTTGCAGCAGGCATTCTTCTACAATAACCATTGCCGAGACTGTCTTACCAGAGCCCGTAGCACCGGCTGTAATGACGTGCGTAACCAAATCATCCTTGCTTAGGTATGCCTTTCTGTCTGTCTCTGCTATCTTCCCTATCCTCAACCCTCCCGTTGGCAGGGTTTTGTAATCTACCGGGGTAAGGTATCTAAGCCTTTCAAGCACCTTTTTCTTGTGCCACTTGTATACATATATCAAAACAGCTATCGCTACTATGCCAGCTATTATCCATGGTATGTACTTGTACCACCATGGCGGCGTAATAACCTCAAACATATCGGCAGAGGATGCTGTTTTGTTTTCATACATAGCAACAACGGTAATGTAATACTTTCCTGGTGTTAGTGATATATTGCTTAGATCGTACATCTTTACGAAGGATAGAGAGGTTTCTATGGCCATTGTTTCCATTTTATGCGTTATTGTTTTTTCTGTCTCCATTTCTTTGATTTGGTAGTCGAGTGTAACATCAAACCTTTTCTTTATTCCAAGATTGTAAAGGGATACGTAAAACCTTAAAGCATCCCTAGGCAGGATGTATTTTGTTAAGGCCTCTACCTTTACATCCAACAATGCGTACTGCTCCGGTAGCACGGTTAATGTTACAGGAAGTGTATGGGTTTTGTTACCTATAGCTATCAATATATCTCCCGTATATACCCCTGGCTGTGTTGTTGTATCAGTGACAAACTTAACCTTTACTGTTCGCGTTGAGAGCGGCGCTACGTTTATCCTTTCCTTTTCAAGTCTCACAAATTCCCATACAGGTCCCCTTACAGATAACGTGGCTGTCTGGTAGCTGTTCATATTATTTGTGATCCATATCGAATATGTCTTGCTTTCCCCAGGATATAGTTTAACATCCACTATATTAGAGCTAACGGAGCTTGGTGGTAGTGGCGGCTCGCAATCCTCTGGGCAGTTCTCCCAGCTCTCCGTGGCTTCGCACACCCCATTGCCACAAACGGCCTTTTTCTCTTCCACCCGTTCTATATAACCACCGCCTCCGCCGCCTCCGCCGCCTGTTACTGCCCCCGTCCCGGTCACAGTGCATGATGTATTTGAACAAACACCATTGCAGCAGTATGGGCACACCTCCTGCCTATAGCATATATTGCCACAGGTTACATACCCAAGTCCACACTCTATCGTAACCAAAGCATAGGCGGAGAAGGAGGTTATTGTAAAGCTTATCGTATTTGCGCCCCTTTCTAAGCCTGTAACCTCGGTCCATTGCCCATCGCATTCCCTCTCGCTAAAGCTCCAGTCAGCACATTTATAAACAAGGAGCGTGTTAGGATCATAGCTGCCTGTATTTAAGATCAGCTCAGCGTATGAGAAGTTTAGGTTGCTTACTATGCCCAGCACCTTTTTGAAGTATATTATTCCGTGCTCTGCGGCATAGCTTGCCTTCTCCACGCCATCCTCTAAAGGCTTTTCAATATCATCCATTCTTAACGGTTCTGTTACACTATCAGCGATATTAACGTTCCTCATTTTTATTATGTGATTAAACCCTGTAACAATAAGGTCACACACCCTCTTATGCACCTTTTTGTTATATGATCCTTGAGCGGAGAAGCTTATAGTTTTTATTTCATAGCTTGCAGAAAAGTTCTTCCCTGGCCTGTAGAATTTGAATTGTGTTGTATACGGATTGCCTGCAGCATCATTAGCATTGCCAGTAAAGTATACATTACCTATGTAAACCTCAAACCAACCCTTGGTGGAGTTTGCATACTTGCCATCACTTGCTGTTATGCTGAAATCGTAATCCCCTATGCCCAGGTTAGTTATATTTACACTATATGTATTTCCTGAGATATTTGTCATGGGACCAGAATAAACAACACTACCTTCTTTCTCCACTACTATGTCTGCACTTGCTACCTTTGTTGCATCGGTAATGTTAGCAATTATTGTTTGGTTTGCTTTGGCTGTCTCATTTGCAACTTCTTTTTCCTCAGCCAAGATAGATTCTATGACTGGCGGGGAGATGTCATAATAGTAAATGGCTTTTGGATAATTGGCTAAGCCTTCTATATTGCTGCCGTTAACTATTGCTGCTGCTCTTAGCTCCAAATCATAGTAATAGCCATCTTTTAGCTCGGGGGCAATGCAAGCTATGTACCACAGCTTGCTATTATAGCTTGCATTAAGCTCGGTGCATGCCTTCCCACCCACCTTTATATTCCAGTTGGAGGTATCAACAGGTTTATTATCATAGGTTAGATTTACAACAAGGCTTATAGGCTCGCTGGCATTTGTTTCGTTTGTGTAGCTTTTAAGGTCTATTTCTAAAGGTCTGACACCCATGGTTAGTGCTATGCTCATATTCTCCGGGTTTGCTCCTGGTGAAGAAATAGTCAGGTTGCCCATATAATCTGTCTTTGTTGCAGGTGATGAGAAGTTTATAACTATTAACTCTGTGCTCTGTTTTTGAACAGATAGCGATGTTGGGTAAGATAGGTAGCTGGAGATGTTGCCCGTTATGTTTAGGCTAAAGTCTAGCTGCACATTACCGTTATTTGTTAGGTTTATCTCAGCAAACTTGCCAGAGGTATTGCTAGCAACAAGCTTTGAGATTTTTGTTGTGCTTATATTCCATTCCTTGCTTTCCAAAACGGTTAAGAATATTGTTTGCAACACGCTTGCCTCTACACCCTCATGGTTTATTTTAATTTGGTAAGGACCGGGGGAAAAGCCCAAAGGCACGGTAATGTTTACGTATATTGTGCTGCTTTCTCCCATAGATAAAGCTGTGATGAAATCTGGAGCTATAGTAGTATTTATTGTTAAGCTGTCTGCCCTGTATAACGTGATGTTATTAACCTTTACATTACCCGTATTGGATAACACGTAGCTGGCTTCTCTTGTGGTGCCATGCGTGAAGTTATCTATTGGTGGCACACTGCTAACTTCTAATTGCGGCGTTGGTAAAACATCAACATCAACTATCTCGCTCTTATAGCTTGCATAGTTGTTTGGATTTATCCAATCCACCCTAACAACAAAAGAGTAACTGCCGGCTGGTGTTGCTGCGGGAACACATATTTGTATTGTTGTGCTCTTTGTTTCGCCTCCTTTAACCTTTCCATAACTAACTAAGGGTGGGTCTGCGCTCCATCCTGATGGAAGGTTTGTTATGCTTAGATTGGTATAGTAGGCTCCTCCATATCCTGTGGCGCCACTGCCAAGATTTGTTATATTTATTGCCTGATCAAAACACTTGCCATTAGTTAGCGTTACTCCTGCTATTGCTCTGGATGTGTTTGTTGCTATCTCCATGTCTGTTGATTGTATAGCATAGAATTGGTATTGTGCGGTATGGTTTGTGTAGCCTGCATCATCCTTTGCGTATATAACAAAATAGTACAAGCCAGCCATGGTTGGGGTGAAGTTGCCAGTAAAGGTGTAGTTTGGCGGATTGCTGCCAAGGGTTTGCTTTATGCTCATGTTAATAACTTTCTCCTCAGTCCCCGTTACATTTATCCATGCCCAATTATCCTGTAATTGGTGATTGTCGGAGATGTTTATCTCTATTACTTGGGATTCATAGTTAATATCCCTGTATTGATACCATGCTGGCGGTTCATATAATATGGGGGCAATATCGATAACGGTAACGTTAAAGGTTGCTGTTTTTTGCTCATTATTTTGCTTATTTGTTACTGTACATTGGAGTATCGTGTTCCCAGAGCTTGCAGCAAAGTAATTGATGCTTGCGTTCTCGCTTGCTTGCTTACTTACATTAACCTCCTGCGGATAGCCCGTTATCGTTAGTATGGAGGAGTTTTGGGATGCACAACTTAAGCTAAAGCTTTGATTAACATTCCCCTCATTGCTAATTGTTAGATTGAAAGTGCCGGGAAGATCAACCCATACACTGCGCTCTGTATAGCTCGGGTTTATGCTCCAAGAGTAATCTATTGGCACGGTAATGTTTACCATAGCCTGCTTTGTTTCTGCCTGGTCGGATGTAACATTAATGTATGTCCAATATTTGCCCGGCGCAGTGCCAGCAGGCAGTGATACGGTTATGGTTGAGTGTTTCGTTGCACCTTTATCTATGCCTGCATAATGGTCAGGGGTTATTGTTAGCCAGCTTGCTGTTAAATTGCCTCCGTAAGGTATTAAATTAACGTTACTAATAACGGTATTGCCTGTATTGGAGATATTCATTACACCTATCTGCTTTGATTGACCATGGTTTACCACGCCAGAGAATTGGTCTGGGGCTATCTTTAGGGCATATGTTGGATTAACATCCAGATTTGTGATGTTCTTAGCACTACCATAGCTATTATCAAGATTTATATAGCTTGCCTTACCAACAATCTTGTAAAAATCATACGGCTCGGTGGTTGCAGATATGTTTATGTAGAATGTTTTGTTGCAAGTAGTATTGGGCTCTATGAGAGAGCAGTTTTGATAGCTTGGGTAAATAATCATATCATTGCATGTTAATGTGTCTATGCAGCCATAGAAGCTTGTGTTAAACCTCAGTGTTAAATTAATTTGGGTTATATTATCGCTGCCTTTGTTTTCCAGCGTTAGATTTATTACCTTTGTTATAACATCGCCTTGTATATTGCCCACGGTGATTGATTGGGGCTCTTGCCTTAGCATGGTCTCTTCTTTAAATACATGTATACTCATGTTGATGAACTTGGTGGTTTTGGTAGTATTTATTCTATTAACATTGGCTGCCCTTATTCTTAGGATGCCATCAAAGTCGCCGAAATTGTTGAAGTTAGCTGGCACGCTCAGATTGATTTCTATTGTTTTGTTCTTGCCCATCTCTAAATCAAAGTTATTGTTGGAAAGGCTTATTGTGAAGTTTTGACATATTATGCCGGAGATGCATGAGATTGATATATTTGTTAGGTTGGTATCACCCAAGGAGAATATTACAAAGACTTGGCCACGGGTTGAGTTTTCTCCCATCTTTGCTGGTGTGAATAACAAGGTTGTGGTATTTAGCTCAAGCACTGGGTTGGTAACAACCTCCACGCTTATATTTTCCGTGCTGCTAGGGTTTGAGCCAGGCTTTGTTGCATTAACGAAGATTGTGTAGTTAGCTTGCAGATAGTTATCTGGTGGGTCCCACAAGATCGAGCATATACCATTACTGCTTGTAGTACAATTCTCATAGCCATTTGGTAGGTAAAAATGAGCAATAGCGTTAGGCATAGGCTTGATGGCGCCATCCCATACCTCCACACTTATATTGGCTTCATGCGGCGATGCGCTGCTATTTCTGTAAATAATTGCTGGCTGGGCTGTAACATTTTTTATTACCAACAACCTTCGTATCTCTATCTCTCTATCAATCCAACCTCTGGACACATTATAGAAGAGGGAAGCGTTATCTTCTAGCTCGCAGGATATATTGTAAAAGCCTGCGTTTGCTCCACTTGTGTTTATTTCAAAGAATGCTATTCCATAGCTATTGGTTAAATTGGTGCCTTGATAGCTATAGTTAAAGTAGAATTTAACAGGATAGTTTGCTATGGCTATGGATGTGTTGGAATCTCTAACAGAACAATTAGCCATTATTGGCTCTCCGCTCAAATATATGGTTTTATCTGTGGTTATGTTATAAAGCTCTGAGTAGCCAAACACCTTTATTAATATACTATCTGTGCCATTATCGTAATAATTGCCATAAGCTGTTGCACTAAGATTATTTAAGCCTATTGGGTTTGTCCATGGAATCTGGTAGCTTCCGTTTTGCTGGTTTAGTATTTGCATACCATTTAACAGCCAGCTAACATTGTACGCATTTGTTGGCTCATTGTTGGTATCATCCCAAACGCTTGAGTTTAGCTGTACAAAGCTCCCTCTGTTAGCTATTTGATTCTCTCCTGGGCTGGTGATGTTTATGTACAGAATCCCTCTTACTTCCATACTAATATTGCTTGAGTTTATCCATGGTATATAATCACCTTTGCTTCCTATCTCCGCCTTTATTTCATGCATACCCAAGCTGTAGCCTGTTGTATCGAAGGTGTAGATAGAATAGCCAGTAGGCCCGGTCAAGATGAATTGCTTAAACTGGCTATCAACGTACCAGCTTACTGTGTAGCTTGGCAATACCGTATCGTTATCAAAATCGTATACTCTTGCATAATAATCCCCGCTATTACCTCTGTATATTTGGCTTGGGCCTTGGGTTATGTTCACAGCGCTCCTATACTTTATTGTTATTGATATGTTATGTTGGGCATTATCATAGAAAGGCTTGCTTACGTTTATCTTTATATAGTAGGTGCCAGCAGTTAGATTGCTTGCGAATGTATAAATTAGGTCTTCTTGGTTTTGGCCAAAGCTATCTACAGTTTGCAAGCTAGAATTCAAAAGATGCCAGTCTATGTTAACGCTTAGATACGTGCCATTATCATCTGTTGTTGTTGAGTTGAAGTTATAGCTTGCCCCTCTCAGCAACACACTATTAGCTGCTGGACTATCTATCTGTGGGTATAGCTTGCCATTTAGTATAAGCCAAGATGTTGTGGTGCTGTAATCATAGCCTGCGCCGCTTGCATTTGCCAATATGCTATAGTTGCCAACGCTTAGATAGTATTCTGGATTATAGGTTATCCTGCACTCACCACTTGCATTCGTTGTGCAATTACCTATGAAGGTTGAGTTTCTGTAAAGGGTTACATTTATCCCTTCCAATAGGTTATCGCTTGCATCCGTTGTCTTTATGTTAAAGGTTACGTTGTATGGGCTAAAGCTATCGTTTCTGTATATGTAATAGTGGTCTTGTGTTAGGTTTATAACAATCTGGCTCCTTATCTCACTTGGCCCCTCATATTCTGTGGTGTTAACTCTGAAATAGCTGTCATCTAGTTGGAATTTATAGTAGTTATCGCTTCCAACATCTGTATATGCGAATGTCGTTGTTATGGATGCTGTTTTATATGTTCCCGGAGCTGTAACAAGAACTGAGCCTTTATACTGCCATGTTGTTTTATTATCGGTTGAGACGAAGAGGGTAACATTTACATCATTCCATTCATTATCTTTAACTGAAATATTAAATGTGAAGTTATCGTAGTAGTAGCTTATATCAGGTTCTACCGTTACTGTTTCTTCTCGATAAAGTGGTTTCTGATTCACATGATAATTTGTTTGATTGCTCCCGTATATGCCTTCCAAATAGCTTGTCCCGTTTATATAGATTGTATATGTTCCTATTGTCATTGGAGCTGTGAAATTGGCACGCCACTCGCAACCATCAACATATGTTAGATTGCCATAAACGTAACCGCTATCTGTGCTTATTTTTATATCAAAGTTGCCAGAGGTAACGTTGAAGTAATGGCTACCATTGAATTCTTTAATGCATGCTGTGACATTAAACTTGTCTCCCGGCTCAAAGACGATTTTATCATAGCCTTTATTATCTGGCGAGCTTATACCAATTAGTAGTGTTCTTACCTCAAATTCTCCCATTCTCAAGATTGCTGTATCGCCAGCGGTGCTTTCCCAATAGAACTTGGTTGTATAGGGGCCGAGTAGGTCTGGAACATAGCTTGCTTGCCACTTTCCTCCCGTTTCTGGCCCGCTTAGCGTTACATTTTCCCACGTTCCAGAGGGCTTTGTTATATTAACCCAAACCCTGCTAATGTTTCTATTGGTTAAGCTTCCTTGCAAGGTTGAAGCGTTAATGGCTATGCTCATTGAAAGGTTGGCTGTTGTTACATTATCAATTATTGGCAAGCCAAATGGTCTGAGGTCTATAATTTGCAAAGCCCTTACTCTGAGCACACCGCTAAGATTTTGTGATTCCCATTCAAAAGTATGCGGCAAAGAGGTGTCGTTTATAGCAAATTGTAGCCAGCCAAGATTGTTTGTTTGTACCTTTTCCATGGAATAGTTAACGGTGAAGCTCTTCAATACGGGGGTTACGTTTGGGCTATAGGTATAGAAATTGAATTTAAGCTGAAGGTAGCGGTAATCGAAGCTTGAGTTTATATCCACACCCGAGCTGGTGTTATATTCTATGCTCCAATCTGTCCATGTGCTTGCATTATAGCTAGAGCTATTGCCAGCCCTGAATTGTACAGTTATGTTTGTGCCTGCCGGTATTTCTTGCTCCCAGCTTACCTCCTTCCAGTCAGCTGTTTGTTTGCCACCATCCAAGACAGGAGAAAGCCAAGCATAAACATAATTGCTCCTATTAGATATGGCTGCCAGATAATGAGCATTAACCTCATAAGGCTTCAGGGAGCGATTATAGATTAGGACTTGGTCTATAATACCGGAGAAATAATAATTCATCTTGCCAATTTGAACAGGATATGAAGGAAGATATGCGGTCTTGTTTGGTATATTACCATTAAATCCTAATGTTTGCTGTATGCTATCGAAATAGAACTTGAGCTTGTCAGCATTGGTTTG
>QMZT01000004.1 GCA_003663325.1 Candidatus Aenigmatarchaeota archaeon | reverse complement strand
TTGCGCCAAAAAGAAGGGAAAAGCTTGCAAAGCAAATTGAAAAGATAGCAAAAGATATACTTATAGTAAAGGTTGGGCCTTGTAAAATAGATAACTACAAAAAGGAGGGTATAAATTTAAACAGGCTTGAAGCCATAAAATTTGCAGAAATATTGAATTATCTCAATCCCCATCTTGCCTATATAGATAGCCCGGAAAATAACACACAGCGCTTTGAGAAAATGCTTTCCAAAATGACAAATGTGAATTTTATAGCAGAGCATTATGCAGATAAAAAATACCCAATAGTTAGCGCTGCATCTATACTTGCAAAGGTAGAAAGAGATAAAGAAATGGCAAAGATAAGAAAAAAATATGGAGTTAGGGGCTCTGGTTATCCTAGTGATACAGAAACAATAGCATGGATGAGGGAGTATCTCAAAGAACACAAAGATTTCCCGGAGGGATTGGTAAGGATGTCTTGGGCAACAACACAGGCTTTAATTGCAAAGAGAAGACAAAGCAAGCTTAAAGAATTCTTTAAAAGGATTATCGGATAGGTAAAAATTTTTAAAAATTAAATAAATAATTTCTTTAAAGTGGTAAAATATATAAGGAGATAAAATTTAAGGATGGGACAAGTGTAAAATTTGAATCAGAAGAAAGGGGGTTTATGCTAAGGGTATATGGAGATAGGGATGAAGGAGAGTGTATCATAACAACAAGATACGAATCCCCATGCTCGCTCCTTCCTATTTTATCTGTGCCAATTGAGCAGTTCAATGAAGTTGTGCTTGGAAAATATTCACTATGCTCAATTAAAAATTTGGAAGTGAAATAAGTGCTTGGGAAGTTAAAAAAAATAATCAATTAATTTATTAACATTTTTTAAACCTAAATCCTAATTAGGAAATATGGATTCAGATTTGATGACAGGGGTAAGAAGGTTACCTGGTTTATATAAACTTATAAAGGATATAAGCAAGGAAGATGTGCGTGTTAGGGTTGTAGGAAGAGTGGTTGATAAGAAGGATAATATCATAGTTATTGATGACGGGACAGGTAGCGTTACAGTAAGGGTAAGTGATGCCGCAGATCTAGAAGGGGTAATAAGGGTTATAGGAAGGGTTATGGCAACAGAAGACGGTATTGAGCTGGAAGGAGAAGTTGTGCAAAGTGCAGAAGGATTGGATATAGAAGCTTATAGAAACGCATATAAAATATTTAGCTCGGTATAAAATAAAAGGAGGGGTAAAAATGTTCGAAATAACACTAAGCAATGTGGATTTACTTAAAAATACTATACCAATAATTGCAGAGATAATAGATGAGGGTGTCTTTAAGGTTGATAAAAATGGGCTCAGTATGATATCTCCGGATAGGAGCATGATAGCTGTTGTTGATTTTAAACTATTACCAACAGCATTTGATGAGTTCAAATCTGAAGGTAGTGATGAAGTTGGCCTCAATCTGTCAAATTTTGTTTCAATAATAAAAAGGCTTAGAAGTGGGGACAGCGTTACGCTTAAATTTGATGGAAATGAGTTCGAGATAATATCTAAAGGTGCGTGGAAAAGAAAATTCACATTGCCAATTCTTGACATATCAATGGAGAAGCCGCCAATAGAACAATTAGAATTTTCTGGAAAGGTTGTGATGGCTTCTGGCATACTTGAAGATGGTATAGCGGATGCCCTAATAATAGATGATTCTGTTGTATTTGAGGCGAGCAATGAATACTTTAAATTGTGGGCAAAGAGTGAGCTCTCTGCAACAGAGCTCCAGCTTGTAAAGGGAGATGAAGGGCTTTATGAAATAAATGTGAAAGACAGCATAAAAGCAAGGTATCCGTTAGAGTATCTTAAGAAAATGATAAAAGCAAGCAAGCTTTCCGATAAGGTTGAATTGGAGTTTGGCACGGATTATCCGTTAAGGTTGACATTTAAGGAAATAGACAAGGTGCATATGGGCTTTATTCTTGCTCCAAGGGAGGAATAAATGCGATGTTTTGTAAGTGTGGGAAAAAAGCTGTGTACCACAGAAAATACGAGGGGACGTATCTTTGTAAGGAGCATTTTATAAAAAGTATCGAGAGGCGAGCAAAGCATACATTGAGAAAGTATGGGCTTGGAAATAATGAAAGGCTTGCAATAGCTTTATCTGGTGGTAAAGACTCGAGCGCTTTGTTATTTTTTATAAACAAATTATTTAGGAATGTTAGGGGTATAGATTTTTTTGCCCTTACTATAGATGAAGGAATAGCTGGCTATAGAGACAAAAGCATCTTACTTGCAAAGAGGCTTTGCGAAAGACTGGGCATAAGGCATTATATTTTTTCGTTTAAGGAAGAATTTGGGTTAACGCTGGACGAGAAGGTAAAAGATAGGCGAGAGTATGCGTGCACATATTGTGGTGTTGCGAGGAGATGGTTATTGAATAAGAAGGCAAGGGAATTGGGGGCGACGAGGCTCGTTACTGCTCATAACCTTGATGATGAAGTACAAAGCGTGATAATGGATTATCTGAGAGGTGATTTGAGCAGATTGAGCAGAGCATATAAGTATGCTGTTATGCATAAGCTTTTTGTTCAGAGAGTAAAGCCTTTCAAAGAGATACCGGAAAGAGAGATTGCTCTGTATGCATTACTTAATGGTATTGAGATACAGGAAGAAAAATGTCCCTATGCAAGGGGTATGAGATTTGTGGTTAAAAAATTTTTAAATGAACTCGAGGAAGAGAGCAGTGGGATAAAATTCTCAGCATATAGAACTGGTGTAAAAATATCAAGAGTTATAGCAACGCACTTAAGTAAAAAGGTAATGTATTCGTGTGCTAAATGCAACGAACCAAGTGTTAACAGGATATGCAAAACATGTGAGTTGTGGAGGTAGTATGAGATGGGAAACCTTGCTAAAAGTTATGGAAGAGGAAGCAAGAAAAAGGCATGCACCAGTATTCAGGAAAAATCTGAGAAATGCATTTAAAGTACTAATATTTACTATTCTTAGTGCAAGAAGCAGAGATGAGCTTACATATAAGGTTGCGGAAAGACTTTTCACTGTAATAAAAACGCCTGCCCAGCTTGCAAATATGAAAGTAAAAGATGTTGAGAAGCTCATATACCCAATAGGATTTTATAAGATAAAGGCAAAGAGGCTTGTTGAATGTGCCAAACTCCTAACAACAAGGTATAATTCTGAAGTACCAAAAACATACGAAGAATTGATAAAATTGCCCGGTGTGGGGAGAAAAACCGCCAATGTTGTGCTTGCTAATGCATTTGGTAAACCCGCCTTAGGTGTGGATGTTCATGTGCATCGCATAGCCAACAGGCTGGGGTTGGTGAAAACGGTAAAGCCAGAGGAGACAGAGGAGGGGCTTAAAAAGATTATACCAGCAAGGTATCTTGCTCAGGTAAATAAAATTTTTGTTGCCTATGGCCAAACCATCTGCAAGCTAAAGCCAAAATGCAATGAGTGCAAGATAAGGGAATATTGCAGGTATTACAAATTAAACCTCAAATCCCTTTCTAACAAGAATCTCGTGCACAACAAAACCAATACCAACTAAAGCTATGCCCCAAGCAACTATTTCTGCATTAAGAGAGGCTATCATAATAAAAGATGTCAGCATGCCTAAAAATGCCAACAGCGGGAATTTACCAATATTCACAGGAATCTTAAACTCTCTATGCTCATTAGCCATAGAATAGCGCAACTTTATTACTGTAAGATTTATCAAGATATAGTTTATGAAAAACATAAAGTTTGTTATGCCTGCTATCTTCTCTATTCCCCCAACAAAAAGGAAGGCTAAAGCAAGAACAGTAACGCATGCTATAGCTACCCATGGTGTTTTTCTTTTAGGGTGCACATAAGCAAAAATTGAGCCGGTCTTTTCTGCCATTCCGTAGATGAGGCGGGATGTGGAGAGCATTATGAAAAGAACGGTGTTGGTAGTGGAGAAGAGGGCTATAAAGGAAAGCAAAACAAAAGCATTATTACCAAGAACCTTAGCAGCAACATCTGCAAGTGGCGATGGTGAAGCAGACAAAGCATGCCAGTCAATTATGCTTACAGCAGACAAAGCGACAAGTATATAGATAATTGTAGTTATTACCACAGACAATATAACTGCATGAGGTATAACGCTCCTTGCATCCTTTGTTTCCTCTGCTAACCTTACTATTTGGCCAAAGCCTATATAGGCGAAAAATATAAGCGCTGATGCCTGGAAAATGGCAAACATGTTTGGCATGTCAAGATAATTAACACTTCCAAAATTTGGCACGCCTATGGATATTATGAAAAATAGACCAAAGGCCTCGATTAATGTCATAGCCACGCCCAGCCTTACAGATTCCTTAACACCGTAAAAAAGTGGGATAGAAAGCAGTAATATAAGGGCTACGGCACTTGGGAGTAAAGGTATGTTAAAAAGTTTACCAAAATAGCCAGCAAAGCCTAAAGCTACGGTAGATGCTGAGACTATGCCAGCTATTATTAATAGCCAGCCAAGAATAAATGCTAAGCGTTTGCCAAAAGCATGCTTAACGTACTCATATTCTGCTCCAGCCTTTGGAATTAAAGAGGAAAGCTCAGCATAGCTTAAGCCTGTAAATGCAGCGATAAGAGCTGCTATGGCAAAGGAAAGCCAGACTGCATTGCCTGCTATGCCTGCTGCTCTTCCTATGAGAACGTATATACCGGCGCCAAGAATTATGCCGACCCCAGTTAAGGTGGCTTCCCATAAACTAATTTCCCTCTTAAGCTTACCCATAGATAATTTTTTTCTCCCGCCTCAAATAAAAATCTTTTTCAGAATTCTAAAATATGAGGATATTGTTTATAATCATAATTATGATGCTAATCTCTGGTTGTATAAAAAATGAAGATAGAGGTGGTGTTATGGGCAATGTGATAAATTTGCCTGAGCCCTTAAAGAAAGGGAATATGAGTTTGGAAGAAGCTATAGCGAAAAGGCGCTCTATAAGGGATTATACTACCCAGCCTATTACCCTAAAAGAACTTGCCCAGATTCTGTGGGCTGCACAAGGTATAACATCTAGCGATGGTAAAAGAGCGGCACCATCAGCTGGGGCACTGTATCCAATGGATATTTACGTAGTAGCGGGAAATGTGGATGGGCTTGAGCAAGGGGTTTATCTTTACCTGCCAGATAAGCATGCATTGCAATTGAAGATTAAAGGAGATGAGAGGGATAAGCTTTGCTATGCCGCCCTTTCCCAAGCTTGGGTTAAAGAAGCTCCAGCAAGCATTGTAATAGTTGCAAACTATGAAAAATTAACATGGAAATATGGAGAGAGGGGGATAAGGTATGCGCATATTGAGGCTGGGCATATATCCCAAAATATTTATTTGCAGGCAACATCCCTTGGCTTAGGCACGGTTAATGTTGGCGCCTTTGATGACACCATGGTTAAGGAAATTTTGAAAGCAACCGGCACGCCACTTGTTATAATGCCTGTGGGGCATAGGAGTTAAATTTGTTATATGCATATTCAGCTACATTTATGTAATAAACCTTTTAAATCCTAAAGATCCTTACCTATTAACATGGAGAAGAAAGCAGAAAAGGCAAGTATTGTAATGCATACGATCGCTGGTATTGCTATGGGTTATGCATCGATCTTTGTTGGGAATAATAGGCTTGCTGTTTGCTATGGTATAGCTCTGCTATTTATTGTTGGCTATATACTGCAGGCTACGATTGGTAGAAAAGGCCTAAATTGGTGGGTATCAAATGGTATGCTTGCCTATCTCCTTATTTGGTTTGCTTCATGGATATTTTTCTACAATATAAAGGTGGTATAAATTGATTTTTAGAAAAAATAGGGCAACGAGGTATTATTTATTTTCAGGTAAAGGCGGTGTTGGCAAGACAAGCTGTGCTGCTGCAACAGCTCTTCATTTTGCAAATAATGGTAAAAAGGTATTAATAATTTCAACAGATCCCGCCCACTCTCTTTCTGATTCCTTTGAAGTGGAGATAGGTGGGGAAATAAAAAAAATAAAGCGAAATCTTTATGCTGTGGAAATTGACCCAAAAAAGGCTATGGATGAATACAGGGAGAAGCTTGCTGTTAAGGTTAACGAGCTGGAAATGCTAAAGGGGTTTGGTTTGGAGGAGGGTTTTGAACTTGCCGGTACAGCTCCTGGTATAGATGAGATAGCTGCGTTTGATAAATTTTTGCAGTACATGAACAGCAAGGAGTATGATGTGATAGTGTTTGATACGGCACCTACTGGCCATACACTCAGATTTTTATCACTTCCTGATATTCTTGATTCATGGGTTGGAAAGGTTATAAAAATAAGACTAACCTTTGCTCATGCCATAAACACCTTTAAGAAGCTTCTTCCGTTTGGCAAAAGCGAAGATAGTGACATGGACATTAAGTACTTGGAAGAATTGAAGGACAGGGTAAACAAAGCCAGAGAGATATTAAAAGATGTTAACAGGACAACATATGTTATAGTTACAATACCTGAAGCAATGAGCATTCTTGAATCAAAGCGTGCTTATGCTGTGCTTAATGAGTATGGAATACCGGTAAAAGAGATTATAGTAAATCAGATTATTCCAGCAAACATAGGTTGTGATTTCTGCGCTGCAAAAAGAGAGCAACAGTTAAAGCGTATAGAGGAGATAAAGAAGATTTTTAGCAAGCTAAGGATAAAAGAAGTGGAGATGTTCAAAGAAGAGATTAAAGGCATGGAGATGTTGGAAAAGTTTGCTAAGAGACTGTATAGCTAGCTTTCTTTTACGATACAAGCGATACAACATCATCTACATCTAACACTTTTATACCCATTATACTCTTTTTTAGGGCCCTTTTACTCGGTACTATTAATATTCTTTCACATCCATACCTCTTCAAGTTTTCTTCAATCTTCATGATCTCATCCCTGCTTATTCTATTTTTCCACTTAACTTCGCCAACAAGTCTAAGCTTGTTGAAGTCAGCAAGTGCTATATCTATTTCGTGATCAGGTTTTGAGATTATAAAACTTCTTTTATTAAGAATCTTGGAGAGCAAATCTCTAAAGAAATGCTCTACATGCTTTCCCACCTTCTCTTTGAAGTATTTCTCTCCAAGTTCGTTTTCAGAAAAATTATACTTCTCATCAAGATAATAGTAAAGATCAATAACAGGTGATGCTATAAAGTAGAACCATCTATTTCTGAAATAATCTTTAATCCTTGTTATAAGTCCTAACTCAATAAGATTTTTTAAATACTGTTTCACTACGCTGCTATCCTCTTTATCTATCAATCTATATGAGTAGAGATAAGATACTATCTCAGATACCGTATTTTTCCCTGTTGCTATGGCTCTTAATATTCCTTCATATCTGCTTGATATTTCTCTGCCTTCTTCCCCAAAAATCTCTCCTATTAATGCTGGTATTGTAAGCTTCAGATAGTTAAAATCTATTCTCTTGTTTTTAAAAAATCTGAGCAGGAGGGGCTCTCTTAAATAAACACAATTTTCTATTAATTCCTTTCCCTTGAGACATTTTCGCATATTCTTTAAAATATCTTTCTCACTTATTAGATCAAGCCTAAATTCCATGAAGAGTCCAAGAATTGGTGATTTTTGTGTAATCAACTTCCTTGCTAGGTTTAATGTTGATGTGATAAGGATTAGGTTTTTTGGTTGCTTTATATGTAAAAATTCCAAAAAATCTTCCCCAAGCCTATGAAACTCATCTATGATTATAGTCCCTTTATTTTCTTCTATGATCCTCACAAGCTCATCATATCTTATATTTTCATCTCTTTTTTCATAAAATATAGTTTTATCCCTTCTAACGAAGAAATAGTTTGCATCTTTAAAGATATACTTAACTAAAAATGTTTTCCCTGTTTTTCTTCTGCCATAAACCAACAATGGCAGAGATGCCTTTTTTATTCTTTTTTCATCATCAAATCTTTTTACTATAACCATAATTATAGTAATAGTAATTATACTTAAAAATTTATGTCCCTTCTTTCCACTCATTAAGGTATCTTTTTTGCTCCTCTGTTAGTTTGTCTATTGATATACCCATACTTTTCAGTTTTAGCTTTGCCACCTTATTATCTATTTCCCCTGGCACCCTGTATACCTTTGCCTGCATGTGCATGCCATTTTTTACGAGATATTCAGTACATAATGCTTGGTTCGCAAAACTCATATCCATTACCTCACTTGGGTGGCCTTCAGCGCATGCTAAATTCACAAGCCTTCCCTCTGCAAGAAGATACAATCTCTTTCCATCTCCCAATGTATATTCTTCAACATTCTCTCTTATTGTCTTTTTACTTTTTGCCATACCTTCTAGGTCTTTTATGCTTATCTCAACATTGAAATGGCCAGCGTTAGCCAATATAACGTTATTTTTCATAGCTTTGAAATGCTCCCCTCTTATAACATCTTTATCGCCCGTAGCAGTAACAAATATATCGCCATATTTTGCTGCCTCGCTCATAGGCATTACCCTAAAGCCGTCCATTACCGCCTCTAAAGCTCTTAATGGGTCAACCTCTGTAACTATTACATTCGCTCCCATGCCCCTTGCCCTCATAGCTATGCCTCTTGAGCACCATCCATAGCCCGCGACAACGAAGGTTTTGCCAGCAATGAGGACATTTGTTGCTCTAAGTATACCATCTATTGTAGACTGGCCTGTTCCATATCTATTATCAAAGAGATACTTGGTGTATGCATCATTAACCGCTATAACCGGAAATAATAGCTTGTTATCCTTTTCCATTACCTTAAATCTGGTCACACCTGTTGTGGTTTCCTCCGTTCCGCCTATTATATTACTTGCCAGCTCTTTCCTTTTTGTATGCACCCTCGTTATTAGGTCAGCACCATCATCCATTAATATGTGAGGCCCCGCATTTAATACCTGGTCTATACACCAATAATATTTTTCATGATTCCCACGCCAAGCAAAAACCTCAATGCCATTTTTTACGAGGGCTGCCGCTACATCGTCTTGTGTAGATAAAGGGTTGCTGGCAGTAACAAACACCTTTGCGCCTCCCTCTGCAAGCGTTCTAACTAATGCTCCCGTCTCTTTTGTAACATGCAAGCAGCATGCTATTTTTTTACCAGATAATGGTTTTTCCTTTTTAAACCTTTTCCTTATTTGCATAAGTACAGGCATGTGCCGCTCTGCCCATTCCAACTTGAGTTTACCTTTCTCAGCCAGATCTATACAAGCAATTTTGCTCATATTACACCCTTGATTTTAATACTTAAAATCTTTTGGAGAGGTAAAGGTTAAATTTGTTATTGCTAAATAAAATTTTATTCCAGTGGTTAGTATGGGGAGGCGAAGAAGAACGGAAAGGCGTTTGGAGATAATTGAGAAAAAGTTTGAGCGAGCTGGCCTGCATTTACCTGATTTTAGATTTCAAGAGGGCGAGGATTGTATAGCGTATAAATCAACCATCCCTAATAATATCGAGCCACTAGATATAAAGGGATATTTCTCAATTTCCATTCAACTTTCCCCTAGAAAGAGTGTGAGTAGGGAAAGGCTTCTTTCATCACCTTTAAATGTTGAAGATGCTGTTATTGATTTTCTCTCCGTTTACGGCGAATTTAAAAATTGTAGTATACTTTCTTATATAGAAGCAGCAAAGATACTTACAGATATATTCATAAGAGAGTACTGTGAGATGGAAAGGTTAAGAAAGTATCTAAAAGCTAACCCTCCACCACAGCAAGAAGCAATACTTTATGGTAAATTTGTAAAGGAGGGCAAGCTGAGATGGTTTGATATTATTGAAGATTTCCCGTACGTGTTAGCTGGATCAGAAGAGATAGACGGTACTGGTCTGTCTGCAGGTGGCCTTTACTTTATTGCAGAATGTGTGGCAACAAAGCCTTGGCAAGAGTTTGTAATAGCTGCACATCAGAGATATAAACATAACCCTGAATTGGCAAAGGCAATGGAAGCAGAGGTTATTAAAAGGTTGCATGTGGATGAGCAAGAGTACAAGCAATGGAAAGCTGTGGTTAGAGAAAAATTCGGAATGTATTGATAGTTATTTAAATGTTTCCTGGTATTTAATTTTATTTGAGGTGTTTTTTATGGGGTTAAGACCTGCAAAATGTTACAGGAAGTTGGAGAGGCCTTATACTAGACAATCCAAAAGTAAGCCGAGAAAGAGTTATGTAAAAGGTGTGCCCTATCCAAAAATACACAGATTTGAGATAGGAGCCAAGGATAAGAAGTTTGGTATAAAGATGTTCTTGCTATCAAAAAAACCCGTTCAAATAAGACATAATGCATTAGAAGCGGCAAGGATGGCTGTAACAAAGCAATTATCAAAGCTTGTTGGTGAAAATAATTACTTTGTTAAGATATTGGTATATCCGCATCACGTTTTGAGAGAAAATCCCCTTGCGACAGGAGCTGGTGCAGACAGGTTTCAAACAGGAATGAGGAAATCCTTCGGTAGGCCGATAGGTATGGCAGCCAGAGTGAGGAGTAATCAAAAATTAATAGAGATAAGGGTACCAGAGAATTTTGAAGCTATGGGTAAGCGTGCATTAAAGGTTGCCGCATCGAAATTCCCAACCCCATGCCATATTGTTAGTGAAAAGCTAGAGAACTAATTTTCACGGCTTGTTGTATTTATCAATTAAATCCCTTATTCTTTCACTGTCTTGTTTTCCCATTTCTGCAAAAACAGGAGGTAGTATAAGGAATATCTTTTCTGCCCCCTTTTCAAATGCCTTTTTGATCCTCTCCTCCACTTTCTCAAAATCAAGCTTGCCTTCACCCTCTGGTGTGTTATAAAGAGAAAACTCTGTAACCCATACAGGCTTATCATCAATGCCATTCTCTTTAAGCAAGGCTTTAACAAATCTTACATTTCCATCTTCTGCGCCTTGGAGATCGTGTATATTTGCTATGTCAAAATATTTTCCTATATTTTCATGAGAAAATACCTTGCTCCAGAAATCTCTAGAGAATTCAAAGCTTGAAGCAATACCTGCGTGCAATATTTTTGCTTCATTATTAGCTTTTCTTATAGCTTCTGCGCTCTTTTTTAGCAAAATAGCATAATCCTCTGGCGTCCCCTGAAAAAATATATCATACCCATGTGTCATCTCCGGCTCATTGCCAATTTCAAAGTATTTCACGGGGTAAATAAGGCCAGGCATATCATCCTTTCCATCTCCATCGTATCGCTCAACCAATGCCATTAAAAATCTTTGATAGTGTTCCCAATCACACGGGATGCCTTTGCGCCTTGGCAAGATACCACCAAATGGGTCTGGTGTTTCTGGCATCTCTGGGTGGCATAAAGCTTGATCCCATTCAGCATATGGCCATATTGTTATGATCAGATTTATTCCCAAATTCTGTGCATTTCTAACTGTTCTATCGAGTGATGACCAATCATAACGCCCCTTTGCTCTTTCTATCAAATGCCATATGGCATCGCCAGGATGGGGTCTTGACCAGAATATTCCCAAGCTGGCTTGTTCATATAGCTCTTTCTCATGCCATCCAAGCGCACCAATTCTGTAATTAAATGTTTTATTTAATCTTGCGAATGCTTGCGAAGCATACCCGCTGCCTTTTACCTCCTTAGCAATTTTACTTTCTTGAACACATCCGCTGATAAAAACAAAAAGGCACAGCATGCACGTACAAAGCAATTTATATGAAGCCATTATAAATATTTGAAAGATTTAGTTTATTAAATACCATTTTTCTTTTAAGTATTGAAATTTTACCTTTTTTATGAAAAAAATGCTCAAAGATGATATTTCTAGAATCGAAGACGTGGTTGAGTTGGTTATGAAACAGGCTGGAATAAAAAAGCTTAATCCTGTTCAGCATGCAGCGCTTAAAGCAGGCATATTGGATGGTAACAATGTGGTTATTGCTGCTCCTACCGCATCGGGCAAAACGCTCGTTGCGGAGTTTGCAGCGATAAATGCAATAAGACAGGGTAAGAAGGCAATCTATATCGTTCCATTGAGAGCATTAGCAAATGAAAAGTATAATGATTTTAAAGAAAAATATGAAAAGTTAGGAATAAAGGTGGGTATAAGTACTGGTGATCTTGATTCAAGTGATTCTTGGCTTGCAAAGTATGACATAATAATCGTTACCAGCGAGAAACTTGACTCACTATTAAGGCATAATGTAACATGGGTTTATGATGCTGGTGTAATCATAGCAGATGAGGTGCATTTGCTTAACGATCCGACAAGAGGACCCACGCTTGAGATACTATTGACAAAATTGAGGGAGAGCATAAGCCCACAATTTGTATGTCTTTCAGCAACAATAAGGAATTATGAAGAAATTGCAGAATGGATAAATGCAAGGGGCGTGGAGGTTAATTACAGGCCTGTAACACTTTACAAAGGTGTCTATTTTGACAACAAGGTTCGTTTCTTCCCTGAAAAAGGTAGTTTGGAAGCAGGTGGCTTGGAAGGATTGGTGAGGGACACCCTTAAAAGGGGTAAGCAAGCATTAATATTCGTATCAACAAGAAGAAATGCCGAAGCGCTTGCAGAAAAGCTTGCAAAATTAACAAAGGGGTATGTAGGATATGAAGATGGTATGAAATTGCTTAAGATTGCCAATAAAATAGAGCACGCGCTGGAGCATAAAACAAGACAGTGTGAAAGGCTCGCTTTTTGTATTAGAAATGGTTCAGCGTTCCATCATGCAGGTATAGTTAATGAGCAACGCAACGAGATTGAGCAAGCGTTCAAAGATGGGTTAATAAAGATCATAGTGGCTACGCCAACACTTGCCGCGGGTATAAACCTGCCTGCCTATAGAGTAATAATAAGAGATATCAAACGCTATGATGCTAGCTATGGTATGGACTATATACCTGTGCTTGAGATAGAACAGATGATGGGAAGGGCTGGAAGACCCAAATATGACAAAGAAGGTGAAGCAATAATAATCGCAAAGAATAAAAAGGATGCAAACTATATATGGGAACAATACATAACAGGGGAAACAGAAAGAATAACATCAAAGCTTGGTGTTGAGCCCATATTAAGAATGCATATACTTGCACTTATAGCAGTCGATCAGCTGACTACTAATGCTTTGCTTGAGTTTTTTTCAAAAACCTTCTATGCCTATCAATATAAAGCCATAGATAAGTTATTTGGTATAATAGAGCATATCCTGCTTATGCTGAAGGGTTTTGGTTTCATCGAGATTAACAACAGCCATGGAGATTTCGTTAGTGCTTACGAGCTACTATCTGATAAAAGGCTAAAGGCAACGCTTATAGGTAGAAGGGTGTCAGAGCTTTATATAGACCCCATAACGGCACATAAGATAATCTCAAGCCTAAAGCATATGAAATGTATAAGTGATATTGGTATTTTACAATTACTCTCAAATACAAACGAAATGAAGCCTTTGCTCGGGGTAAGGCAAAATGAGTTTAAAGCTATAAGTGAATTTATTGTAGCCAATGAGGATATGCTTATTGAAAAGGTTCCAGATGAATGGGATATAGAGTATGAGGATTATATAAGATCCATAAAGACAGCAATGCTATTCATGGACTGGATAGATGAAATGGGGGAAGATAAAATACTGGAGAAGTATAATGTTACACCAGGTGAGCTTAGGGTTAGGATAGAGAATATGGACTGGCTCTTATATGCTATGCATGAGCTTGCATTGCTTCTTGGTTACAAGGATATCTTAAAGGAGATAAGAAAGTTGAGAATAAGGCTTAAATATGGCATAAGGGCTGAGCTTTTGCCATTTGTTAAATTAAAAGGTATAGGCAGAGTAAAGGCAAGAACGCTGCATAATTCGGGGATAAGAAGTTTGTCTGATTTGAGAAAGATCCCGCTTCATACCCTGGAACGTATTATCGGTACAAAAACAGCGAGGGATATAAAAAATCAACTAGCCAGATCTTCTTAACCTTTTCCATATCACCCTTCCATCAATCTTTATCATTTTAACCCTGTGATAAGGTATGAATGTTTCTTTGCCATTACTTTTATAACAGAAATACGTCTTTCTTACCTCCGTTATTTGATCGCCAGAGATGGTCTTTATATTATTTGTCGCGCCCCTATGAACAAATATAATCTTACATCTTCCAAGTTTATTTGTCCACTTTAGCTTATTAATAGTGTTATAAACCATTAATATATCTGAGAAGTTAAGATATTAATATGAAACCCACCAAGGTTAAGATACTTGCCAAAAAGAAATGCGATGAGATAAAGTACAATGTAATGTCTCTGCTAACGGAGAGGGGAATAGAGATTACAAATAGTATGAAAAGCGCCGATTTTTTTATAATAATAGGTGGTGATGGCACACTTTTCAGATATCATTCCGCTATAGATGCTCCAATCTTTGGTATAAAACCCGGAACCTCAATCGGCCATTATATGAGCGCGTGCGAAAAGGATTACATGGAGAAACTTAATAGGATTTTGAGTGGAAAAGAGGGTAGGGATTATTTTTTAAATAACATACTCAGGCTGGAATGTGAAGTAAATGGGAAAAAACTACCCTTTATCGCAATAAACGAGTTTTTAATAAGCGCGATATATACTAGAAGGATGTTAAATGCGGAATTGCAGATTGATAATGAACTTACAATAGAAAGGTGTTCTGGGATAATAGCATATACACCAACAGGTTCCACAGCGTTTGCTGGCTCGGCTGGTGCAAAACCTCTACGCAATGGGGATAGGTTTGGTGTAATAGCACTTGCTCCTTATGCTGGTAAACTTAAGAGCGGGGAGGTAATAATAGAGGAGGGGGAGGTAGGTATTATAATACTTAGCAATGAGGCCGAGGTATGCGTTGATGGGCAAGAAGAGCAGGTAAAAAAGCTAAGGTATGGAGATGCAATAACTGTAAGAAAAAGTAGAAGGTATGCAAAAATAATAACATTTTAAATCTAAATGGAAATATTTAATGAATGAAACCATCAACACTGCTTAGAACAGGGCGTGTATGTGGTTACATACTTTTATTATTCATTTTGCTCTACCTAATCACGGGGTTCTCGATAACAGGCAAGTTTGGTTTTCATAAAATTATAAATAAAAATCTGGCATTGCTCATACATTTAAATATGGAAATACCCTTTTTGATAGTACTTATCCTTCACGTGTTTCCACATCTATACCTCAGGTATATCAAAAAAAGATAGAGTATGAAAAAAAGAATTACAAGGAGGGAGTTCATTAAGAAGTCTTCTATAGCACTTTTAGGTATGGGTATAGCGGGTTTCGTAATAAGTAACATGCTCACCTTACCATCCAGCCCTCCTAAAGAGAAATCACTAAGCTTATGGAAGTGGTCAAAAGAAGCATATCATTATATAAGGCTTGGGAACAATGTTCAATGTCTTCTCTGCCCAAACCAATGCATACTTGAACATGGAGAAAGAGGTAGATGCAGGGTAAGGATTAACAATAACGGCAAGCTTTATACACTTGTTTATGGAAATCCAACAGCGGTACATGTTGATCCAATAGAAAAGAAACCTCTATTTCATTTTTTACCGTCAACAAAGGCATTTTCTATAGCAACAGCAGGCTGTAATTTTCGTTGTCTTAACTGTCAGAATTGGCAGATTTCGCAATTTCCACCAGAAAAGACAGAGAACTATGACATGATGCCAAAGGTTGTTGTTAATAACGCTATAACAGAGTCTTGCTCATCAATAGCTTATACGTACAATGAACCTTCGGTGTTTTATGAGTATATGTATGACACGGCAAAACTTGCAAAAGAGCACAAATTGAGAAACCTGTGGATAACAAACGGTTATATGAACGAAAAACCACTAAGAGAGCTATGTAAGTATCTAGACGCTGCCAATGTTGACCTGAAGAGCTTTAGCGAGAAGATATACAATGAGCTTAATGCCGGAAGGCTTGAACCTGTGCTAAACACATTGAAAGTTTTAAAATCTGAAGGGGTTTGGTTTGAGATAACAAACCTTGTTGTGCCGACCTATACAGATGATATAGATATGATAAGGGATATGGTGGAGTGGATTGCTAAGAATCTTGGTAAAGATTATCCGCTTCATTTTTCCCGCTTTTTTCCCCATTACAAGCTTACCCATCTTCCTCCAACACCTATAGACTTTCTTGAGCAAGCAAGAAAAATCGCTATGGATGCGGGCTTAAAATTTGTTTATATAGGTAATGTACCAAACCACAAAGCCCAAAATACTTATTGTCCGAGATGTGGCAGATTACTTGTAGAGAGAAGAGGATATTATGTAGCGAGTATGAATATTGAAAATAATGCATGCAAGTTCTGCGGTGAGCACATAGCAGGTGTATGGTCATGAAAGTAAAAATACGGGTAAAAGGTAAAAGAGATGGTATTGCAGCTTTGCTTGTAATTTTTGTCTTTATTTTCATACTTACTCTTGCTATTATAAAACCTCAACCTGATTATAAAAGAATAGCTACTAAAGAAGAGGTTGTTGTAAGAAAGCCTGCTGTTGCTGGCATGTTTTATCCGGCAGAGAAAGCCGTGCTTAGGGATATGATATCAAAGCTTTTGAATAAAACTAACACAAGCAAACACGTTGATGGTAGTATAAGAGGTCTTGTGATGCCTCATGCTGGCTATGTGTATTCAGGCATAGTTGCGGCATCAGCTGTTTCACTTCTTAGAGGCAAGAGTTATAAAACGGTAATAATAATGGGTCCAAGTCACCATAAGTATTTCAAGGGCATATCTATAGCCAATGTAACACATTATGAAACTCCACTAGGCATGGTAAAACTTTCAGAGAAGGTAAAAGAAATGAGAAAAGAGAGTATGGTGGTAAGCGAGCCTCTTGCCCATATGAAAGAGCATAGCATTGAGGTTGAAATACCGTTTTTGCAGAGTGTTCTGGGTGAGTTTGAGATAATACCCATTATTTTTGGGGATGCAAATCCAAAAGCGGTTGCGCGTATGCTTGAGCGGTATATAGATGATAGCACGCTTGTAATTGTAAGCTCAGATCTAAGCCATTATTACCCGTATAATATTGCTATTGAGCGAGACAAAATATGTATAGAAGCAATACCAAAGCTGAACTTTAGTCTTATGGAAAGGTGCGAGGCGTGCGGGAAGCTGGCGATATTAACACTTATGTATATAGCAAAGGATATGGGTTGGCAGGGCAGGCTGATTGAATATAAAAACTCTGGAGACACAGCAGGTAATAAACAAAGGGTTGTTGGATATGCAAGTATAGCGTTCTACAAAAAAGGGTTAGAAGATGATGAAAAGGTATTTCTTTTAAGGTTGGCTAGAAAGGTACTTGAAGAACGCTTGGGGTATGGGAGAAGTTATGCAATAAGCAATGTGCCAGAAAAATTGAAAGAGGTGAAGGGGTGTTTTGTTACATTAAAAAAACATGGACAATTAAGGGGGTGTATAGGACATATACTTCCCAGGGAGCCGCTCTATAAATGTGTTATTGACAATACTATAAATGCTGCTTTACATGACATTAGGTTTTTCCCGGTAAGATATGAAGAGCTTAAGGATATAGAAATAGAGATCTCCGTGCTCTCTGTGCCAGTATTACTTAAACATGAGTCCTGGCAGGAAGTATTAAATAGCCTTGTTCCTTTGAGAGATGGTGTTGTGCTGAAAAGAAGTATGCAAATGGCAACATACCTGCCGCAGGTATGGGAGCAAATACCTGACAAGGTATTATTTTTAGAACATCTTTGTATGAAAGCTGGAATGGAAAAGAATTGCTGGAAGGATAAAGCAACGGAAATTTACATTTACCATGCCGATGTGTTTAGTGAGTCTGAATTTAACCTATATAATCACTCATAACAATGTCCTTCTCTTTCTCCTTTACCCTTGCTTTTCTTTCTACCTTTATCTCACCAAACTTCTTCTCATAGTTTTCTATCGATGTCTTTAGGGTTTCTAAAAATATCTTTGCAAACTTTGGATCCATTACAACCACATTATGCTCCGTAACAAGCGTCTCATGTGATTTTTCGTTTATTATATCTATTCTTGGTATGTTTTGTCTAAAATCTATGACAAATTTTGATGGATTAAAGATAACGCTTATCGAATTGGCATAAAAGGCTTTATCTCCATGATTAATCTTTAGATTTACTCTTCTCTCCATCATCCACCTTTATCTTTTCTAATCTCACGCCGCCACATTTAGGACATACCTTTGTTGCTGGCTCCATTACTATTGGTTTACCTACCCAACCACATTTGCAACATCTATATTTCATAACTTTATTTTGAAGCTATGTTTTAAATTGGTTATCGGACCCGGGGGGATTCGAACCCCCGACCCCTCGCTTAGGAGGCGAGTGCTCTATCCAAGCTGAGCTACGGGCCCATCCAAAATCTTATTAAACTCGCTATATATATGAAAATCATCTCTGCTATATTTTTAAATGTAAATACTTGAGCTCCGCTAACATCTCGATAACCTTGCCTGTATTTATTCTTTTTTGTTGGAATAGTAACGGTATATCTCTTAATAGTGCCCTGGTTGATAATGAGTATGGTATATTTTCCACTTTTATTAAACATGTGAGAAGAGTTTTTATTATAAATATAAACATTACCTTCTGGATCGTTTAAAATTAGCGCGCATGCAGCTGATTGAGTAAAGTTTAATGATTCATTGTTGTATGAAATGTAACATCTTGGCTTTTCTTTCTTTTGCTCTATCCTTACCTTTTTCGTAATATCAATCCTCCTATTATCATCTATTGCTCTTATACGCAACGTGTACACTCCTTTGCTGGCGTTTATAAAATTTTTAAGCGTTACAACAGTCCAATTATTAGCTGGAATGGTCACATTAACCTTATTTGCATCCCATCCCCGCTTGTAGCTATTTCCATCCCATCCATAAGATACTAATCTGCTCGTGTTAGAAAATAGGTAAGAATAGATCACAACACTGCGTGTAGTATTATATTTATTCTCTATATAAACCTTAATAGCTATGCTCTCATTGGCATAAATTTTTTGTGGATACTCAACCAATCTTAGATTAATCATACCTTTATCTTCACACTTCTTACATTCACGTACATACCCATAGTTTCTCGTTACCTTCACACATAACCTGTCATTGTTCCCGGAAAGCCTTAAACTCCCCTCCCTTCTCATGCCCAAACCTTCAACAATTAGCTTGTATACACCGCTCCTATACCTATTATCACAATTTGGTTTTATTTGCACGGGTATCTTCACTCTGTACACTTTTCCAGCTTCCTTTAAGTGTACAATATACTTTTCGCTTACCCTCTTAGCTCCTTCTACCCATATATATACAGCATATTTACTACTATTCCTACTTGCATTTATCCAAACATCAACAATATCTCCAAATCTTGCCTCTTTGTCATACCTTTCTATTTCTAAAAAATTCTCGCCCTTCTCTTGTTCTCCAATTACAGCAAAAAGATGGCTTGCATTGTTATCATTTTTATCTATATCATTACAGTATGCATGCGTTATATTTGCAAATATCATATAAGGCATGCTTCCATATATGTATGGAGCTGTAAAATCCCTTCTTACTCTTTCTCCGCCTCTTAAACTAACATTTCTTTTTGCATGGTATGGCAAAGGATTACCAAAAAGGTCAGATATCCAATATGTAATAATAGCACTACCATTGCCCTCAAGAGCTATGTAATATCCTGTCTTTTTATCTACAGGTATGATATTGGGTCCTTCTATAGATAGTGAAAGGTTACATACACCTTGGCCCGTTACAGTTACGTTCCTGCATATAATATTATGCGACTTGTAAAACACATTAAAGCAAATGGTATAGTTACCCTTGTCCTCAAATTCTATACTTCCTGTACCCTTTCCTTTATAACATCCTATGCTTAGGTTCAAACTATTATTTGCTACTATTGTTTTGTTTTCTTTATATGCGTAATAAGTAACAAGTAAATATTCTATTTTACTACAATTTTCTTTAAAAAGTGTGATATTAAATATATCGTCATACCTCGTATGCACATACAGCAACAGCGGTAAGCTTATTGAGAATGAAAAAAGCTTGCATAGGTTTTCTTTTCCGGGTGTGGGTGTGTTACAAATAAACCATGTATTATTTAATAATGCAAATGAAATATTCTCTTTATCAGAGAATGAGCCATAAGATATATCAATATGCGTTGAATTGACAAGAAGTTGAACCTCACAGCCAGAATTTTTAAGGAGTATTGGAGCTTCTATTATGTTTGAGGAAATATTCCATATACTTATGAATTTGTCTCTGTTTCTTGTTATAACATTATAGCCCTTATTTAGAGATACATTCACAACTTTTCCGCAAGTAGTTAATGTAATATTTGTATGGGATTCGGAGAGTATTTCAACCCACTCGCTACAATCCATACAATCATCATCTGGGTTCGGCATGATCTCTGTAATTATAGGATATGCAAGTGCTGCTTGAGGTATAACAACTAAAAATACTATAACGTGCATCCTCATTGTACCAGCCTTGGCTTGAAATTGATAAAAAGTTTTGTAATCCTGATTTATAATAGTTTAAATTTCTTAGTTTTATTCTTTCAATGATGGAGAGAAAAATTCCTAGGTGTATGAGCACGCAGCATCCAGATAATGCAAGGATACCGTTTTTCTCAGATGGTAGTATCATAGACGGTGAGACAGAGATAAAAGAGGCTTATTATGTTTTCTCCCATTTAGGATGTGAGGAACAGATGTGGGACTATGAAGGGAAGGAGGTAGATAACTTTGTTGTTAAAAAACTGCTCTCTCGCTATGAAGATTTTTTCAGAAGAAATATGTTGGGTAAGGATGTATTCATCACACCACGATTGCCCAACCCGAGCGTTGAAAAGGCAGAGGCAAAGATTTTGCTTGAAACCCTTGAATCCATACCACGGAGTTTTGATGCAGCAAGGCTATTTTATAAAAACACGTACCCGATATTCGAGGTAATACTTCCAATGACAACTTCACATCTAGAGCTAAACAGGGTATATGAATATTATAAAAGGTTTGTTGCAGGCAAGGCTAACTTTAAATTCTCCGATGGTACAACTATAAGAGAATGGATAGGTGAATTTTACCCTGAGGAAATAAGAATAATACCACTGATCGAGGATAAGAAGGGTTTGCTCGGGATTAAAGAGATAATTGCAAAGTTTATTGCTGACAAAGAGCTAGGCTATCAACGTGTGTTTCTGGCTAGGAGTGATCCAGCGCTTAATTATGGTTTGGTGCCAGCCGTGCTAATGAATAAATTTGCATTAGCAAGCTTGTATGAAGTGGAGGAAGAGCATAGCATAGAGATATTTCCGATAATAGGGAAGGGTTCATGCCCTTTCAGAGGAAATTTGAATCCATACAGAGCAAGGGATGTAATGAAGGAATATCCATATGTGCATACCTTTACCATACAATCGGCATTTAAATATGATTATCCTGAGGAGAGGGTTAGAGAGGCCATAGAAAGTATAAAAGGTAACAATAAGAGAAAATATGAGGAAGAGCTGGACAATGCATTTATTGAGCTCATAGAGAGGTATTCCTTAAGGTACAGGGCTTGCATAGAATCTATTGCAGATTTAATAAATAAAATCTCGCGCTATGTTCCGCAAAGGAGAAAAAGAAAGCTTCATATAGGTCTTTTTGGTTATTCACGCGGTATTGGCAAAAAAACACTTCCAAGAGCAATAAAGTTTTGCTGCGCCCTTTATTCTCTAGGCATACCCCCTGAAATAATAGGTATGGATGGTATAAGCATAAAGGATCTCGAGCAAGTGAGTTGTGTTTATAGAAAGCTTTTTGTTGATCTTTCCGACGCGCTAAGATTTGTTAATAAAAGAAATGTAGTAAGGTTTCTTCCTAATGGCAAAAAATTGCTTAGGGTTGTGGAGCAAGCAGGCATAGAATATGAGGTTGATAAGGAACATGAAATGCTAACAAGCCAAATAGTGAAAATTCTGGGTAAAAACAACAAAGAGGTATTAGGGGAGTACATAACAAAGGCTGCAACCATTAGAAGATTTTTAGGCTGATCTCCTTTCTACGCATTCTGGGCAAAGCCAGCTCCCATCAACATGCTTAAGCTCGTCCGAATATTCCCCGCAATCTTCGCACAACCCAGATATCACCTCATCTGTACTTGGCGTGCCTTCAACCTTAAGTTTCATCTTTTCAGACAATATCTCAACAAGCTCTGGCGAGATTAGTAAGAGCTCTTTATCGGAAACTATTCCCACAAGTTCTTGCCTTTCATTTACCACAGGTAACCTTTTTATTCCATTCTTTACCATTCTCTTTGTAATCCTTAGTATATTCTCGTTTGGCTTCGCTGTTATCAATGGTTTGTTTTTCATTTCAAGCAGCTCAGCTACCTTCATTTTGCTTGGGTCTTTATTTTTGGCTATTAACATAACTATATCATCAGGCGTTACAATACCAATAGGCTTGTTTCCTTCTACTATCACAACAGACCCGATTCTATTGTTAACCATAATCTTGGAAATAGTATACAAAGTTGTATCCTTAGATGCTACTATTACATGCTTCTTCATTATCTCCTTTACCTTAACCATTCTTAACACCTTCCTGTTTTATTACTGCCTGAGCAGCGGTAAGCCTTGCAACAGGCACCCTATAAGGAGAGCAAGATACATAGTCCAGCCCTATGGAGTTGCAGAACTCTATTGTTTGTGGATCACCCCCATGCTCTCCACAAATACCCAATTTAAGCTCTCTCCTAGCTTTCTTCCCTTCTTGTATTGCAATTTTCATAAGCCTTCCAACGCCGTCTCGGTCTATTGTAACAAATGGGTCGCTTCCCAATATCTTTTTTCTTATGTATACATTTAAAAATTTCTCCTCAGCATCATCCCTTGAAAAGGCAAACGTCATCTGTGTAAGATCGTTTGTGCCAAATGAGAAGAAGGCAGCATGTTTTGCAATTTCACCAGCTGTTAATGCTGCTCTCGGAATTTCTATCATCGTACCTACACTATACTTTACCTTTACACCATATTCTTCCATAACATTGCTTGCTGTACTATCTATGATCTCTTTAAGTATTCTTAGCTCTTCTGCATCACTTACCAACGGTACCATAATCTCTGGCTTAACCTCCACACCTTCTTTTGCAAGCTCACATGCAGCCCCTATTATAGCTTTAACTTGCATTTCATATATCTCTGGGAATGTTATTCCAAGCCTGCATCCCCTGTGCCCGAGCATAGGATTCATCTCTCTTAGCTCTTTCACACGTGCAAGCATCTTTTCCTTTTCTCTTATTTTCTCCACATCCTCATTCATCATCTTCATACCTTCAATCTCCAATAGCAGTTCTTCATAATTTGGAAGGAATTCGTGTAACGGTGGGTCAAGCAGCCTTATTGTAACAGGCAAGCCTTTCATTACCCTGAATATTTCTATAAAGTCCTTTTTTTGGATAGGTAAGAGTTTATCTAAATGTTTTTCTCTTTCCTTCTTCGTTCTCGATAATATCATCGATTGCATTATTGGTAACCTGTCTTCCTCAAAGAACATATGTTCCGTTCTACATAATCCTATACCTTCTGCGCCAAAATCTCTTGCGACCTTTGCATCCTTTGGTGTATCTGCATTTGTCCTTATACCGAGCCTTCTTATGCTATCTGCCCATTCCATCAACTCTTTAAATTCACCAGCTAAGGAAGGTTCTATAGTTTTGACCTTTCCAAGTATAACATTCCCCGTTGTGCCATCAATCGTTAGCCATTCACCCTCTTTTATTTCTATCTCCCCTATGCGCATCCTTTTTGCTTTCTCATCGATCTTTATGCTTTCACACCCAACCACCGCACATTTACCCATACCTCTTGCAACGACAGCGGCATGGGAGGTCATTCCGCCCCTGCTTGTTAAAATACCTTTAGCTACTGCCATACCATGGATATCTTCTGGTGATGTTTCAGTTCTTACAAGTATAACATCCATGCTTTCTTGCTCTACAAGCCTTACAGCTTCATCCGCATCAAACACAACAATCCCGCTAGCTGCTCCGGGGGACGCTGCAAGCCCCTTCGCAATTATATTAAGTTTTGCATTTGGATCAATGCGTTCATGCAATAATTGCTTTAGGTGCTCTGGCTCGATGCGCATTATTGCCTCTTCCTTACTTATCAACCCTTCCTTGACCATATCTACGGCTATCTTCACAGCCGCTTGTGCAGTTCTTTTCCCGTTTCTTGTTTGTAATATGTAAAGCTTTCCTCTTTCTATTGTAAACTCAAAATCTTGCATATCCTTAAAATGCTTTTCAAGTATATCCCTTATCCTTACCAATTCTTCATATACCTTTGGCATATCCTCTTTAAGTTTTTCTATCTCCTTTGGTGTTCTTATACCGGCAACAACATCCTCTCCTTGCGCATTTAGCAAGTATTCTCCATAAAGTTTATTCTCCCCCGTTGATGGGTTTCGTGTAAATCCAACACCAGTTCCAGAATCCCATCCCATATTACCAAAAACCATTTGTTGCACATTGACTGCTGTGCCAAGATCATCTGGTATCTTGTTCAGCTTTCTGTAAGTAATAGCCCTTTTATTGTTCCACGATTCAAATACGGCGTTTATAGCCATGAACAATTGCTCCATGGCATCTTGTGGAAATTCTTTACCTGTTTCCTTCTTTATTAATTCCTTATAGCTTTCCACAACCCTCTTTAACTCATCACTACTCAAATCTGTATCATTCCTGCCCTTTTTATAGCTATCCAGCACTTCTTCAAATAGCTCGTGCTTTATACCAAGCACAACATTTCCAAACATTTGTATAAACCTTCTATATGAATCATAAGCAAACCTTTCGTTAGCGGTCTGCTTAGCTAAACCTTTAACGCTACTATCATTAAGACCGAGATTTAGTATGGTATCCATCATCCCAGGCATAGAAATAGGTGCCCCGCTCCTAACAGAAACCAAAAGGGGGTCGCTGGGGTCTCCAAATTTCTTTCCGCTTTCATGCTCTAACCTTTTTAAATTCTCCATAACTTGTTCTTTTAGGCCAGGTGGCCAATTTTTATTATTTCCATAGTATTCATTGCACGCCTTTGTTGTTATGGTAAAGCCAGCAGGAACAGGCAAGCCAATCTTTTTCATTTCTCCAAGGTTAGCGCCCTTACCTCCAAGTAACATTTTATCTTTTGTATCCCCTTCGCCAAAGAAATAAACCCACCTTTCCATATCATCCCTCCTGAAGTTTTGAAATTATATTTTTTTATCCTCAAATTTATTTAAAATTATAACTGGCTAGCAAATTTGAAATCATCTCTCAAGAATAAAATAATCCTCCTCCTTTTCTCTTGGCATGGTCTTTATGAGCATCTCCATACCCTTTCCTATTTCCATAACCTTTAATGTCTTCATAAGCTTTAATGCTCTATTGAGTTTGAATGTATGCTCAGCATATATGGTAAATATTTTCTCCCCTTTCTTAACATTTTCTCCTATCTTTTTATGAAGGTATATGCCTGCGCCTTTATTTTTTGGCGCTCCCGCCTCCTTTGCAATTGTTGATACAGCCCTATTACTTATCCACAAAACCTTTCCACTCTTGTTAGAAATGATATCTATAACCTTTTCCCCGAGTGGTATATCCTCTGGCATTATTTTTTCATTCCCGCCCTGCGCTTTTATTATTTCCCTCAGCTTTGTCTCAGCTTTCCCGCTCTTTATAATATTTAATGCGTGCTCTTTCCCGTTTCTTATGCCAGAGAAGTTGAGAAGCATAGATGCGAGTGTTGTTGCCTTTTCTATAAGATCTTGTGGTTGGTTATGGTACATTATCGCGCTTAGCGCCTCTCTTGCCTCTAAAGCAGGACCAATAGCATGACCTATTGGTTGCTCGCCATATGTGGAAACGACATTAACATCTATGCCCAACATTTTCCCAAGTCTTATGAATTTTTCCGCAAGCTCCTCAAATTCAAATAAAGATCTTATCTTCGCTTCCTTTCCGGTTGGTATATCTATAACCACATACCTTGCATTTACAGCCTTCTTCTTTGACATGACGGAAGGGAGAAGGAAGGGGTCTATGCCTAATGGATATTCTATCCTTATGAATATGTCATCCGCGGGTGCAAGATCCAAAGCCCCTCCCCACACCAAGCAACCATTTGTCTTCTCTACAATTCTTTTAATCTCTTCCAGCCCAAATTCCACCGGAGCCAGGCATTCAAACCTATCAGCCGTTCCAGCTGGGGATGTTATGCTTCTGCTGGATGTTTTGGGTATTGTGAGGCCTGCTGCTGCGATTATTGGTACAACCAATATGGATGTTTTATCTCCTGGCACTCCGCCAATTGAATGTTTATCATAAATAGCCTTTTTCTTAAGTTTAAGCATGCTCCCGGTCTCTGCCATATATTGGGATAAATTTGCAGCCTCCTCTAGCGTTATTCCATGGTTGTACATTGCCGTTACGAAGGCTGTTATCTCGATATCTGAAAGGTTACCTTTAACCACATCCTCTATGATGTCCTTTATTTCTATGGCTGAGAGTTGCAACCCAGCTATTTTTTTCTTTATCCCCATTATAGATTTTGGTGGCAATGCTTGGCTAACCTCCACCTCATCCCCATTCTCTATACTTATAACTTCTCTTATATCAGAGTAAATCCCAATTTCCCCTTCCTTTATAACCTTTTTTGCTATGTTAACTATTCCAACTATTCTGCCTTTCTTTGTCTTTATCTCTACTCTATCAAGGGGTCTTACATCTAGCTCTTTTGCATCGCTTGCATTTAAAACAACTATCGGCTTGTCTGCTTCTAGCTGTAAAATCTTCGCAATAAGTCTCATAAAATTTTATTGAGCAGAGAGATTTAAATTACCATCATCTCACAATCTCCTCAGCTTTAAACCACAAGCCTATTTCAAACTCGGCTTCTTCCTTACTTCCAGAAGCATGAACAAGGTTATTAATAGCTCTGCCTTCCTTGGTTGCTTTTTCCATGCTATCTATGCCCAGATCTCCTCTTATCGTTCCCTTTCTTGCTTCTGCTGGGTCTGTAGCACCAACAATTTCCCTTATCTTTGTTACTGCATCATTACCTTCCAGCACCATTGCAACAACAGGTTTATTGCTAATATAATCCACAAGCAGTTCATAGAAATCCTTTCCTTTGTGCATTTCATAATGCTTCTCTACAAGCCCTCTTTCTGGTCTTAACATCTTCATTGCAACGATCCTTAGCTTATGAGTTTCAAACCTTTTTATTATTTCTCCAATAAGGCCTCTTTCCACACCATCTGGCTTTATCATTACAAAACTCCTTTCCATAGCAATCACATGGTTTATAAATATTCCGTGTTTAAATTTATAAAATAAGCGGGGGTACCCAAGTGGACAAAGGGGCTAGGCTTAGGTTGCACGCCTCGCCCAAAGGGGCTAGGTTCAGGTTGAAGAGCAAGACTCTGCGTGAGACACCTAGTGGCTTAGTGCCTTCCTGGGTTCGAAGAGCCTTTCTTTACGGGAACTAACGCTTCCTCAAAGAAACCCTCGGGAAAGAAATATGAAAGGCTTGGAAATCCCAGCCCCCGCAAAATTTTAAAAACAAAAGGTAATTCAATGTTATGACTGGATATTTTTTGCTTAAGGATTTGAAAAAGAATGCTCCTAAGATTTTTGGGATACCCACAAGGACAAAGCTTGACGAAATGTTTTATATGATTGTAAAAGAGGATGGAAAGTGGGTAAAAAAAAGATTGGGAGGAATACCTCATTTATCAATAATCAATATCACGGGAATTCCTGATACAGGAAAAAGTATTCTCGCTGAACAATTTGCTGTGGTTCAGGCTGGTTCAGGATACAGGGTTTTGTTTGTTACTGTAGAAAGTCCAGCAAATTTTCTTTACACTTCTTTGAAACAGAAAGTGGAGGTTTTGGGTCTGGATTTCGGGGATGTGGAAGAGAATATAGTGGTTATTGATGCGTCCCAAAACCCTGAACTAAGAGAGAACATGAAATCCCTGTTAGATACCATGAAATACGCTATTAAAGAAAGGAAAACAACCAACGTTATTATCGATAGTGTTACCGGTTTGTACGAGCATAAGGAAATGATGGCAAGACAGATAGTAAGGGTGATTTTCAATTTTCTAAAAAAATGGAAACAAACAGGAGTTTTAGTTTCGCAGAAAAGATCCTCTCAAGGAAGTGAAACCGCTGAAGCTGCCGGCGGTTTGGCTGTCGCTCATATAGTGGATGGAACAGTGATAATGGATAAAAGGATTGTTGAAACAAAATGGGAATCCAACCTCTATGGTTTAGATCTTGGAGAGGTTATAAGGTTGATAAGGATAGATGGTTGTAGACTTGCTCCACACGATTCCAGGTCTTGGGTCTTCGAGATAACCGATCATGGGCTGATAAATATAATCTCTCCGTTAAATGAATTTGTAAAAAGAGGTGAAAAATATGGAGGTAATAGATAAGCCTAGAGCTAAGAATACCGATAAACTGGCAGAAGAATTGTTTATTAGAAGTTTAAAGATTTTAGGTGGGCTGAAAAAACTTGTGGAGTACAGGAACCTTACCTGGCTTCCTTCTCTGGCAGAAGCTGCTTATGTGGTAGTCTTAAGGAATGAGGCTCTAAAGGGTTATCAGGAAATAGCTAGGGAGTTGGGTATAACAGAACAGACTGTTAAGAATATAATTAACGCTGATGAGGAGAAGGTTATGGAGTATCTAGAGGGGGAGCTTGAGGAAAAACCATCGGAACATATAGCAGGAGGAATTGTTAAATATGCATACAAAAAAATGAAGGAGGAATATGAGAATTGAATATTATAATTTCTGTCCTGTTTGTAATGGGTCCCTTGGATTGAAGGAAATAAAAGAAAATTTTTGTGAGAAGAAGAGAAGATCGCTCTATGAAGAGGGGGAAGAGATTAGGAAGTTTAGGAAGTTTTTCAAAAAAGGATTTGGTTCCTTTCCCAGAAAGCTCCAGATATTCTGGGCAAAAAGATTGCTGAGAGGGGAGAGTTTTGCTGCTGTGAGTCCTCCAGGAATGGGAAAGACGTCTTTTGGATGTGTGTTCAGTATGTTTCTGGCAGATAAGAGAAAGAGAAGTTATATTGTTTTACCCACCACTCTCTTAGTAAAACAGGTGATGGGAAGGTTGGAGGAAATAAATGAAAAGTTTAAGAAATCTGTAAAGATAGCCTGTTATCATTCGGAAATGAAAGGTAAGGAAAAGGAATGGGCGTTAGAAAGGATAAGGAATGGGGATTTTCAAATTCTCGTTACCACCTCCCAGTTCCTTTCACGAAGGTTCAGAGAAATCCAAGAGCTGAGGTTTGATTTTATTTTTGTGGATGATGTAGACTCTATCTTGAAGGGATCAAAAAATGTGGAAAATATTCTAAGGCTTTTGGATTTTGGGAGAAAGGGTGTTCTAATGGTTTCAACTGCAACAGCCAAAAAAGGAGATATTAGACTTTTCAGAAAGTTTCTTGGGTTCGATGTGGGTCTTTCCTTCTCATCATTAAGGAATGTTGTGGACGTAATTATTAAAGAAAAGGGTATCAGAAAACTGGAAAGGGTTTTAGAATGGATAGGAGGAGGAGGAATCATATACACAAGATCGCAGGAAGAGGCAGAGAAGATATGGAAGGAATTGAAAAGTAAATACAGAATAGGGATTGTTATTTCCAAGGAAAAGAAAGATTACGAAAAGTTTGTAAAGGGGGAGATAGATTATTTGGTAGGAACAGCCTTTTATTATGGAACACTGGTAAGGGGGTTGGATTTACCGAAAAGAATAAGGTTTTGTATATTTTATGGTTCACCTGTTTTTAGAATAAGGTTAAAGGATATCCGGGAATTGGGGTATAAAATGATAAAGGTTCTGGCCTTGGTTTTCAGGAACAGACCAGAAATAAAGGAGTTTCTTCATGTGCTCCCAGTGATCGATAAACCAAAATATCAGGAAACGTTGGAAAAATTAAAGGGGGTTTTGGAGAAGCTCATAGAAAAAGGGGAAAAAGGAAGTGATGATGTGATAGTAAGAAAAGGGGAAATAATCTTTCCGGATGTTCGAACATATATCCAAGGTTCTGGAAGAACTTCCAGACTCTTTGCATGGGGTATAACTCTTGGTGTGAGTTTTCTTATGGAAGAGGATGAAGATATGATAAGGGGATTTTTGAAAAGGGCTGGATATTACGATATTGAGTTCATGGAATGGGAAGCTGTGAATTGGGAAAGAGTAAAGGAGGAGTTGGAAAAAACAAGAAAGTTAATGTGTAAAAAATCTGAAGAACCTGTAAATCCTGTTCTTTTCATTGTGGAGAGTCCAACAAAAGCAAAGCATATTTCACATTTTTTCGGGAAACCCAGCGTAAGGGTTATGAATATAAATGGGAAGCCTGGACTGGTGGTTTACGAAATACTTACCTCTCGATATGTTTTACTTGTAACAGCCTGTTTGGGACATGTAACAGATTTGATAACTGGAATTGGGTTTCATGGAGTTAAAATCCATGGAAAGGAACTCATCCCTGTTTACACATCTATAAAGAGATGTGGAAAATGTGGGTATCAGTTTACAGAAGAAGTTGAGGAGTGTAGAAAATGTGGAAGCAGAGAAATAGATGATTCCAGAAACAGAATCATTGGGTTAAGAAGGCTTGCAGAAGAGACGGGATTCGTTGTGATAGGAACGGATCCTGATACAGAAGGAGAAAAGATTGCATGGGATTTACAAAACCTGTTAAAGCCATATGCAGAGGTTCGAAGAGCCGAATTCCATGAGGTTACAAGGAAAGCTGTAGTCAGAGCTCTAGAAAATTTAAGGGTAATAAATGAGAATCTGGTAAAGGCTCAAATGGTCAGAAGGATAGAGGATAGGTGGATAGGATTCCAACTCAGTCAGAAGCTCTGGAGGATTTTTGAAGAAAAGAATCTTTCCGCTGGTCGAGCTCAAACACCAGTTTTGGGGTGGATTATTGAGAGGGAAAGAGAGCATAAAAGGAAAAAAAGAATTGCATGGATTCCGGAGCTGGGGATAAAGATTGAGAATTTTCCCATGGATTGGAAAGGAAGGGTAAAAGCAATTATTCAGAGGGTTGAGGAGAGGAAAAGAGAAGTGAAACCTTTGCCTCCCTATACAACAGATACCCTTCTCAAGGATGCTAACAGGATTCTCAAGATATCCGCTAAGGAATGTATGAAGATCGCACAGAATCTGTTCGAAGCAGGACTCATAACCTATCACAGAACAGATTCCGTTCACGTTAGCGAAGCCGGGCTCAGAATAGCGGAGGAGTATTTGGATGAGGAATTTGTTCCCAGGAGATGGGCGGAGAAGGGAACCCATGAATGCATAAGACCAACGAGAGGTATAGAAGCGGAGGATCTTGAAAGGCTCGTTCAGGAAGGCATTATATTTGGGGAAGGAATAGGGAGGAAGGAACTCATGGTTTATGATCTGATTTTCAGGAGGTTTATGGCGAGTCAGGCTAGAGAATACGAGATTATTAGCAGGATTTACAGAGTCCGAATAAAAGAATGGGTATGGGAAATAGAGAGGGTGATAAGAGCAAAGGGAAGGGCCTGGGAGATTTATAAATGGGGGTTGAAGGTGGAAGGAGAACTGGAAGAAGGAGTGGTGGAGGTGTGGATGGAAACTAAATGGGTTCCCAAGTTACCTCTTTTCTCCCAGTCAGATGTGATAGGATTAATGAAAGAGAGGGGTATAGGAAGACCTTCTACTTATGCAAGCATTATGGAGAAGCTGTTTTTAAGGAAGTATATAGTGGAAAGGATGGGAAAGATCATTTCAACCATCAAGGGAAAGAAGGTTTATTATTATCTATCTAAAAACTATGGCTTATTGGTCTCAGAAGAAAGGACAAGGCTGTTGGAAGAGAAAATGGCCTCTGTAGAGAGTGGAGAGGTGGAATATAAAAATGTTCTTTGGGAACTATATCAAGAGGTAAAGAAGATTTGAGAGAATTTATTGAAACAGAAACCATTTCTATGGTTGCAAAATAGAGTTTGTAACCTAAGTTTTTGCTCTTACATACAAAGGGATACTGTTAATATAAGAATGGTGAAAAGATGCTATATAGCTCTTTGATTTGCTTAAATATTTTCTGTGGAATAAAAAGCCATAGCAGAGCAAAGCTTGCATGCTTTGCTGTATGGATTTGGTTCTTTCTTCAAGAAAGACAAACTCTTTTGTAAAGGCTTCCTATGTATCTGTAGATGAGACAAAGCTTAAGTCTTAACAACGAAGAAAATTTTAAATACTAATGTTTGCAATAATTTATATGGCTACGGAATGGGTTGTTAGGGATGAGAAAGAAGAAAATGTTTTCTGGCCAAGTAGCGAGATGAAAAAGCGTGCATGGGTTTCTGATGAAAAGATATATGATGATGCAAAAAAGGATCAGATCAAGTTTTGGGAAAAGTTGGCAGAAGATGGTTTGGTGTGGTTCAAAAAGTGGGACAAAGCTTACGTTTGGGAAAAGCCATACTTTAAGTGGTTTGTCAACGGCGAGCTTAATGCATGCTATAATTGCGTAGATAGGCATGTAAAGACGTGGAGGAGGAACAAGGCCGCAATAATATGGGTTCCTGAGCCAATTGACGAAGATGTTAAGGTTCTAACATATTATGATCTTTATAGAGAGGTTAATAGGTTTGCAAATGCATTGAAGAAATTGGGTGTTAAAAAGGGTGACAGGGTTGTGATATACCTCCCAATGATACCACAGGTGCAAATAGCAATGCTAGCTTGTGCAAGGATAGGTGCCATACATAGTGTTGTTTTCTCTGCGTTTAGTGCAGAGTCCCTGAAACAAAGAATAGAGGATAGCGAGGCAAAGGTTTTGATAACAGCAGATGGGTATTATAGAAGGGGTAAAATAATAGATCTTAAGAGAAATGCTGATAGTGCTGTACAAGGTACAACAATCAAAAATGTTATCGTTGTGAGAAGAATTGGAAATGATATAAACATGGTTAAGGGAAGAGACTATTTCTGGGATGAGATAGTAAAGGAGTGTGATGGGTATTGCGAGGCAGAGAAGATGAAAAGCCAAGATATTTTATTCATTCTTTATACCTCTGGCACTACAGGCAAGCCAAAAGGCATAATTCATGATACTGGAGGATATTTAACCCAAGCGCACTGGACTGCTAAATGGGATTTTGATTTGCATGATGATGATGTTTTTTGGTGCACGGCAGATATAGGATGGGTAACAGGGCATACCTATGCCTGCTATGGACCGCTATCGAATGGTGCAACTCTGTTGGTTTATGAGGGTGCGCCAGATTATCCAGATATAGGAAGGTGGTGGAAGATTATAGAAGAGTTCGGCGTTACCACATTTTATACAGCACCAACAGCAATAAGAATGTTTATAAGGTATGGTGAAGATTTATTCAAAAGATATGATCTATCTTCTTTAAGAATATTGGGCACCGTTGGCGAACCCATAGATACAGATGCATGGTTATGGTACTTTAAGAATATTGGCGGTTGTAGATGCCCGATAATAGATACGTGGTGGCAAACAGAGACTGGTGGCACTTTAATAAACTCCCTTCCAGGGATAGGTCCATTTAAACCAACGTTTGCTGGAAAAAGTTTCCCAGGTACTGTTCATACTGTAGTGGATGAAGATGGTAATGAGCTTGGCCCAGGAGAGGTTGGTTATCTTGTGCAAAAACCTCCATTTGCTCCAGGATTGTTGCATGGTGTTTGGAAGAATGAGAAGAAATATATAGAGGAATATTGGGAGAAGTTTAACTTTAGATATTACTATACAAGCGATGGTGCTTATTATGATGAGGACGGCAACTTTAGACTGACGGGCAGGGTTGACGATGTTATGAAGGTTGCCGGCCACAGGTTATCTAGCGCGGAGGTTGAAGATGCAATAGATGAACATCCTAATGTAAGAGAGTCTGCTGTTGTTCCGAGAAAAGATGAGATAAAAGGGGAGGTGCCAATAGCCTTTGTTGTATTAAAACATGGTGAAGGTAGCGATAGCCTTAAAAAAGAGATTATAGATTTTGTGGTTAAAGGTATTGGACCTACAGCAAAACCGGCTGAGGTGTATTTCGTTAGTGATTTGCCAAAAACAAGATCTGGAAAGATAATGAGAAGGATATTAAGAGGGATTGTTAATAATAAAAAGGAGCTTGGTAACCTGACAACGCTAATGAACCCCGAATGTATAGATGAAATAAAGGTTGTTGTTGGCTATAAACCATTGGAATAATCAAAACAATTCTATAAACTCTTTAAGGCTGAGCCATCTATCGCTTTTATTAATAAACTCATTTATTTTCATAACAAACCACTTATTATCTTTCCTCCATGCAACGATGCCTATAGCACCAGCATTATTACACCATCTTATCATATGCTCTATCTTTTTTTTATCAATAACGGGCTTTGTTTTCCATGCCTTTACCTCAAAAACTAAAATATTACCCCTTTTTATTGCTATTATATCAAAAGGTGTTCTCCTGCCTCCCGATCCAGCAATACGGGCTATAGAAAAGCCTTTATCTTTTAATAGAAGCATTAACTCCCTTTCTGCAGAGCTTCCCTTAATATATGTTTTCATAAATTTAATTAAAATAGTGGATTTATATCTTCCACACCCAAGACACCTTTATTTCCTATGGAATTTAATTTTATTCTTAATTTACCTACAAGATTTCAATATAACAATGTTATATTTTTCCACAGGAAATAAACCTTTAAATAATATTTCCATAAGAAATAAAGGGGTAGTATGAAAAAGCAGTTGAATTTAAAGGAAATTTTTGCTGATTATATTAAGAATAAAAAAATATTTAAGAATAAAAACGCATTAACCATACAATTTACACCAGAAAATATACTTCATAGGGAGGAACAAATAAAACAATTGGGGATGATACTTGCACCGGTTTTAAAGGAAGAAAAACCATCAAATATTTTTATTTATGGAAAACCAGGAACAGGAAAATCATTGTGTATAAGATATGTCACAAATGTTTTATTAAATGAGGCTATAGAGCATAATATAGATAACCTTAAAATCATCTATGTTAATTGTAGAATGCATAAGGTTGCAGATACCGAGTACAGGCTACTTTCACAAGTGTTATATAATTTTAACATAAATGTCCCATATACGGGCTTGCCAACAGATGAGCTCTATCGGACATTTTTTAATGTTATACAAAGTAATCCACTTAACATACTTTTAATTTTGGATGAAATAGACTATTTGGTAAATAAGATAGGTGATAACATACTTTATAATTTAACAAGAATTAATGAAAAGCTTTCAAAAAGCAAACTAACAATAATTGGCATATCAAATAATTCTACATTCATAAACAACCTTGATCCACGTGTTAAATCATCGCTCTCTGAGGAAGAAATAATATTCCCCTCCTATAACGCCAATGAATTGAAGGATATACTAATTGATAGGATAGAAATAGCTTTTCATCCAGATACCGTTACACCCCAAGCCATAGCGAAATGTGCAGCACTTGCAGCCCAGGAGCACGGTGATGCTAGAAAGGCTTTGGATTTAATAAGGGTTGCGGGTGAGATAGCGGAGAGGAGCGGTGATAATAAGGTGACGGAGAAGCATGTTGATATGGCAGAAAAGAAACTTGATATAGATAAAACCTTTGAAATACTGAAAACACAACCAAGACAATCACAAATCGTTTACTTTGCCATAATAAAGCTTATTGAGAGAGGTGCCAAAAACATACTAACAGGTGATGTTTATGATGAGTATATAAAAGCCTGTGAAAGAAATGGAATCAGAGCGTTAACACAAAGAAGAGTATCCGATCTCATATCTGAGCTTGAAATGATAGGCATGATAAATTGCAAGGTTATCTCACTTGGTAGGTATGGAAGAACAAGAGAAATAAGAATAAACATGCCAAAAACAGTTTTTGAAAAAATAAAACGTTTCTTAGAGAAAGAGTTTATTTAAATGTTGCATTTAAATTTGTAAAAATGGATAAAAAGGATATCGTTAAGCTTTTCTTGAAAAATAAAATGTTGATATCGCCAAGATTATTAGATACTATAAAGAACGGTGATGTAGAACGAATAATAAACACATATAAAAGCATGGGCGTACTCGTTGCAGATGTAGAAAATGAACCAAAGAAGGATATCGTTATTAAGAAGCTGGGTATAGAAAAAGCCAAGATAGGCGTTTCAGATATAGTCAAACACAATCAAAAGAAATACAACATACTAAGGGATATCCTTTTGAAGAAGGTAAATGCAATCTCAATAAACAATCTGCAAGTAACGAGAGGGGATGTGTGGATAGTAGGAATGGTCTCAGAACGTGAGGGCAATCTTATAGTTGAAGACATGAGTGGTAACATTTCCCTGGCATTGGATGAGGATAGAAAGAAGGATATAGAGACGGGAGACATCATAGCGCTAAACGGTTTCTACAGCAATGGTAGATTTGTTGTAAAGAACATAGCTTGGCCAGACGTATCTATTGAAAAAAGGAAAGAGGTAATAGAAGATAAAATAAACTTGAACAAAATAGGAGAAGGCGTGAGCATAATTGTTGGCGAAAAAAGCAAAATAGAAAAAGATGTGGTAAATATATCAAAAGATGATACACCATTGTATATCTTTATAGGTATTAGAGAGAAAGGATGCTCTATACTCGTACATAAAGCTAATATGAATAAAGAAGAATGCTTATCTGTGCTTAAAAAAAGACAGATTAAATACAAGGGAGGTATTTTAAGCTTAGCTCTGGATAAAAAGCCAGATATATTTTGGATTATAAACAAAGACGATTGGACACTGAATTATAAAGGGATAATTATCGTTTCCTTAAAAGAAGACAGCTCAGCTGTAATAGATATTAAAAACGGAAATGTACGCATAAATCAATAAATTTCTTTGGTAACAATTCATAATATGAAAATACTGGTACTGCCAGATATACATGGAGAGATAGAAAGGTTGGTAAGGATTTTGGCTGGGGTTGATGTAAAGAAGATAGATCTTATAATATCACAGGGTGATTTTACAGACATGTATAATGTGCCAGAAGGTTTCTCGCAGATTGATACAGCTGAGCTAATAGTTCAAAAGCTTGTATCAACAAAAAGAAAGGTTTTATGTGTACCAGGTAACCACGATCCGTATGAAATAGTATCTTTGTTTGAAGAATATAACATAAATTTGCATGCCAAGGTAAGAGAGATTGGCAATATATGCTTTATTGGGTTTGGTGGCGCACAAACCCCCTTTCATACAAGATTTGAACCGAGCGAAGAAGAGATAACGGAAACATTAGAGGGCTTGGTAAAGAACATTAAAAAGGAGTTTGTATTGGTAGTACATGCCCCACCATATAATACAAAACTAGATACGGTTAAAGGTAAACATGTGGGATCAAAGGCCATAAGAATATTTATAGAGAAAGCCAAACCAAGGCTCGTTCTTACAGCACACATACATGAAAATCATGGTGTTGAACGGATAGGAACTACAAAAGTATTTTATCCAGGGCCAGTATTTGAAAACAGATATGGAATTGTTAACATAAAGGATGATAAGATAGAGTGCAAAGAATGCACTATCTAAAGTACCTTAACCTTTCTATAACACTATCTATCGATTCCATTTTACATACAGCAAGCGGTATTGACTCAGCCTCCGCTATACTTATTGCAACATCATCAACATTCTCTATACCATGCAATACAACAAGCCCAGGATGGAGATTGGTTAGTTTTATTGCAACCATCGGCGTTCTGCCAGTTGTTACTGCTGTGAATATTAATGCTCGTTGTGTCGTTGTTCCGTATACTCTTACCAGTTGCTCAAACGATAAACTTGAAATGGCCTTTACAGAATCTATAACAGTATATCCGTATATTTTAATTTCGTTATTACCTATAAGAGGCTCTGCTTCTATCTGCCTACAAAACTCATCTATCTTAACACCAGAGCTAAACTCTCTTATATCTATGATAGCATGGGAGAATGCGTCACTTCCTACCTTCTGGGTAAACGATCTTATTACATTACCCCCTCTTTTCATATCTAACGAAAGCAAGGCTTCAACGTACCTCTTTATTATAGCTATTCCCGGTGACTTTCTTCTGCCAGATTCGTAATCAGAGATAACAGAGGATGTTATTCCAAGGTAGCTTGCTACCTCCTTTTGCGAAAAATTAAATATGTTTCGCCATTTCTTTAATGCCTGCTCTGGATGTGCAGACATCACTATATCTCCTACTATATCCTTTGCAAGTTTGTCTCTAGCCAAGGCCAGTTCGTCAACCATAATAATATTACTCGTCAATAAGCCTTTTAAAATTTTATCAAATGAAAACAACTTTTAAAATGTTCGACATTATCCTATTTTGCATACTAGGTATTGTTATAGGAATACTAACTGGTTTAACCCCAGGCTTACACCCAAACACGATCTTTATAATAATACTTTCTATTCCTTGGCTAGCATCTTCGTTAGCACCACTAAACTTCTTTGTTTTCATAGTATCCCTCTCTATAGCTAACACGTTTTTCGATTTCATACCCTCTATATTTTTTGGTGCCCCGGAGGAAGATACAGTGATGGGTATTTTACCAGGTCATAAGATGTTGATAGAGGGAAAGGGCTATGAGGCATTATTTTTAAGTGTTGTTGGCGGATTCTTCGTTACAATCTTCATGATATTAATTTTGCCATTAATACTCTTCATAATGCCTGTTCTTTATCCGCTTATAAGCAAGTATATGGCAGCAATACTCATATTTATCTCTCTGCTCATGATCGTTTCTGAGAAAAAGAAAATAACAGCTTTGGCAATATTCATGTTAGCGGGCATATTTGGCATGTTTATACTCTCTAATTTCCCCCAACACATATCAATATTTCCAGCGCTTACGGGGCTATTTGGGATAAGTACACTCATTATTGGTATAATGGGAACGAGGGGAAACAGAAAAATAAAAAGCCAGAGTATTAGAATGGATAAAGATGTCGAGTGGAAGAAAGGAACAATAACTGGGCTGCTTGGGGGCATATTCTCTGGTATTTTTCCGGGTGTTGGGATTTCTCAATCTGGTGTAATTGCTGCCCAGGTCTTTAGGTCCAACCTAAAGGATTTCATCGTGGCTATTGGTGGCATAAACACATCGAACATAATAGTAGCATTTATAATATATTTTTCTCTCGGAAAAATAAGATCGGGATCTGTTTGGGCACTTACACAAGCCTTGCCCAACTTCACCCATCTTCATATATTACTTTTAATCGCCGTTTCATTATTCACCGCTTCACTTTCTGCCATACTCACATTAAATATTGGAAGGCATATAATAGGCAAGATATCACATATAAATTATGAGATGCTAACAAAAATTGTAATATTTTTCTTACTATTACTTGTATTTTTATGGTCGGGGATAATAGGGGTTGCTATATGTCTAGTATCAACGTTAATTGGCATATTAACGGTTCTTGTTAACGTTAGGCGGGCTTGCATGATGGCATACCTTTTGGTACCAACTATACTTTACTTCACCAATCTTTATCCAATAATTTTATCGTTTATATGAAGTTAACAATACCCTATTTAGGTTACCCGTTAATTTCATGTGGAATTCACATAGCCCAGGGAAATCTTATCAGAATGTATGATAAGAATGTTTTTAAGAAGCTGTGAAACATTAAATATGCCGCATACATCCAAATAGTAACATTTACCAGCTGGGTATAAAATACACTTTACGTTCATCTTTTCAAGCAAAGATTTTATATCTTGCAAACCTTCCCTATTAATAGAGGCAACTCTAATTAAAACCCTTCCCTTTAACCTGTTATTTACTGCCACCTTGCCCATATAAACTATTGCTGCCCTGTCGAAAAAACCGCTTAAGAATATTTTTGTATAGGTAATGTTCTTTTTCACAAAAGGAGGAACGCGCCATTCCCGTCTTGTAAACTTAATATTGCAGGTTTTTATAATTTTACTAACAATATACTTGCTCCTTAAAAGAACAACAAACCTATCCCTGTATTTATAAAGCTTTGTGTTTTTTGAAAGCTCTTTTAAGATATCATAAAATTTTAACATCTTTTTCCTGCTTTTGCTGCTTAGCTTTATGAAGTATTTTGAATTTTGCCTATCATATGTTATATTTCCACCACCGCAAATAACGCCAGAGATATATGCAATATTTTTTATCATAATATTAATTTTAGTGATAAATAATAAATACCCTATTTAGGTTACCCGTTAATTTCATGTGGAATTCACATGAAAAAATTGTGCCCAAAATCACGAAAAAGCATGGTATTATGTTAAGGTAACATGATCCAAGCTACCTTTTGGTGTCATAAATGCTATAGTTCCGCCACACTCGCACGTACCATTTAGAGGGGGTATCTTGTACACCTTTTCGCAAGATTTACATATAAATGCTTCTACATCCTCAATACGGGCCACCATTTTCTTGTTTTTGTTATTAAATTTGAGAAGTTGTATTTGTCTACCCTTACCCAATAATTCATTCTTCGATATGTTAAGCGCTGAGAATATTCTTTCAAGAGGGGGAAGAAGTTGATTCTCTATATAGTATTGAGAATCCAATTCAAGGCCATGCTCCACAACATATTCTGGTGGCTCTGCTCTCTTTGAAAGCATCTGCGTACCTTTTGTTATAACGTATGCAATTCTATCACCTATTCCCGGTGCCTCTGCAGGATTCCTTTTTTTGATTTTCTTTACAACTTCTGCATGTGGTTGTATACCATCATAACTCTCTGCCGTCTTTGTCATGGTTTTTGTTATTATGAATTTTTGTATAGGTATTTCTCCTTTATTTATCTTTTCTACGATATTTTTGAAATATTCAACCGCATTGGTTGTATTCTTTTCCTTCAATATGATTTCTATTATTTTCATCATGGTTTCAGAAACCAAGTCACACCAATCTCTTCTTACAGTCTCTATACCCTTTGTTTCTATTTTATCTACCCATTTATCACCCTTAAGTTCAAAACACCAAGCAGCGTATCTTTTTTTTGTTAGAGGAAGGAACCTCTTAAATATCTTTTCAAACTCCAGTTCCATTATACCGGGAAGCATGTTGCTTATATATGAAGATAACTTATCTCCAATCTTTTTCATTTCCTCCAAGCTTTGCACATCAACCCTTACCATCACAGAATCTGTATCACCATAAACAACCTTATACCCAAATTCTTTTTCTATAAGGGCCTTTGTTTTCTTGATAGTTTCTCTCCCCAGTGATGTTATAGAATTTGCTATACCTAAATTATACATTCTTGATCTTGGATAGCCAAAATAACCATAAAAGGCGTTCGCCATTATCTTGAGCGCCCATTGCTTTGCATCCAATTCTCTGAGCTTAGCGCCATCTTTTTCATTTTTCATTTCAGCCTTTATCTTTCCCCTTTCATCCATCAGTGTTTTTAAGATGCTGGGCACTATACCTTCCTTAATATTGGGCTTAACGAATCTAACCTTGGCAGGTGTTTGAAAACAATCTATACCTTCGTTACTAACCAAAAGTGTTGTCGGACATATATTATATGTTCTTATTAACGAGGGATACATTGATTTAAAATCAAGCACTATTACAGATTCCTGCAGACCCTTTTCTGGTTCAAGAACATATCCACCCTTTAGCTCCTTCTTTCTCGCAGCCTCCCTCTTTGCTACATCTCTTTCAAGTGGTTTGCATGGAATTATATATCCCTTTTTGCTAAATTCTCTAAGCAAGTAATTTTCTATCCTTGTAGTCTCTCCCGAGTCCAAAATATCTTGCAAAAGGGTACCAGATATCTTAGCTAGTGCTATGTACTTATCTAAAAGATTTAACTTGAACAGGAGATTCAATGCCAATATAGAATCCATTTTCGAATATCTGATAAGCTTTTTGAAGTCATTACTATTCCCTTTCCACAATTTCTCTATTTCCGAATGCCTAACAGGTACCTTCCTCTCACCCAAAAGAGCATTGCAAACAAAATCCAAATCATACCTTTTAAGCGAGAAATCCTTCTTTATTAGCTCGTAAGAATCCACAACAATCCTGCCAGTAATGTTTATTTTATACCTGTTTGCAATTTTCCTTGCTACAACATACTTATCTCTGCACCTCCCAAACAATGCCGGTATATTGTTCTGCCTTAATCTCTCAAGTACATAAGGCAGATCAAAGTTGTTTACATTGTAACCTGTTATTATATCTGGATCATATTCAATCAAGATGTTTACAAACTCTCTTAGCATTTCTTCTTCGCTTTGGAAATACTCAACGCTTGCATCATACCTTGTACTTAAAACCATCTCTTTTTTCCCTTTAAATGGCTCACTAAATACAATAGATATCATTATTATGCCGTCTCTCTTTGCATTTGGAACAGCGCCTGGCTTTGTTGATACACACTCTATATCAAACGCAAGGTATTTAAGTGGGGCATTGGCATCTAGATCGACGGACCTTATTTTATTGGCCCTTACTATTTTATCCGCATAGACCGTGTTTGTATCGATGCCGTTTCCATTTTCAACATCGATCCAGCACATCCCCCTTATATCATAATCTATCATAAATCTATACTTAAACGGTATATCGGCTTCGAAAACCTCATATCCAAGATTTCTTAGTTTATCCCTCAGCTCAGGTGTTTTTGCGGGATTATGCAAGGTGATTTTATAAACCTCAATACTATCTTTTCTATATTCAGTTGCAAGGTACCTTTTAACCTTTTCTATCCTTGCAACATTTCTCTCACCCCTTACTACATTTTCAACGTTATTGCCAAGCACATAAAAATATGGCATCAGCTTTTCAAAGAAGCAGCACACAACTTTTCCATTTTTATCTTTTCCAAATACTCTTACGACTGGCTTTTCGTTGGGCATTATATAATCCACATCCAAAACTTGGATAAGCATAATTTAAGTTTAGGATTTGGTGTTTAAAATTTTTATCTGAATGTAAAGTAAACTTCTTAAGGTTACACTTTTCTGTTGGTTCAACAATAATATATATCTGGTGATGTGTATGAGGTTTTCACCAGATATAAGAGCTTTCTTCAGAAAGCTCTATAAAGATGG
>QMZT01000003.1 GCA_003663325.1 Candidatus Aenigmatarchaeota archaeon | reverse complement strand
TATATGAAGAGAGTATATCTTTTAGATCTTTTGAAAATGTATATACAACCGTAGGGAGATACTTTGCTGATATGATAGGTATTGGAGAGCTTTATGAAGCATTTATGCAGATTTATAGCATTTACGGAATGATGAAAAGTGTTAGCTCAATTAGCGGTACGATCTCCGAGTTAAAGAAGTTCGATGCGGAAAATCCTGCATGCGATGGTAAAAAAGACCTTAACTATATTAAAAGATATGGCTTTCTTTATACTCCAAGATTTGGTGAAAATCCAGCCACGAATGATTTTAAAGAATACGTTAAAGATGGCGGGATGCCGGATATATGGTCGGTTTCTGGTTTTCCTGGGGCTGGAGAAATGGTAATAGCCAGCAAGAACGGCTTTGGTAGAATAAATGGCATAGAAGATGCTAAATTTTATTTAAAAATGGCACCCAGTCCATATTATGTTGATATAGAATTTGATACAGATATAGAAAGCGACTATCCTTCAAAAAGGCTTTATGCAAACAAGACACGTGAAGAGTATTGCGAACTTTACCCTCGTGACGAAGTTTGCGACTCTGAGCATGAGTATGTTAAATGGGTAGCGCCAGGCAGTTTTTCTAAGAGACGCATAAAATATAATATAAGCAAAGAGATAGATAGGTTTATTGTAACCCTTCCGGATGGAACAAAATATGTGTATGGCGACCCAAGGATAAAAGGTGCTGTTAACTATGAACATTTAACAACAGAGTGGATCTTTCTCTACCATAAATTTGGACTAACAGGCCTCATAAATATTGAATTTAAGAAGTTTATACCCCAAGCCTACCCGTATGCATGGAAATTAACGGCAATTCTTGGTCCGGACTATGTAGATGGTGGTGGTGACCCTTATAATCCTTTAGATGATGGGGCAGAAGGAAAAAATAACAAAGGTGGCTGGATTGCGTTCAGGTATGAAAGAACTGTACCGCTTAATTTAGGCCATTATTATTATGATGATTCTGGTAATTGTGTTGAATTACAACATTCCTGCGGGTTTTATTATGGCATGAACACTTCTAGAATTGTAAAGAAAGACTACTATAAAGATGGTAGCAAGAAGTATCATCTCAAACTCCTTAAAAACAGCTTCAGAGATATTAGCTATCTTTCAAAAATCATCACACCCGTGTATGAAGCTGAATTTATTAGGAATTTTTATGGTAGAAAGGATGAAAAGGAAATATGGCGCATCCTTCCAGAAGGGGTTCCAGATTCCTATGGATGCAAAGAAGTTGGTGGGGTCTTCTATGATTGGGTATCTGCCTATGATAGATTAAGCGTACTAAAAGAAATTGTGCTCAAGAGCAGGATTACAGGAAAACCTGTTAAAATTGTAAGGTTTAACTCAGGTATTGATAGTGATGAAATGTATGAGCTTGCCCCTGGGTATTCATTCAATGAAATATGGGGAGAGGAATACGGAAAATACACATTAAAAAACATAGAAATCTGCGATGGTTCGGGCAGGAATTGCTTGCCGAAAATGGAGTTTTACTATGACATAAATCCGCCTTACGATAAAAGTAAAATTGATTCTTTTGGTATGTACTGCCCTGGTTGTACAAAGGATAATTATAATGGACCAACAGATAAGCAGACGAAGTTCTCCAATTTATATAGTAAATATTGCTTTGATAGAACAATTGATGAAGATGACAGCCTAGTGGCTTCATACCACTTAAATGAAGGTTCAGGAAATAAAGTAGGCGATAGTAGCAAATATGGAAATGATGGTAACATTTTTACTTCAGGTGGAAATGCAAAATGGGTAAATGGCTATTGTAAGGCAGGATTAAAATTTGAAAACATTAACCCTACAGAAGGTTATTATGCCTACATTACCGTATCTCCTACAAGCATGTATTTAAGAAATAATGTAACATTTGAAGCCTGGGTCAATCCAGATAAAATATCAAAAGGAGGGATAATATACCGAGTGGAAGAAAATAAAGGGGTGGTGATTACAGAAGCATCAAATTACTCGTTGTACATGGATGAAAATGGGAAGATCGTATTCGAGATCTGTTATAAACAGGAATGGGATACTGGTAAAGCCATACGCTGTGGATCAATCACTTCGTCTGAATCACTCCAACCCCACAAATGGTACTACATAGTTGCTATTTATAACGGCTCAAATATGAGGTTATATATTAATAGTAAATTAGTTGGTGAAAAAAGGGTTGCAGCTCCTATTATACCTCGTTATTCCGGGTTGAATGGAAAAAATAGTGGTTTAACTATTGGTTTGTTTGATGCAACTCCCGAGATTGTGGGTGATGAATACAATTTCATAGGTACCATAGATGAAGTTCGTATATATAATAGATCATTAAGTGATGAGGAAATAAAGGAGCATTATTCTGCTGACCTAAGCTCTGCATGGATGCTTTCTAGGGTTAAATTACCAAGTGGAGCTGAGATAAAGTGGGAGTATGAAATAGATAAGTGGTTTACAAGCAAAGGAGATGGCCCGTTAGAGAATTATTATGCTGAGCTAAGAGACGAGAGCATACCGTACTCTGACAACTATGGAGGCGGAGTAAGGGTTAAGAGGATGATAGTATGTGATGGCTTGCATACAAGCTTGAATGATAAAGATCACTGCCACTATGAGACTTACGATTACAGACAATTCTATCAGTTTGGAAAAGGAACATACACAAGGAGCTCTGGTGTGCTTGACCTCGTGCCCCTTTCTCAAACTACAGATAAAAATGAAAGAGATTTAAGAAAGACTGAGCATCAAGCCACTTCTTATCTTACAGGTGGTGTTATGTATAACAGGGTTTGTGTGTTTAAGGATGCTGAAGTGCCAGAAAGCTACGATATGATTAATCCAACTGACTATCCCAATGGCTATGAATGTTACTATTATCTAACAACAGAAAGTACACCAGAAAGTACAGGCCATGCAACCAATGAAAAGACGGCCAATGGATTATTGCAAAGATTTGAGGAAGGTGATGCTGAGCCAGAAGATAGTCCAAAGCTTTTGTCGCAAACAACGGATTATAGCTGGAAGAGGGGACAGAATTATAAAGTTGAGTATTATAGTAGTAACAAGAGTGAAGGGTTGGACGGACTTCTTATGACGTTTGAAAGGAAATACGAAATGAAAGAACACTTCAAGGTTTATTACGGCGGTGGTGAGCTAGCGGGTGCAAAAATTGGGACAAAGGATGGAGACTATCTTGATGGCTTTTCTTCTGGTTGGTCTAGAATGAGATCCATGATTACAACAATTTATGACGGTAGAGATATGGTAAAGATACATAAATATTCTGGATACGATGAGTTTACTGGCTTGCCCAGGTTTATAATAGAAGAGGGTAATGATAAGTTCAAGGTATCTACCATGGATTATGTATATAACTACTATCCTGAAATGCTTTCTAAGCATATAATATCACCAATTAGCAACGCAACAACATACGAAGTTGATAGAAATGTGTACGAGAGCAATATATGTCCGCATAATTGTGGGTGTATAAATGGGTATTGTAGAATGTATATCGATGGTGAGTGTAGCACTACACCATCAAAAGAGCTGGACTTTTGCATAGAGGATGATAATGGTGTTGGGCATTATCTTATGTTAAATATGAATTATAGAAGACCAATAGCAATTACAGGTCTCGAAGAGGATTTAGATAATTATCAATTACTCATAGAAAACCCCGTATATGATGAAACGGGTTTGGTTGGTGCATGGAGTTTCGAGAAAATAAAAGAAGGGAAGGTATACGATTCAAGTGGATTTATGAATGATGGTACAATAGTTAATAACGTAAAAACCGTTGAGGGTGTGTTTAATTCTGCATTGTTATTTGAAGGTAATGGGCATCTTGAAATTCCATATTCAGATAGTTTGAATGTAAGCAATTACGATGGTTTAAGTGTGGAGATGTGGATCAAACCAAATTCTTATAACGAAGGCACGTTTTCTTATATCTTTATCCTTGGTAAAAAGAGTAAAGAAGAAGATCTTTTCATATATAAAGTATATATTACACGATACTCCGAATTGATGTTTGGTGTAACAACAGAAACAGAAACATCTCGTGGAACTCAGCATTTTTTTTATGGTGTTACAGCTCCTATAACCTTAAATAAATGGCACCATGTTGTAGGTACTTATAATAAATCCACAAGAAAAGTAAAATTATATATTGATGGAAATTTTGTAGGTTCGAGAGATGTTGAGACGGGTAATTTATTGGAAGATGTGGGCGCAGGAGAAGCATCTTTGGTAATAGGTAAAGATCCTAGAAAGTATATTAAAGATTATAATGGCTCTATAGATGAGGTAAAAATATACAAAAGGGAGCTAACCCAAGAAGAAATACGACAGCGGTTTGAGGCAAAGCTTAAACCAAACTATGCTGATATAAGATTTACAGACGAGCAAGGTAAAGAATTGCCGTACTGGATGGAATCCTATGGGAAGTTCTGGGTAAGAGTGCCACATATACCTGCTAACGGCGAAACAAAAATCTATGTATATTACGGAAATAGAAAGGCAAGCTCCGCCTCTGACGGAACGCAGGTATTTGATAAAGTTGGAAGCTTTGATAATTTCAAGCAAGGATGGGATGCAACACTACCTAGTGGGGGATGCAAGACAAAACTAGAAGATTCAGCTTTAACAAGTTTTGAAAAGCCTTCTGGCTATAATTGGAAGGGTAGGGGTGTAGATATATCTACTGATTATGTCGATGAGGGGGAAGCAACATGGTTTGTATGGTTTGTAAGGAAAGAATTCGTAGCGCCTAATGAGTTTGAGCTTATATTTTCTACTATTGCAGATGATGATGAGGCATGGACAGCGATATATTCTACTAACGTAACATATATTATTGGTGGTAATGTGGGAGATTGCGATGGAACTGGTAGTCATAGCAATCCTAAAAAGTACAAGGCAATTATACCAGAAGGTAGATTTATATTCGCAGGCAGAGGACATAATGGCAAAGATTATGCTTATTTGCAGATAACAGATGTTAGCAAGGGTTTGGATAAGCTGTACACGAGAAAAATTGTGAAAAAGGAAGTTTTGGTGCGTGGAAGTGGTGGTACTGCGGACAGGCTAGAAAAGGTTGAGGCGAGGCCGAGCTATACAATTGGAGAAGAAGAGGCTCTCGATCCTTTTGAAAAATGGAAAGCATTAAAGAGCATGGTAACGGAGTATAAATCCTTTGGTGGCAGGATATATCCTTACAAAATCAAGCAATGGTATGATACGAATAAAAATGGAAAGATAGATGCAGGCGATGAATATGTGGTGAAGAAAACACTTGAATATGATAGCTATGGAAATATTATAAAATCAACAGATGGTGAGGGAAAATCTGAGTATACAAGGTATGATAATGAATATGGTGTAATGCCCATCAAAGGGTGGAATGATGAGTATGGAAGCGAAGCAGAGCCTGCATGGCAAAAGGTATATGATGGAACTTCTTTATTGCCAATAAAATTAATAAATGAAAATGGACAGGAAACAAGGTACGAATATGATAACTTTTGGAGACTTAGCAAGGTATGGTTCCCTGGTGACGATACAAGCAAGCCATCGCTAATATATGAGTATACCTTTAACCCAGATGGGGAATTTCCAATATCTTTAACCCTTAAGAAAAAGATAGACAACACAAGGTATTATACAGAAAGGGTATACTATGATGGATTAAACAGAAAGATAAAATCCGTTGTGCATAGCAGTGATGGTAATATTGTTAGCTATGATGTTATTCTCGGAAGCAGGGGATTGATAAAGAGAAGGTATAAGCCATATTTTGAGGAAGAGGGAAGGGGGGCATATATAGAGTATGAGTATTATCCAAATCCACTTGCGAGGCTAAAGGCTGCAAAGACCTATGATAAAGATGGAAATCTGCTAGGAACTATCAAGTACTATTATGGTATAAAGGATGGCATGCTTTATGTAACAACAGAGGATGAGGAAGGAAATCAAATAAGGCATTTGTTTGATAAACTAACCAGACTCGTAAAGGTGGAGGAAGGAAGATGGAAAGAATAAAGCTAACGATGGGAATAGTAATAGTATTTTTGGTGTTGTTTTCATACTCGGCTCTTTCTGCCGAGACAGCAGAATATCCAGAGGTGTTGAAATGTGAAGGCTCATACCCAGATTATACCTGCCCAGAAGGGTACGAGGTACATAAGTCTGGAGTAAATTGTGAATGTCTTCACCATTGTGGAAATGGTTTGTGCGAAGAAGATAAAGATGAAAATACACAAAATTGTCCTGAGGATTGCCTAAGCTCAGATATTCAATGCGATTCTATTGGATGTGGTAAAATATCGACAGTTATAAAGAATGTAATGTTCAAGTTGTTGTGTAACTATAGTATCGGTGGATTCACCGGTGAGGGTGAATTAAAACCTTATGAATACCTCTCTTTATTGCAAGTAGAACCCACAAATATGACATTTTCATATATTTGTGGAGAGTATCCAAGATATCCAAGAATAAGGATAAAGAATGTTAAAACAACTACTCTTTACAGTAAATCTAATATTTTGCATGAAAGAAAGAGTTTTGGATCAGATGCGAAGAATTGTTTTGATAACTGTATGTATGATATTTGCCGTTATTCTTGCTATTATGAGGACTGTGAAACCGAACCCTGTTACTGTGGGAGGCATGAGTGTGATCCATATTATAGCAGTCTATTTAAAAAATGTGATCCTTTCTGTGTTGCCTCTGCTCCTGCAAAATGTAGTAAAAAATGTTTTGAGAGCGAAATACTAGGCAAAATCATAATCTCAGGGGATGGAATAAAAAGTTTTCTTGAGGATTGTATTGATACATGCTATGATATAGATGGTTGCATAGCTCTTGGGTGCAAGAAAAAATATGTCATGTTTCGTGAAATACCGGGTTTTCTTCCTGTTACTGATCAATGCGCAACTTGCGGTGAAAATAAGGGAAGCGAGGCTTGCGTATGTCCTGATAGCTGTTCGCTTGCTGGTAAAATAGTGGATCCTGGGCAGAGCTGTGGTGGTAATAGGTTTGAGGCGGTAACCACATACAAATACAATGTGCTTGGCCAGATAGAGGAATTCAGGGATGCGGAAGGGAGGGTAACCAAGCTCAGCTATGATCCATCTGGGAAGGTAAAAAACGTTAGTGATCCTGATCTTGGAACAATAGAGTATGAGTACTATAGGAATGATCTAAGGAAAAGTATAACAAATGCAAATGGAGATAAGGTGGTGTATTACTATGACAGAGCTAACAGGATAAAAAAGATTGATTATCCGAGATCATTCGATACTACATACTTCTACGATACGTATGCAAATGGGGAGGAATGTAAGAATGGCAAGGGCAGGCTTTGTGAGGTGCGCGATGAATCTGGGGCAACGAGAATAGAGTATGATATAAGGGGAAGGATAAAGAAGAAGATAAGTGCTATAAGAGGAAGAAACCTCATATTGAATGGTGGGTTTGAAAGAGGTAAGTGGTTATGGAATATGCCAACTCAGGCAAGCATCGTAACAGATTCACACTCTGGTGGTAAGGCTGTAAGTATTTCTGTAAAAGAGGGGGAGGAATATGTATACATCTATCAACTGCTTCCCATTGAGGAGAATGAGGTCTATCTTTTATCTTTATACGCAAAGTCACCAACCTCATCAAATCTTGGTGTTACATTAACATTTTATGATAGCAATGAAAGGAGAATAACACCTTCAGATAATGCAATAGATGCGTTCCAAAGTGTTTGGAGTGTTGGTTGTGGTGGAGGCTGCTTTTACTCTGGCAATATAAAGACTGCGGAGATTTACAAACCCTATCTATTTTTCTTCAGGGCCCCAACAGGAGCAAAAACGGTGGAGATTGGGATAGGTATAGGAAATGCTGGTGGCAATGAGGAGTTGTATATAGATGAGGTACAGCTTGTTAGAAAAAGCTTTGTGATCAATGGTGGATTTGAGAAAGAGGGGTGGATGTGGACAACTTTCGGTAGTGTAAGCTATACCAGCGATGCTCATTCTGGAGACAAAGCCCTCAAAATAACTGATGCTTCACCTTATGAATACATTATGCAAACACTGCCAATTTATGGAAATGAAATCTACGCTGTATCAGCGTATGCGAAATCCCCTGCCAATTCAGATTTAGGGATTGCCTTAAAGTTTTATGATAAAGATGGTAACTTGATACAGCCTGCCAGCGTTAGTATAGATAGCTTGGGCTATAGCTGGAGTGATGGCTGTGGTGGTAACTGCTTCTATTCCGGTAGTACCTCTACCACAGCAAGGTATGAAAGATACTATTATGTATTTAAGGCTCCAGATAATGCTGTAAAAATGGAATTGTATATTGGTACAGGGGCTAGTGGCGGTGAGCTTTATCTTGATGATGTACAGCTTTACTATGTAAATATGACGGAGTTTGAAAATAACATATTTGATGTGGAATATTTCTATGATTTTGGGGATAATATAATAGCTATTAGGTATCCAAGCGGAAGGTACATACAATTTGGAATAAACGATAAGATGCAGGTTAATTCGGTATTTATCCGTTTTGTGCCGATAGCAGCCTTTGAATATACACCAACGAATGCGTTCAAAAAGATTACAATGGGGAACGGTGTGGTAACGAGTTATGAATACTACCCAAGGGGTTGGATAAAATCCGTAGAAAGTGTTAATCCCTCTGGCAATAAGGTTTTCAATGAATATTATGAGTACTATAAGAATGGGAATGTGAAAAGGATTTCGGTGGGACCTGGACAAGATATGAATCTCGTCTATGACCCGTACAATAGACTGGTATCGGTAGAGAACAACGGGTACTATCTTGGGATTGGGGATATAAGTTACGAATACGATAAAACAGGCAATAGATTAAGGTATGTGATCGGGGAGCAAACACAGGAATACAGATATTACAACACAGATGGGAGCGTAAGCATGCCTGGGAGCAAGGGGGAAACGAGCAGGCTCGCTGAAGATGCCAGATATATCTATGAATATGATAAGGCTGGAAATATGATAAGAAGGAAGGATAAAAGTACTGGGGGAGTAACGTACTACTTTTATGATGAGGCTGGCAAGCTAAAGAAGGTTGTACTGCCTAACGGGAAGGTTGCAAGATATCTATATAATTATGAAGGCAGGCTCGTTGCAATGGAGTTTGATAACAACGCAACCATCTACTTCCACGGCTCTGGAATGGTGGAAAAGTTTGATTATAGCTTAGCAACGTATGCCACACAATCACCATCAATCCCCATAGAGATACAACCACCATATTTCGGTATAGAGAATGAAAACGGAGATACTATCTTTATAATAGATAATATTGGGAATATGTTCATAAAAGGTAATGTAAATGAACACCAACCAATCATGCCTGCTGCCGATGGCAATGATTTCGTTATAGAAGATGAAATGGGCAGGAGTGTTGCATTGGTTGATAGCTCAGGGAATGTATACTTGAGCGGGAGTCTCCAAACAAACATCAATAAAGCTGCTCTAGCCGCTGCAAAAGCAAGAAGAGGGAACTTTATAATAGAAAATAGAGAGGGGGAGGTTGTTGCATATATAGATAGCAATGGCAACCTTTATATAGCAGGGAAGTGCAAAGAAAATTATTTATAAGATAGAGTAAATATGAAAGAGCATGCAACCAGAGAGTTTTACAAATACGGCAAGAAGGCAAGATATTTTATGCTCGATGAGCTTACTCTTTCACATCTTTTAAGAGATAGAAATGAATTTATAGAGGCTGGCTTACCATATGGAGCGGCTATTGCAAGAGCTGTAGTAAAAAACAACACGGACTATGTCCTTGAAATAGGTCCAGGTTTGGGAGACCTTGCAATAAAGTTTATGGAACATGCCCAAGGTAAAGTGAAACACTATGTATTCTTGGATATATCAAAAGACCTAATAAAGCATGTTAAGAAAAGGGTAAATGGCATGAGTGTGATTGGGGATGCTATGCTATTACCGTTCAAAAAGGGAAGTATAGATCTTATTATATGTAATGAGGTGCTTGCTGATTTGCCCATAAAGAGAGTTAATGGAAAAATGATAAATGATGGCGCAATCAAGGCAATAAGGGAATGTATCAGGCTGTTAAGGAAAAACGGAAAGGCTGTTTTTATAGAGGTTGGAGGCAAGGCAAAGAGAATAAGCGTATTTGGTCATGAGGAATATACTATAGATTTTGATGAGATTGAGCGTGTGCTGAGAAAAAACAATACAAGATATGAGAGGGGTAAAATAGCAAAATTGTTAGGAATCAATACCAAGCTAAGATTTGTCTCCCCCGTAACGCAAGCCGAGCTTGTTGAGCTTTACAAAAATAGTGGCATGGATAAACATAAATTTTCAAAGATATACAGCTTAGAGGAATTTTTCACAACCTTCGGGAATGAAAAATGGCTAAGTAAAGGTTATAAGCAATACCTAAAAAAGAATGCAAGAGCAATTAGAGAGCTCGTGGAACAATTTGATTATATAACTATTTTTAAAGATTAATTAAGATTTACCACCATAATTGGACATGAACTCAAACAAGCCCGAAAACCATTGCTATCCCGAGTAAAAACATTATAAAGCCAGCTATGAGGTGGAGTTTTTTTATGTTTTTTTCCTTCCACTCAGAAACATTTTCCACCGTTGAGATTCCAGCATAGACCAGAAAGGTGATGCAAACCATGGGGAACACAAAGATGATATTATAAATTAGCAACCATGGAATGGTCTTCAGAAGCTCAATTGCTGAGAGTATTCCCCCTGCTATGATATATGGACCGATTGTGCAGGGCAGAAGGAAAACGCTGACAAATGCCCCCACAGCAAAAGCCCCTCTGGGGCTTGTAACACCGCTTATTATTTTTTTAACCTTGGGTCTGAGGCTCAATGGCATTTCTGTCAGGATACCCCCGGGTTTGTATCTGAGGAAGTCCTTTATGTTGAGCACGCCGAGGATTATCGCAGCTATACCCAGAACCTTGTAAAGGAGAAGCCTTACAGAGGTGAGGGCCTGAATTATCTGGAAAAATCTTATTATCACAAGCCCGTAAAACATATAGATTATGTAGACCGATGTGATAAAGGATATGCCTGCAAGGAGAACGTTTCTTTTCCTCTCCGGAGAGTATGTCATTATCGCTATTAACATCAGCGTTAAAACGGCTATAGCACACGGGTTGATTGAATCCACAACAGCCAAGGAGAGTATCTTTGCTATGGTCAGGTCTTGAATAGGCTCACTACCTCTCTGGTTTTGATGCTCATCTATCTGTTCTTTGGTTTGATTCTCCTCCGGTTCCTGCTCTGTACTGGTATCTGCATGTTCCAGGGGATTTCCATTCCACTGAATAACCCAGCCATCTATCTTTACTGCATTATCGAATTTCAGGCTCTTGCCAGAAAGGGCAACATCCTCGGGCTCTATGGTCTCGAATTCCGTGTTCGCAAAGACCTCGGAAAGATTGTTTTCCAAAAGTCCCTTCACCATGATATCGTTCAGGTTTTTTTCTCCTACAAGTGTTATAACCCTTTCACCCTTCCATATCTTTGGCCTTCCCGGAAGAGAGGTTATATCAAGGCTCTCAAAAGGGATCGAGGAACCGTCTATGAGCGGGCACGGATTTCCCTTCATCGACTCTATTTTACTTCTTATATTCTGAAGTATCGGAATGTCACCTATTATGTGTTCACCTTTATTGAATATAACGAGGGGAATCCCAAAGCCGGAGTTATAGTGGGTGTTGTATTCGCTCATTAACGGAGCATTTTCTCTGCTCTGGTATATCTCGTATTCTATGACAACAACATCGGGATATTCCTTCAGAATTTGCTCGAATATAACAGGGTCTGTCTTTGCACAGTGAGGACATCCTATTCCAGTAAAATAGACAATGCATGTGGTCTCCGCAGCCCTCACAGGAAAACACAGCAACGCAAATACTATCAGCACCAATAGGACATTTCCCGCTCTCATAAATATCATTAATATGAAACCATATATAAATCTTGGTTACAATATACGAAACAGTGACTATGAGCAAAATCGAAAATTAACCTTGGACAATTGCGACTATTTCGGCATGTTCTGTGAGCTTGCCTTTCCCGCCGGTTGATTTAATAAGCTCACCATCACATACCAAGCACTTAACATTCATTGCGGGCTTTTCAAACACTATCTGCTCGTTCTTACACCTCTTACATCTTACTTTTATAAACCTTGACACCATAGCTCACACCAGCTCAAATTTTTTAACCCTAAATCCTGTTTTTGCATGCTTCTTCCCGCATTCTTTGCACGTAAATCTCAAATCCACCTTCTTTGTTGGCTTCCCCTCGCCTTTTGGATTTGGTCTTGGAAATGAACCATAACCTTTGAGCTTTCTTTCAAAGCGCCTGTTTGCTTGGCTCATGGGATGCGCAGAGCCTCTAGCCTTTTTCTTTATTTGTTTAACTACATGCATGGTGTGCTTTCTGCAATACGGGCAGTATGTATTTACCTCCTTTGGAAACTTCATAATATCTACCTCTCTGAATGAGTATTATTAGCTTAAAAAATATAAAAACTTTTATATGCAAAGGATTATTCTGATAAGAGGGATAGTGCAGGGGCTGGGTATAAGACCTTCTATACATAGGATAGCGGTAAAAAATAATATAAAGGGGTATGTTAGGAATACACCGCAAGGTATTGAGATTCTGGCATGTGGAAAAGGAGAAGAGCTAAAGGCTTTCATAAGTGATATTAAAGCTCTCCCAGAACCCTTTCACATAGAATCTATTCAAATAAAGGCAACAAGAGCAAAAAAGTGCAGGGGATTTAAGATAGAAAAGAGTACAGAGCACGGCCATGCAGACATAACTATACCGCCAGATATAGCTATATGCAAGGAATGCATAAAAGAGCTTTATAGCAGAGAGAACAGGAGGTATAGGTATTGGTTTATAACATGTACCAATTGTGGACCAAGGTTTAGTATAATTAAAAACCTACCCTATGATAGGGAGAATACAACCATGGGCAAGTTCGGGATGTGCAGGAGATGCGAGGAAGAATACAGCACCATAGCGAATAGGCGTTATCATGCACAAACCATAGCGTGCTATGAATGTGGGCCTAGGCTTGCGCTTATCTGTACAAATAATAAAATAGCAGGCAATTGCATCGAAATTGCAGCAAAAATTATTAAAAAAGGGGGAATAATTGCTATGAAAGGTGTAGGTGGATGGCATCTTGCATGTCTTGCAACCTCAGATAGCGCAGTTAAGAGATTGAGAAAGGGGAAAATGAGAGCCAATAAGCCATTTGCAGTTATGGTAAGGGATGTTGAAATGGCAAAGAGATTTTGTGTAATTAGTAAAAAAGAAAAGGGTTTGCTTGAAAGCTATGCAAGACCAATAGTTCTTTTAAGGAAATCCGAGCACTATAATCTTTCTAAATTTGTTGCACCCGGCCTGCACAATGTCGGTGTTTTTTTACCATACACGGGTATGCATTATCTTCTTTTTGATTATATAAAGGAGCCTGTTATAATGACATCTGCAAACCTATCTGGAGAGCCAACAATAATAGATGATAAAAAAGCTCTGACCGAGCTTAAAGATATTGTTGATTGCTTTTTAATACATGATAGAGATATAGCTAACAGATGTGATGACTCTGTTATAAGAGTAGTTAATAGAAAGGTTAGTTTTATAAGAAGGGCAAGAGGATTCGTTCCGCTCCCATTGAAAATAGATGCTGGAAAGCATGCGATAATCTGCATGGGCTCAGACTACTCAAATACATTTTGTATATATAAGGCTGGTAAAGCTTACATATCCTCATACAATGGGGATATTGAAAGTATCAATGCGCTGGATGGGCTTGAGAAAGAGGTGATGAAGTTCCTTGATATGCTAAAGATAAAGAGTATTAAGTATGTTGTATGCGATTTGCACCCAAGATTTAACACATCAAACCTTGCATCAAAACTTGCAAAAAGGTTTAATGCCGTTCTCTTGAGGCAGCAACACCACATCGCCCATTTCTTTTCTTGCATGCAAGAAAACAATCTAGAAAAGGGAGTTGGCATTGTGTGCGATGGGTTTGGCTACGGAAGTGATGGAAAAGCATGGGGAGGGGAGGTGTTTTTATACAAAAATGGCAGGTTAGAAAGGGTTGGCATGCTTGAAACACAAGCCATGATTGGCGGGGATTACGCAACAAAGGAACCGCTAAGGCTTAGTGTTGCCATAATGAGCAAGTTTTTGAATGAAGAAGAGATCGCAAAGCTGATTAAGGAAAGCGAGGAAAGCCATGTTGGTGTGTGGTTAAGACAACTGGAAAATAAATTTAACATAGTAGAAACTACAAGTTGTGGAAGGTTTTTGGATGCTGTTTCAGCATTTCTTGGCATATGTAAAAGGAGAAGCTATGAAGGAGAACCTGCAATGAAGCTTGAAAGTATAGCTTTAAAGGGGAAAAGGGATTTGGAGCTACCTGTTAAGGTTAAGGAAATAAACGGATGTTATGTGCTAAGTACGACAGAGATATTCAAGGGTATTATGGAGCATTTAGATGAGCCTGTAAGCGATATTGCGCTGTCCGTACATTATGCAATAGGAAAGGGGCTTGCAAAGATAGCAAAAAGATTTGGCATGGAGGTATGCTTTAGTGGTGGTGTTGCTTACAATGAAATAATAAGTAAAACACTGGAGAGGGAGTTAGGGAATGTATATAGAAATAAACACGTGCCATGTGGGGATGGTGGTATAAGCTTTGGTCAGCTTGCATGTGTGAAATATTTAAGACCTTAGCTCATTTAAAAAATATGAGAATTACAATCTGTTCAAGCCTGGATTTCACATATAAGATTGGAGATATAAGGAAGAGGTTGATCAAGCAAGGTCATGAAGTACTAATACCTAAAACTGCTGAGATGATATTAAACGGTAAGCTTGCATTTGAACAAATAATGAGAGAAAAAGAAACCGGTGAGATTTCAAATAGGGCAATAAGGCAAGACGCTATAAGAGAGCATTTTAGAAAGATCAAAAAGTCAGATGCGATTCTTGTCCTAAATTTCGATAAAAAGGGAATTAAGAATTATATTGGTGGGAGTGTTTTTTTAGAGATGGGATTTGCCTACATACTAAACAAAAAGATATTTTTGCTTAACGAAATTCCCGATATGATCTACAAAGATGAAATTAAAGCTATGCAGCCAATAGTACTCAAGGGTGATTTAAGTGAGATTAAATAGAAATTAATGCAGGCTAAACCAAATTTATCGCCTTGCCTCTAATAAATGCATTAATATTTTTTGCTGTAACTTCTCTAAGCCTTTTCATAGCCTCTCTTGTACAGGCAGCTATATGAGGCGTAACTATAACGTTAGCCATCCTAAACAGCCTTTTAAATCTCCTTCTACACTCCTCTGGCTTTTCTTCATACTCCAGCACATCTAAGCCAGCGCCAGCCAAAATACCTTTATCTAAAGCTTCAATCAATGCTTGTGTCTCGATAACCCTGCCCCTTGAGGTATTTATAATCACACTGCCTTTTTTGATATTATTTATATTTTCCTTGTTTATGAGGTGGTGTGTCTTTTCTGTATAAGGCACATGCAATGTTATTATGTCAGCATGCCTAAATAAATAATCCAAAGAAGTATATTTAAAGCCAATAGTATGAGATGCTTTAATATTTTTATTTATATCATAAGCTATAACCTTCATTCCAAATCCCTTTGCTATCCTTATAACATTCATCCCAATTTTACCTGTACCAATTACACCAATCGTTTTACCTTTTAGCTCAGCACCACTAAGCTTGGACCTTTCTTGCACACCCTTTAAAACACTTTTCATATTCCGAAAGAGCGCAAGAATTAAAGCAAATGTATGCTCCGCTACGGCATTGTTGCTATAATCAGGAACATTGGAAACAGCTATGCCCCTCTTTCTACATTCCCTTGTATCTATATGATCGTATCCAGTAGAGCGTGTCGCTATGAATTTGAGTGACGGAAGCTTATCAATCACAGCCTTATTGATTTTTGAATATATAGATATGCATACAACCTCACAACCCCGTGCCTTTTCTATATTTTTTAGGCTTAGCCTCTCTTTATAAAACACCATACTACCGTTTACATTTTTTCTAAAAAATGCTTTATCCTGCTCGCTAATCTCAAAAAACGCTATTTTTACCATATTAAAATTTAGAGATAGATTTATTATGCTTTTTAAAAATCAACGGCCATTACTACTTCACTACCATTATAATCTTTGCAGCCAATATACAAACTATTGATATTATTATTACTACTGCCAGTATACTCTTCAAACCTATCTTTACGGGAACAGCGCCTGTTATCGTCTCATTGCTTATATTAGCTGTTACGTTCCTTGTTGGCACTTCTATGCCACTTATATTTGTTACATTCTCTTTTGGCTGCGCCGGCGTGGTTATATTAACCTCTCTCCCTTCAATTACACACGCATCCCACTGATTTACATTTATTAAAATTTCTACAACCTTTTTGATATTCTCCGACGAAACAATTAACTTTGCTACATAGCTTCCTTTTACATTGTATGGTGGCGAGATGTATATATACGCATTCTTTGCTTCACCCTTCTTCAACAGGAATTTTTGTTGGCTTATATAGACCCATTCTGGCCCCTCAATCGCTACGTTATACACATCACTCATTTCCCCTATGTTCCTTATCCTAACGTTTAACACAGCCGTCTTACACACATCAACATTTACCTTTGCCGCCCTTTCTTTTATAAAGCCCGTTGCAACACCAGCACCTGTTGGCATACCTATAACCTTCACCCTTTTCCCATTACCCTCTATGTTAATCTCAACACTATAACATTCTTCTATTGGTCTAATATCCACCTTTACATGTTTTTCAACAGCTACAAAGGATGAATTAAGCTTAAAGGTAATTTCTTTGGTTTGTGCATATGGCTGGAAGAGGTAAAGGCTTTTTGTAAATACGGTCTCCTCGCCACTTCTGAGTATGAATTTGGCAATCTCTTTATTATCCATGTATAATGTGTAGCTATCTGTAAATCTGCCTGTATTCTTTACGTTAATAGAGTAGTTTATTACCTCTTTTCTACATGCTTTTTTATACTCTGGCTCCACGCTCATTTCAGCAGAATAACAATTCTTAACAGCAAGCGTTGCTATGTTTTCATCCGCTATGCCTTTTGCAAACGCCTTTACCACAATTACCATAACCTTTCCAAGCTCCATTTCCTCAGCACCAACAGTTAGTTTTACCTTTTTAGTCTCACCTGGATTGAGAAATACCTTGCTCTGTGAAAGTTTACCATGCGTAGATACAATATTGTAGGTCTCTTCTATGGTTCCCGTGTTCTTTATAATAACATCATATACCTTCTCCAACCCATAACATACCTCTGAGTCTGCAGGTGTTATTATTACTGCAACCTTCCTACAATCCCTTGCGCTAACCTTACCCTTTACTACATACCTTAACCCCGGCTTTTTTGAAGATGCTATCGTTATATCAAATTCCTTTTCAAACGCTACTCTTGGCTTTACGTATATTTTTACATTCCCTTGCCTGCCACCTTTTAGGTAGACACTTTCCTTATCGGAGATAACCCATGACGGCATTGAAATAGTATAGTTATCGTCCTTGGTGCCTTTATTTACTATTACCAAATCAAACCTTGCAAGCCTACCTAAACACACATCTTGGGAGAATGGGCTCAGGTATGCGTCAAAATCATAACAGTTTTCTATTGTAAGCTCGCTTACAGCCGTATCGCTTGCATAGCTCGTTAAAGAGTTGGCATCAACCTCTATATAGTACTCACCTGTTTTATCTGCTGGCGGTGTTAATTTTACAACGATCCTTTTCGTTTGTTGAGATAAGAGCTTAATGGTATGGGTTATATGTTGCCCCCATGGCGTAGCTATATTGACATTAAATTCCTCATCAAACTTCCCCATATTCTTTACATCTATGCCATAATCTATACTTTCCCCCTTACACATAGAGATTTGAGGTTCAACATACAATTTAACATGATGGCATCTCAAAACCTCTACCTTAAGATCCTTTGAAAATACCTCACCTGTTAGGCTAGAGGTAGCAATGACCTTTACAATATAAACAGCTGGCTCAGAGACACAATCAGGCGTTACATAAATGCTTACACTTCTGCTTTCACCAGAGGCAAGTGTAACCTCAGGTTCTATGAAACCAGACCAGCCGGATGGAAGCCCTAACCTTAGCTTGTACGTATCTGTTTCATCATCGAGATTTGTGAGCATGAGATTTATATTAGAGGCTGCACTACATGGGCATACTGAAACATAGCTCGGCGTTATTACCATTTCCAAATTTGAGTATGCAAAAGCACCAGGCGCTAATATTAACACAACGATGCATGCTGCTATGATTGCATATTTCATATTTTTCACCAAACTTACTTATTTATTGGTAGTTAAATTTATAAATATTTTCTGTTTAGTAATAACTCCCATATACCTCTTCGGTATAACTTTTCCTCCTCGCCTTTATTAGATAATAAAGAAGGGATATGAAGACTATAAATACTATGCCTCCTGCAAAATATATTGCATTTTTCTGCAAAAACAACCCAGTAACATCCTTGCTTACCTTTCTGGCTAGGGAAGGGGCCGCATACACGCCAATGGGTTTGCTTATACTCGTCTCATTACTTGATACCCTTACTAAAAGACTATATCTCCCAATTTCATGAGGCGTTACATATACGTAAACCTTTTTGTTCCCTTCAACCTCAACGGTATCGGGATAGCTAAGCCAATCTCTCGGCATACCCTCAACCTCTATATTATATACCGCTTTCTCCCTGCTCTGCAGCTCTATTGTAATAACGCTTCCTGTATGCACCTCCATATCGATAGAATCTGGGTATACTTTAACAAATTCTGCAACCTTCTGTGGTTCAGAGGGAGCCATGCTTACCTTTTCTACACCAGGCTCAGGAACGGAGCTTATTGTGAAACATTCATAGTCATAGCTGTTGCAATAGGCGAATGCTTCTATTTTTATGTTATATGTGCCATTATCTAACACAAAATCGAATTTATTTAGTCTCTCTTCTCCTGCAGAAAGTATCGCTGTGTATGTACTCTTTATAACCCCATCTATATACAATCTCAATACAATCTTTGTTGTCACGCTTCCCGTATTTTTAACCCACACCTTGGTCCAGGCATTTTTAACAACACTTGTTGGATGCTCTATCTTTGTTATCTCAACCCCGCACACATCTTCACTTTCAACAACTATTGTTACTTGAGACCATGCGCTTATCTTTCCTGTATTATCCATCACCTTCAGCTTTACGTTATAAACCCCTGGTCTGGCATAGGAATGATAGACACCACTATGCATGGTCCAACCACTACTATGCCCATCTCCAAAATCAAAATAGTAGCTTGTTATGTACCCATCCCTATCATAACTATTTGCCCCCGAGAAATAAACAGGCACAGCAGGCTTTACTCTGTAATGGCTTGCACTTATAATAGCTACAGGCGCGAGTGATATCTCCTGCATTATAGCAATTGATTTCTCAGACCTGGCTATATTGTTGCGCATATCTACAACACTTGCTACGCACCTCACTGTATCACCGCTTGCTGTATATGAGCGTGGAAGAGTACTTTTTGCCGTGTCTGAGTATGAATAAACATTTTTCGTCTCACTCTTAACCTTTATGCCATTTATATACCACTCGAAAAGTACGTAATTAAGATCGCTGTTAGCATCACTTACCATAACTGTGCATATTATATCATCATTTGTCGTTGGTTGCTCTGGGAGCAGGGATATTGAGTTGATCACAGGCTTTGCAGATTCTACATGAATGGTAAAGGAGTCCTCCGCAAATAAACCAGAGCTATCAAAAACCCTCACAGATACCACACTACTTCCATCTTTCTTTGCATAGCACTTAATATAGTGCATGTGCTCTATAACACAATAAGCACTGGATGTATCTGACTGGCTCAGGATAAAGAATTTCAACATTGCGTCGCTATCTTCCTCATCGCTTGCATACTCCCATAGATCAATCACTATACTTTTTCCAGGCATTGTATGGTAATCTGGAATATCTATACTTGGCGGTGTTTTAGCTGTGCTAACTATGCTTACTGTTACACTTTTCTCAGCCTTACTCCACGCATTTTTACCATCATATACCTTTGCCATACACCTTACTATACTATCCTTTTCTATATAGCTCGAGCGCAGTGTATCGCTTGTTATAGCAGAGTAGCCATTAATGCCTTTTGTAATACTCTTAACTAAGATATTATCCACATACCAGTAAAAGACAACATAGTTGAGATTGCCATCCCTGTCACTTACACTTACGGTGCAGGTTATATCATTATTAGCTAAGGGTATGGAAGGGTATATAGATATGCTGTCAAAGACGGGTGGTTCGTTTAAAGTTGGCAATGCCAGCTGTGTTATACTAACGCTTGCGCTCTTTGAAGAGGAAAGCGTTGATGAATCATATACTGTCAAAACACACGTTATGATATCCCTATCACTTTTTGGGATATATATGCTATCTGAAACACTTAATCTCCCACCCTCTATGCTCTTTTCCCTTTTTGCAATGAATTGGTTATTTTTATACCATTCAAATTTTGCTGTGCTTAGGTCAGCATCTTCATCTTCTATGAGTGCAGAACATGTAAGCGTGTCGGTAGGTGATGGATGGGAGGGGGAGATTGAAATGGAAAGTATGGATGGCTGTGTACGGGCTGCTACTGTTACCTCAACGTGCCTTATTGAGTATGCGCCTTTTTTATCCACTACCTTGACCTTGCACGTTATTTTATCCCCCGCATGAGCGTCAATTAGAAGTGTATCACTCCTCTCAGCATTGCTGCCTGCTATTATTTTATTTGCCGTCTTAACAGTATTACCATTAATGAGCCAGCTAAATTCTATATTATTCAAATTCCCATCGGCATCGCTAACTGCAGCATAACATACGAGGTTATCATCTGGAGCTGGCGTAGATGGTTGAAGTGAAAGAGAATGTATCACAGGTATATGATTTTCTGTAACGGTTTCTGGCTCAGGCTCAGCTTTGAGCACATTTATCATAAGCTTTTCGCTTCTCGAAACCTTGCCGTCATTATCCTTAACCTCAACATAGGCATAGTATATACCTTCCCTATTATATGCGTGCCTAATTACGCTTGCGGAAAGCCATTCCGTGGCGGTGTCACCAAAATTAAATTTGTACGCAACTATATAGCCGTCATCATCATAGCTCTGGCTTGCATCAAAAACTACCTCTTCATGCTCCTCTATTTCATATCTGTTTGCAGAAAGTCTTGCAACAGGTGGTATGTTCTCATGGGTAATTTCAAGCTTAAATCTATTCGATGATACGCTTGCATGGCTATCGCTTGCTACAATAACAATGTGCTCGATTCCATGCTTGCTATGAGGTGTAAAAGTGACAATATCTCCTATTAATTTAGATTGAAAATGGGAGAGAGGGGGGATATAATAAGTAAGCGTCTCTACTCCATCTTCTACATCTGGATCATAAAAATAATCTCTAAGATTAATAACAAATGCCATGCTCTCTTTCCCTATTTGATCCTCTATATTTTTCTTTAACTTGGGTGGGGAGTTCTCAATTGTTATAGGTGGAGAATAGGAAATAGTTCCATGGTTGCCTTTTGAATCAACAGGCTCAACACTACATTTCCATACATCTCCTTTTTTTGTATATGAGCTATCCAGCACCTTCCCTGCTTTCCAAAAAATACCATTTTTATACCATTTTACCACACTTTTGCCTTCATCATCATCATCTTCATCATAAAAATCATATTCGCATGTTAGCCTGTCTGTTGTTTTTGGGCGCAAAGGCTCAATGTGAACATTTAATGCCTTAGGCATATGCTCCTTTTGAGGAATTGGCTTGGCTTTTACCATGGCTATGAGTTTCACATTTGCTGCACCACCATTTGAGCTTATCCTTAGGTATGCTTCATAATACCCTGGGTTTAGTTTGTTTGTATCTATTCTAACAATTATCTTTTCACTTTGTTCCCGATCAATAATACCAAAAGATGGGCTAACCACTATATCTATATCATATTCTATATTATAACTTAGCTTTCCACACCCCCTATTTCCAATATAAAAGCTCCTTTCTGCCGTTAAACCCTTTTCTATTTCTCCAAAGTTTATTTGGTTCGTGGTAACATAAAGCTCAGGCTCGCATTGCTCTACTTCTTCTTTAACACTAAAGCTCCATGCTCTACTTTCTTTACACTCCTGCCCATCACACACTCTAACCTTCCAATAATATTGCTCTCCTCTTTCAACATGCATTGTATAGCTCTTGCTTTTTATTTCTACTACCTCTTGCATGGTTTCTAAGCTATTGCCAACAAAGAGTGTATAGCTTAGCTCATCATCATCTTCATCATAGCCTTGCCATCTAAATGAAACCCACTCATCATCAACAATTGCATTATTTTCTGGCTCTAAAAGGCTTATTGATGGCACGGCATTTACTATGCTTGTGCTTGCCCTGCCCGCTTCCGTTAGCCCAAAAGAACCAAGATAGCTATAAACTCTACATTCCCATTTATCACCCTTTTTTGTTTCCTCATGGCTTATAACATCTTTGCCGTATCCCTCTGTATAGTATTTTCCATTTCTATACCATCTGAAGAGATAATCTTCTGCATACCCATTTATATTGCATTTTAAATCATCGCTCGTATGAGGCTTAGCTGGCGCTATGTCTACATCTAAAGCTGAAACTAAGGGAAACATAGCAAACAATATACATAAAACCATTACCGATTCTTTCAATCTTATTTCTATCACCTTATTTTCTTATTCCTAGATAGAGTTTTCCAGAACTTGATCTTTCCCATTTATTACCGGAATAATCACCACAATACTGAGAGCATTCACCATGTATATACATTCCTGGTACTATAAAGGGAACCTCTACGCTGAGTGCGTATTCCCATCCAGACCTTTCTATATCACCCCTTACCATTTCCCTATAAGTAAGTTCTGGTATTATCGATACAGCATAGATCCCGCTTTCCCTTCTTGAAACAAAAAGGCATGGTCTTATTGTCACAGCCTTTTCATTGCTCCCATCGCTCCTATAAAAGCTTGTTTGTAAACCACCTATAACACCTATTCTATGCTTATCTATATCCTTTACGTAACCAGCAAGCAATTCTATGCTCGCTCCACTTCTTTTCCTAACATCCTCCATTTTGGTTCCATTTCTTGCCTCATATCCAAATCTCACCCTGTCCCATAATAAATTAATACCAGCTCCAAACCTTACACCCTCATCACCCCAACGCAGAGCTGTATTCCCTACAATTATATTACCCTCAGCTTTACTCCTTATTACATATTCTCCTGTACTTGTTTCACCTCTCCCCGTCTCTGCTGTTTCCAGATCAAAACCTAATAGTATAGGCGGTGAACGTTGAGAAGATAAAACAGCCTCACCCCTCGCTACGCTTCCTCTTTCTTCCACTCTTGTTACCCTGTCACTTTCTAGTTCAGAATTAATCCCATACAAACCGAATCCAAGATCGTAATGTTCTATCCTTGGAGCCTCAACTCCCCCATCTCTGTACAATTTTCTGTTTTCTTTGATTCTTTTTTTAAGCTCTTTCTTTCTTGCTTCTATTTCCTTTAATAAATCCTTGACCTCTTCTAATTTTTCATCAATATTAAACTTATATCTTAACTCCTCACAATTTTTTGCTCTCTTTAGCTCATCGCTGTATCTTTTTAATCTCCACTCTACTCTTAAAAGGTAATTAAGCTCAGTGGAATCGGCACTAACCTTTGTTTGTAAATACCTTTTCAGATTTTTAGCGAGGCTTGAAAATGAGCTATCAATTTTTGCTATTTGCTCATCATATTGCTCCGCTAACTTTAGAGAGGTTGTGTCTGCTATTGCTATCATTGCATTTAGGGAATCGCTCATTGCACCTATCTCTTCGCACATTCCCTCCATGCTTTCATATATACCTCTTCCCGCTTGCACGGTAGTAGAATCTATAGCACTGGCAGTACTATCTGCAACAGGTTCTGCAGCACTAGCGCTTGGTATTAAGCTATTATATATTGCCTTACCAGCACTGCCCATATCTATTTGCCCAGCTAAAGGAACAAAAGGCAACATTAAAGCTGCAAAACCTCCTATAATTCCGCTATTTCTGCTTACCTTCCCTTTTGGTCCAAAATTAAGGTTTTCTGCATCAGGCTTTTCGTAATCTTCCTCAGGATCATAAAATGGGGAGCTTTGCTTTACAAATTCGTCAGGATCAAAGCCATTGCCAACCTCTTCTCTTGCCTCTCTAATTTCATCAATTGTTGGCCTAGAAAGAAGTGATACCAATGCATCCCTTCCTTCTGGTGCAAGGTTTATGAGCACTGCAGGCAATGCTTCGCCTCCAAGCACATATCTCTCATCTTCTTTATCTACATTCCCTATGTTTGATCTTTGTTTTTGTAAGGCTTCAACATACGGAAACGCATCCCAGCCAAGCCAATCAAACAAATAACCTTCCTTTCCCATATCCTCACCACCTAATTTTACTATTTTTAAGTAATTATTTTATAAAATGACCAAAAACTTTAAAAATCTTTACGCAACCAAATTCTTATCTGGTGTTATTATGGCAAAGTTTGAGGAAGAGGTTGAGAAACTCAACATAAAGGGTATTATAATAACGATGGTGCTTTCAGCTCTTGGCTTCCTTGTTGCCTTTTCATGGCGGGATGCGATAAAAGAGACCATAGAGCTGTTTCTCCCAAAAAGCGAGGGCTTGTTATGGAAGTACATCTCGGCAATAATCATTACAGCAATAGCTGTTATAACAAGCTATATACTTATAAAATTGCAAAGAGCTAACATAGTGCCCGATAAGTACGAAGAGAAGATAAAGCTAAAAAGGAAATGATTTAATTTTAAGCCCTCAACCCTCTGCTCTTCTTTCCTGCCGAGGTTAAACCCCTAAATGCCCTTCCTTTATGCACCGGCTTGCATATCCAATTAATATCCTTATCAGCCTTTATTTCTGGGTGGGCAGGATCCACCATTATAACCTCGTACCACTTATATTGACCATCTTCTCCAACATAGTACGAATTCAATACCTCCATGTTAGGATATTTCCTCGCTGCCTTTTCCTCTGCAACAACCTGCTTGCTCTTTCCAAGCGTGAAAAACCTTCCAGCTTTTTTGGGAACCCTTCCACCACTCACCTTTGGCCTTTTCCTTTTCCCCTTCTTAACCCTTACCCTAACAACAACAAAGCCATGTTTCGCTTTATACCCAAGCCTCCTTGCTCTCTCAAGCCTTGTTGGTTTCTCCACTCTTACAACTGTACCCTCTTTTCTCCACAAAACAAGCCTGCCCTTAACTATATCCCTTGCTTCGCTATTCTTCCAAATGTTACACAGTTGCATATTACCATTATAACAGGTTAAATATTTAACTCTATCGTTTAATTAAACATATATAAAAGCAAATAAATATATAAAATTATAAAATCAGGTGATTCAATGGGCATTATTGGAAAAATAATAATAGGGATTATCCTCTTGGTGGTCGGGCTCTTCCTATATGCAGACTCTGTTGGACTCTTTTGGACACCAGTTACAGGCATAGACTGGCTAGGAAATTTGATAGTGATAGTAAGTGGGTCAATACCCGCATTTTTAATCCTGATAGGGTTATTCATTGTCTGGCTAGAGCTGGATGAGCTAAAGATGGAAAAGGAGCTTGAAGAAGAAGAGTTGGAAAAAGAGCTTAAAGAGATAGAAGAGGAGTCAGAGAAGGAGACAAAGAAAACACAAAAGAAGGGAAGGGCAAAAAAGAGGAAGAAGAAAAAGTAATTGATTTTTTGTTTTATTTTATATTTTTAAGCACCTCTGCTATAACATCTTCTATGCCTTTACTCATATCAGCCACTATGTGTACTTCATCTATACTCTCAAACTCGGCTTTGATCTTTTTATAAACCTCGAAATCGGCATCAGATTCAGGCCTGTTTTCTATTCTCTTTTTGATCAGCATAGCAGGCATTACGCATTCTATGATAAAAAACTTTGTTTTAAACTTGTTAGCAATGTTAAAAGCACGTGCTCTTAGTTCTTTTTTATAAAATGTTGCATCAAGTATACAATTTAGCTTATTAGCTAAAACAATCTCTGCGATCAAAAACATAACCTCGTATACAAGCCTCTTTTCTTCCTCACTATAGGATGGGTTTTTAAATAGCCTCTTTCTTATGCGATCGCTCGAGAGAACAACAGCGTTTATTTTATTCTTGAGCGCATTTGCAAGTGTTGTCTTGCCACTTCCTGGGAGCCCGGCAACAATTATTAGCATCTTATCCTTCTTTATTGGTTAGGATATCAACAGAATAGAGGGAATAGCTCATCAATTCTTCAAACTCCTTTATGAGGTTTTTGTAGTAATTATCAAAGGATATCATCCATACATAGTCTTTAGTGCTCTCATCAAATACGCTGTTTAAAAAGCCCTTCCTCTCGAGCAATGCAAGATTTCTTCCGATATTCTCCATTTCTATATGATTGGCTTTCTCTACAGCTCTCAATATCTCTTTTGTATAAACAGGTCTGCCTGTTTTGGTTACAAGCTCTTTAATGATCTTAAGCAAGATAGCTGACATCATATCGCCCTTATAAATTTACACTCAGGCGTGACCTCAACGAAATGCACTTCCTTGCCAGCATTTTTTGCTTCCCACCACCCATCACATTGGTTTTCTCTCAAATTATCCACATCCTCTCTTGGCCAGTGTGCAACATCACACACCCAGCCGTCTACATCCCACTCAGGATTATTATCACTTAAGCAAGGGCCAGAAGAGAGATCACTACCCCTCTTAAGCTCTGCCTTACAAAGCTCTATGCATTTCTCTCTCGCACTAATCTCTTTATTCTCTGTTTTCTCTGTTGTAACACAACCGCTAAGTAAGATAATGAATAGTGTGAAGATCGCCACAAAAGCTCTTATACCCATATTTAATTCTTATCGCACCTTTAATATATTTTTTCAAACTATTTATGGGCAAAGTATATGCAAACCTTGCCCTTTTTTTCATCTATTCCATCTATCCTACCAAATCCTATCCTTTCCATCTGTATAATTTTACCCTGTGCCTCTTTCACTAAATTTACCTCCCCCAGTCCATGCTCTTTTCCTTCAGGCCTTTTTATTTCCACCTCAACATTTGGCTTTGAAACCCACTGTATCTTTGGCATATCCTCCACTAACTCATTTCCCTTATAGGTAGATTTTTTCCCAAGCTTAATATTAAACAAGCCCTTTAATCTGACCACGCCTCCGTTAAAGCGCTTAAAATCATCATGGCTTATATATATATTTTTTGTATCGACAGGCAAAACCTTCTCTCCCCTCTCCGGATGGTTTGGGTGATAAGGCTCTTTAGCCATTTTTATTTTAGGTGCCCCGTCAATTTCTATCTTTATAGGCTTTATCACAACCATGTACCTGTTTGCGATACTATCCACAAGTCTTCTATTAAAACCGTACAAATTCTCCCAACTAAACTCTATATCGGTCTTGGATAGCCCGCATGACAAGCCACACTCTTTAATTGCTTGTGGCATAAACCCACGCCTGAGCAGTGCCCTTATTGTAGGCAAGCTCGGATCATCCCAACCTTCAACCTTACCTTCTTTTATCATCACCTTTATATCCCTTGTATGTATCATTTTGCCCGGCATCTTTATCATCCCGAAGTTTATAATTATGGGCATATGCCAGCCAAACATACTATGTATTTTTCTCTGTATAGCAGTATTGTGTTCATGCTCTTTTCCTCTAAATACATGCGTTATACCAAGCAGGTGATCATCTATTGCACAGCAAAAGTTATAAAGTGGCCAGACCCTGTATTTACACCCCTGCAAGGGGTGTGGGTGGTCTATTATTCTCATTATTGGCGGATCCCTCAGCACTGGATTTTTATCCCTCATGCTTAGCTTCAGCCTGACCACAGCGCTCCCTTCTTTATATTCCTTAAACATCCTTTCCCATCTTTCCAGATGCTCTTCTATAGAAAGAGCTCTGCATGGACATTCTTCCAGTTTGCTCTTGAAACGAATAAATGAATCCTTAGAGCATGTGCATACATAGGCATTGCCGCTATTTATCAATTTCTTCGCGTGAGTGTAATACAGCTCTAGCCTTTCAGATTGCAAAACAACAGCATCATAATCAATGCCGCATGCCTTCAAATCCTCCTTTATCCACTCATAAAACCTTTTTTCTATTTTTCTCGGATCCGTGTCCTCAAACCTTAGTATAAATTTACCATTATAGCGTCTTGCATAATAATGGCTTAACACAACGGCCCTTAGGAATTGGCCTAATGTTAGCGGTCCTGTGGGGGATGGTGCAAATCTTGTAACAACATGCCCAGGTTTTGCTCCTACAAGCTCTGGCAGCTCCGTCTTTTTATGCTCCTCTTTCTTGAGCATCTCTGGATCGAGCTTTTCAAGCATCTTCACTTGCTCTTCTTTATGCATGCTGTTAACTTCCTCAATAGCTTGATTGACAACCTCTTTAACCCTGGCTATATCCTTCTTCAATTCTTTATCCCATGCTATCAGTTTGCCCATTACATGGACAAAGCTTGCCTTTCCATCATGTAAAATAGCATTATGCAAGGCATACTTTATTGCGATCTCCTTCAGATTATTGGCGGCCATAAAAAATATTTATAAGGAAACTTTAATAGATTGTTATGAAAATAAGGTTTCTTGGCACATGCGGCGGAAGGTTTGCGGTAATAAAACAGATGAGGGCAAGTGGCGGCTTCATAGTAGAGATTGGGGAGAAGATAATTCATATAGACCCTGGGCCGGGGGCTATTGTAAGGGCAAGGCAGTTTGGATTTAATATAGAAAAGGTTGATATATTGGCAATAAGCCACTCACACCCCGATCATTATACAGATGCAGAGATTGTTATAGAGGCTATGACAGCTGGTGTGAAAAGGAAAAGAGGCGTGCTGATTGGCAATAAATATATAATTGAGCATGATGATGAGCACAGGCAGCTCGTATCCCCTTACCATTTACGCACGCTCGAGAAATACTTTGTACTGAGGCCTGGCGATAAGATAAATATTGGCAAGTTGCGTATAGAGGCAACAAAAACCATGCATGAAGAAAAGCATGGAATTGGTTTTGTTATAGATGATGGCAAAGAAAGGTTTGGGTATACTGGAGATACCAAATACTTTGATGGGCTTGTTGATTATTTTAGCAATTGCAACGTGCTTGTTATGAATGTAATGAAACCGAAAAATGAGTTCTTAGAGGGTCATATGAATACACATGATGCTGCTAAACTCATCTCAAAAACCAAACCGGGCATTGCGATAATACAGCACTTTGGTATGAGTATGCTTTTTTCTAATCCCGAAAAGGAGGCAAGGTGGATAGAGAGCGAAACCAAGGTCAGAACAATAGCTGCTAGGGATAATATGAGCTTGGATACAAAAAAGGAAACAGGAGGAAAGAGCTTAGAAAGATGGCTTTAAATCTTTTCCTCCCTTCTTTCCTCTTCCAGCTCTTCTTCTTTTACCTTCTCCTCTACCTCTTCCTTTATCCCTAGCTTCTCCACAATCTCCTTGTACCTATTTCTTATTGTCACCTCTGTAACACCTATAATATCTGCCACTTCTCTTTGTGTCTTTTTCTTACCTTCAAGCACAGCAGCAATATAAAGGGCAGCAGCAGCAACACCTATTGGACCCTTACCACTTGTTACATCATGCTTCATTGCCTCATCCAAGATTTGCACAGCTCTGACCTGTACCTTTTCATCCAAGCCAAGCAATGAACCAAACCTTGGTATGTAATCTTGTGGCTTTGCTGGCAATATCCTTATATTTAGCTTCCTTGCTATATAACGATACGTCTTTCCTATATCCCTCTTGCTTATACCTGATGCCTTTGATATCTCATCCAAAGTACGCGGAGCCCCTTCTTCTCTACACGTTGTATACAGCAGGGAGGCAATTATACTTTCAGTGCTCCTTCCCCTCACAAGACCCTTTTCTACAGCCTGCTCGTAAAGCTTTGCAACCTTTTCGTGTATTGCCTGAGAAAGCTCTAGGTAAGAAACGAGCCTTTGTAGCTCAGAAAAGGCAAAAGATAGATTGCGATCCTTTGATTTTATAAGCCTTTTATGCCACTTACTCAGCCTGTAATACTGAGCACGCTTCTTTGCATCAACCTTAAAAAGCTCACCCTTGCCCTTACCTATCTCTGTTGTTATACCTTGATCATGCTTTGTTATAGTCAGGGGTGCGCCAGTCCTTACCCTTTTGGAGCGCTGTGTATCGTCAAATGCACGCCATTCCTGGCTTGTATCAATTACAGATTCCTCTATCACAAGCCCACAATGGGCGCAAACATGCTCTCCCTTGATGGGATCGAAAATTATGTCCTCTGAGTTACATTCCGGGCATTTTATCTTCTTTTCTTTCATATATTTTACCTCCTTGTAGTGATTAACATATTGGTAAATATTAATATAATTTTATGTAACCCATTTATAAAGATTTCTCTACTTTAATATATATATTATTGTTCCAATTTTACAGAAATACCTTCCTTATATTCTATTTTTTCTATATTATGAGTAAAAATTATATCCTTTTCTATTGGCTTAAATTTAACAGGAAGGGTCAGTAATCTTACTTTTGACTTAAGAGACATGCCAGCATCCTTCTTTACCTTCCATATGGCTGAATTTAAGGCGATTATATCGTTGCTGCTTATACTTAATTCCTCCTTAATCGCAAACTTATCAATGCTTGGGAATTGCATCTTGTGTACGTTTTTCCCATATATATCCTTATATATCCTGTACGTTATGAAAGGGATTATGGGTGCGAGCATCCTCGTTACTTTCTCCAATACCTCATGCAACGCATAGATAGCAGACTCCTGTTCTTCCTTGCTGAACTTATTATCTTGATTGTATGCCCTGTTTTTTACCATTTCTATATAATGGGATGCAAATACTTCCCAAAGGAAATGCTTTATCTTTACAGCCGGACCATGAAAATCGTACCTTTCATATCTCTCTCTGGTATACTTGATAAGCATGTTAAGCTCCTTAATTACCCATTTATCCAACTCCGTAAGATGCTTGGGCTTTTTTATTGGATCAAAAAGAGAAACAAATCTTGCGATGTTCCAGTATTTTGTGAGGAATTTGCTCGCACCCTCTATCCTATTAAATGAGCACTTAAAATCCGTTTTCTCCAGATTGCCCTCTATGGCTGCCCAGAATCTGAAAGGCTCTGCACCATATCTTTCCATAACCTTTTGTGGATCTATGATATTGCCCAAGCTCTTGCTCATCTTTTTCCCTTTCTCATCAAGGATGTGATAGTTTATCCATACATCTCTAAATGCTTGCTTATTCGTTAAAAGATAGCATTTAAGAAGGGTATAATAAAGCCACGTTCTTACTATTTCCTTTCCCTGTGGCCTTAATGTACAGGGGAAATGTTTCTCAAAGAAATTATTATCCCTGCTATACTTAAGTATGAAAAGTGGGGTTATGGATGAATCGAACCATGTATCAAAAACCCTTTCCTCGCCTCTAAACTCTTTGTGACCACATTTAGGACAGCGCTCTATTGGTGGCCGCTCGCGCCAAGGCTGGTAGTATTTACCTTTTGGGGGAACATAGGGATGGTTGCATTTTTTACAATACCACACGGGGATCTCTGTTGCATAATAACGCCTGCGTGATATTGCCCAGTCTATCTTTATTGAATCTATCCAGTCAAGCAATATCTGTTTACTCTTCGGGCTATAAAAATTCATTTTATCAGCAATTGCCCTTATCTTATCCTTAAATTCCATCTGCTTAAGATAGTATTCTGGCATAGCTATAAATTCTATGGCATCCTTTGACCTCTCGCATATTGGGATGCGGTGCATCATTTTTTCCTGCTTGACAATCATACCCTTTTCTTTAAGCATTTCTACTATCTTCTCTCTGGCCTCCAAAACCTCAAGCCCTTCAAGAAAGCCCGCATGCTTATTCATCTTACCGTTTTGATCTATAGCTATTACTGGCTGCAAATCCATTTCTCTAAAAAATTGGATATCTCGTGTATCACCAAAGCTACACATCATCTCTAACCCCGTTCCCATCTCGGGCTTTGCGATGGGATGTGGTCTTATAGGTACCTCTATGTTATAAAGCGGGACAATAGCCGTCTTCCCATTCAAATGCTTGTATCTCTCATCACTTGGGTTAAAAACAACCATCTTGCAGGTGCATAAAAGCTCTGGTCTTGTTGTTGCTATCACTATATCCTCTCCCGTTTCCTTTACTTTAAACTTTACATAATTAAATACCGTTGGGCGTTCATCGTACTCTATCTCCGCATCAGCAATTGTTGTTCTACACCCAGGGCAATAGTTGTTTATCCTTACATCCTCGTAAATAAGCCCCTTATTCCACAAATCTATAAATGTTTCCTGTGTAAGCTTTCTATACTCTGGCATATCGGTGAGGTAAACATCTCCCGCCCTTGTACCAATTTCCCATGAATTGAAACTTATACCAGCAATATAAAACGTTTCCGTGGATTTCATGCTATACTCTTCCAGCAATTTTTTGCACAGCTCAACAAATCGCTCTCTGCTAACTTCGTTCATTTTAACTCCAAATTTACGCTCAGCTGCAACCTCTATGGGCAAGCCGTTCCTATCCAAGCCAAGAGGAAAGAGCACTTCATACCCTATCATACGTCTAAAACGTGCAAACATGTCCATTAAAACATAGGTTGTGGCCTGTCCTATGTGGACGGGGGCATTAACATATGGTGGCGGGGTATCTATGCTAAATACTGGCTTCTTTGTATTTTCATCAAACCTGTACTCATTCTTCTCCCTCCACATCCTTCTTATTTCCTCTTCAAATTCCTTTTTCCATCGCTTTTCTTTGAGTTTCATATTATCTTATTTTTATAGGCTTATAATAAAAAATTAATATGAAGCATACGATAAAAAGCACAATAATAGTGCTGGTGCTTTTCACTTTAGCGCAATTTTTTGGTCTCTTTACATTGCAAAAAAGTATATCTGCTGTCAAGTTTGAAAAGGGGAGCGTGGTCGTGGAATATAAGGACACGGCTATAGGAAAAAGGCCAGAGGTAAAAGGTGTAGAGCTCTTTACCTATATGACATCTGGCATTCTATTTGGTACCTTGCTGCTGCTTTTCTTAATATTTATAAGAAAACTAGGTATATGGAAAGTGCTATACTTTCTTGCTGTATGGATGAGCATGTCCGTTGCTTTGGGTGTGTTTGTTGACAGCCTCATAGCCATTCTGCTCTCTTTCTTGCTATCGTTGATAAAGATCTCAAGAAAAAGCGCAATTGTTTATAATATTACAGAGATCTTAATATATGCTGGAATAGCTGTCATATTTGTTCCCTTGCTGGATATACTCTGGGTCACAATGTTACTTTTTGTTACATCCCTATATGATATAATCGCCGTATTCAAGACAAAACATATGGTAAAGATCGCGGAATCCCTAACAAAAGAGGGCATATTTTCCGGATTTATGGTCCCCTATAAGGCCTTTACCAAGCCGCAAGCAAAGAAAATAGCGAGGGGTGAAAGATTAGCGATACTTGGAGGTGGTGATATAGCATTCCCACTTTTATTTTCTGGTGTTGTTATGAACAATTTAATAAAGTTGGGTATGGAAAGGGAGGAGGCATTGCTAAGGGTGTCCCCTATACCCATCATGACAATCATAATGCTATTATTCCTTTTCTTGATTGCCAAGAAGGATAGATACTATCCTGCCATGCCTTTCATATTTATGGGATGCCTGCTTGGAGCACTTTTAACAATAATATGGTTTTAGCTAGCCTGCGTATGTATATCCAGATTTAAGCTCTACAATAAACGGCTGAAACATATCTATGCTCTTTAACGCATGCAATCTTGCACTTTCTACCTCTTCTACATCACTACCTATTACATCATAGTAATACCCTGCTGCCGTGATCACAGCAAACCTAATAATGGCTTTTCCACTTTCCCCTTTAGCTATGGTAGGAGATAGCCATATAGCCCTTCCCTTACCACCTACAGCATTATCATTTATAACCATGGCTGCTGCACCACCACCCCTTTCTTCGAGTATAATATTCCTTTTCTCACTGCTTCTAACGCCTTGTCCAGCTAGGGAATTTTCAAACACATAATCCTCGTTAAAATAGACCCTGAGATTATCTATGTTAACACCATTTCCACACGCCTCTAATGCTAGGCTACGTTTACCAATCCATACACCTTCAGCGAATAGAGCGGGCTTAGAATCTATAAACACCTCCAGCTTGCCATTACCGCTATCTATTACAAGCTTATGCCATTCATAAGGGAATATACTACCATAGTCCCCCTTCTTTATTATATTAAGATGGCCATTAGAAAGATAATAGAGCTTTACTATGCCCCATTGATCAACACTAACCACATAGAAATCATTTACTCCTTTAAACATGACATCAAACCTTGAATTTGGTGTGAAATTAAAAAACAGCACAAGGGTCATATTCTCGAATTCATTAAAGGCTGGGGTGTATATATACCTCTCACCCTCACATGTGCTATTTAAATAGAGAGATGTTCCTAAGAATCCAGGCTCAAGCTCAAACTTATCATTCCCTTGCCAGCCTGCCGAGGTTGTCCATTTATTTTTATCATTAAAATCATCATGAAAGATTGGTGTATGGTAAAGATAGTTAATGAGCAAGAAATCATCCTTTGTTTTCACACTTATGTTTTTCTTAAACACTATACTATTACCGTTTGAGGTTGTTTTTTCAAGGCTAAATATACCATTCTGTATATCCTTTTTTTTGCTATCGGTTAAATCATCCGAAACAAGGTTTACCATTTCTATAATGCCTTTGTCATTTGTAAGGAATTGTTTTAATGCGTATTTGTTCTCTTCATTATAAAAAGAATCTGGCAGGACATCCCTAGCTATAATCGCAACGTCGTAGTAAAGGGAGAACAGCTCACTAAGACTATCTACCGTATGAATGGTAAAGCTGATTGTTACGTTATTTATTGTAAAGCTTTCCAATGCGTTAGCTACATCGTTGCATTTTTCCCCGTAGCACAAAATATTTATCTTCGGCTTCACGATACCATATAAACTTAACCCATAAACCATAGTTTTTGGAAAGACAGCATCACACCTCGCCCTTACCTCTTCCTCATTAAACCAATTCGTATTCAATATCCTTAAGGAATTTATAATATCACCAACTAAAAGGCTTGCCTTTATCTTGTCCCACTCTTGTGGTTTGGTTTTTAAAGACGCAAATTGGTAAAGAAATGTAAAAACAACTATCACTATCAAGATTATCTCAACTATGTGCACAAAGCCCTTTCTTTTCATGGTATTTATAATTTATTTTGAAAATATAAAGTATGAAGATATTCTCTGTGCTTTCACACCTCGGACTTGTACTGGAGATTTTTGGCATATTCCTCCTCATACCGAATATCGTGGCATGGATCTTTGGAGAGAATGTATTCCTACCATTTTTCATTTCTGCTGTGATGTCATTTATCGCCGGCATACTGCTGGATAAAAGGTTTGAGAGGGAAGAGCTAGATCTGCCGTCTGCAATGGTACTCTCTACCATCACCTTTATACTCATATCCTTGCTGGGCTCAATACCTTATTTGCCTTACGCATTGCCAATTGATGCTGTGTTTGAATCATTCTCGGGCTTTACAACAACAGGTTTGAGTGTGCTTTTTCCCGAAAAGTTACCAAGAGCCTTGGTTTTTTGGCGCTCATTTACTCAGTGGATAGGTGGGATAGGCATATTAATAATATTCCTGCTTTTGCTCTCTTCTCCAGGCATATCCTCATACTACATATATGAGTCTGAAAGGGGCGCAAGCAAGGTGGAAATGAGCGTTTATACAAGTGTTAAAAGGATATTTTTGATATATACAAGCTATACCTTGGTTGGTATTTTATTGCTCTTCTTGCTAGGTATGCCTTTCTTTGATTCCATCATTACCATGTTCTCAACCATATCTACTGGAGGCTTTTCTGCAACGAGCAAATCCATCTATTACTATAATAACATGCTTATAGAGCTCGTTCTCATTATCTTTATGGTTTTAGGTGCAACATCCTTCTTCATCCACAATAAATTGCTAAGTAAAAAGTTCAGATATTACATAAAAAGTCCTGAAACAAAGATCTTTTGGAGCCTGCTGTTAATATTCTCCATACTCCTTACAATATCCTTTTTGCACTCTCCAGAACCTATGAGACACGGCATCTTTCACGCGTTCTCAGCACTAACAACAACGGGATTTAAGAATAGCGGTGCAGGCTATAGCGATATGGGAAAGCTCTTTCTTATCATGTTAATGATAATAGGGGGTTATGCTGGTTCAACGGCAGGAGGTCTAAAACTGATAAGGGTTGGAATACTCTCAAAATCCCTCCTTTGGCTTGTCAAAAAATCGTCCCTTCCGCTTTCGGCTGTTGTTAGGGTAAAGTTTGATGGTAATGTTGTAGAGGATAGCGAACTAACATTGGTTGCAACATTCTCTTTTATATACCTGCTCATACTCCTTCTTTCAACGATAGTTATAAGCTCACTCGGCTATGCCCCGCTTGATTCCTTCTTCATTTCAGCATCTGCAGAAGGGACGGTTGGGCTATCAACAATAGATATTGCTAATATGCATGCGATCGGCAAGGTCATACTCATTATAGATATGCTGTTTGGGAGACTTGAGATAATACCTGTGCTTGTTTTTATAAGATACCTGTTCATGAGAAGGTCTATTCTATAATATCCAGCAACGTAACAAGATCACTTATTGTCTTATCAGGCCTGTATTTCATTTCAAATTGTTCATTGGCTCTGTTATACCATATCGCCTTTATACCAAACTTCTTCGCGGGCACTATATCATTTGTATAGCTATCCCCTACATATACAACCTCTTCTCTCTTCGCATTTATTGCCCTTATAAGAAACCAGAATACCTGCGGGTCTGGCTTATCAACCCCTATACTTTCTGTTGCCATGATCTTAACAAAGTACCTCGAAAGTTTGGCCCATAGCAGCATAGTGCTTAAAGATTGTGCCCGCTCACTACTTAATACCGCTAGCTTTTTACCCCTTCTTTTCAACTCACCCAACACATAGCTAACGCTTGCCAACCTTTTATCACTAGCTATAGCTACCTTCAGCCCATCTCTGTACGCTATAAGTAGCTCAGATATTAATGGGGGCGAGGTGCTAACGCGAAGCCTTTCAAGCATATTCGCAACGATAGGCCTTTCTTGAAAAAAATGGGATATGAATGGATAGTGCATTTTTGCATTAGCTTCTTTCCATGCCTTCACTATTTCATCCCTCCCAAAGGCATGACCATGTTCTTTTAATATGCTTTGAAATCGTTTTGATTGATAGCGCATAACTTTATCGAATGGGTCATGCAAAAGTGTGTTTCCAAAATCAAAGCACACATAATTTACCTTCATAACTAAAACCTTTTTTAATTATTTTTAAATTAAATTTATGAATCTTATGAGTATTTACAGGACCTTGCTTGAGCACTTTGGAAAGCAAGATTGGTGGCCTGTAGATGAGGATTATCATAAAAAGGTGGGTAGTGATAAAAGGGTGGAGATAATAGTAGGTGCCATATTAACACAAAATACAGCATGGAGAAATGTTGAAAAGTGCATTGAGGAAATGAAGGCCAAAAGGATGCTTGACATCAAACGAATATGTGAGTTGGATATTGAAAAGCTTGAGCACCTGATAAAATCAAGTGGTTTTTATAGGCAGAAGGCAAAAAGATTGAAAGATTTCATGTGTTATATAAAAGAAAAGTATAACGCCGACTTAAATAAAATTTTTTCCCAAAGCGACGAGAGGGTAAGGGAAGAGTTGATCTCTATAAAGGGCATAGGATTTGAGACCGCAGATAGCATATTGTTGTATGCTGCCAACAAACCCTTTTTTATTGTTGATGCATATACAATTAGATTTCTAAAAAGGTTTGGGATACCTTTACACGGCAATTACGAATCAATTAGAAAAGGGATTGAGAAAAGATTAAGAAAGGATGTTGAGATATATAAGGAGTTCCATGCACTAATAGTTGAGTTATGCAAGCAATATTGCAAAAAGGTTCCGAGATGTGATGCATGCCCACTAAGCTCAGCATGCAAGCATAACCTACCATAATATTATTGTTAGTGTCGCTATACTATTCCCAAACACACCAAACCTCTTTACGCTGTATCCCATTATACCGGGTGGCTGTTTACCACATGTTAAAATCACCATGTTATTTGTTGAAAGCGTTATATTTATGTGGTTCATAATCTCACTACCCGTTATACTTTTTCTTGCCAGTCCTAGCTTATTTGAAAGTTTTTTATAGCCTGCTGCATCGGCGCAATATGTATTCTTAAATGTTGTTATCTTGTTATTATCAAAAACAAACCATTCTTTGGTTAAGGAAAGGTCTTTGTTTGTTGGATTAACCAATATATCGGAGATTTGAACAAGCTTAGCATTTAGCGTGTCAATATAAGCGCTTCCCCTGACGGCATTAACATTTGTATTTATATAATTAAACATGAAAACTAGCGCGGCAAAAAATATAATTCCAGCTACTATAAACTCTAGCACCATCTGACCTTTCATACTATTTAATTCGCAAAAGGAGTTAAATGTATTTTTATTTTTTCAGAAAAAAATATTAAATATGAAAAAGTATATCGCTGTTGTTGCTTTAATTGTTTTGATCTCTGGTTGCACAATTCCGGGAACGAACATCGAGCTACCCTTTTTAGGAGCAAGCGTTAAAGAGTATAGCGATGATGTTGTTGTGATAGATATGATAAGAGTAACCCCTTCAAGTGAGATAAGGTCTGGGGAAAGTGCGACATTGAGGGTTTATATAAAAAATGTTATGGAAAGCTCAGAAAGAGAGCCTCAGAATGTTAAGGTTTCTCTTTACAACGATTGCAATCTCTTTGATATAAACCTCATAAGTTGTAGTGGTGACAAAGGAGGAAAGAAAGAGGGTGAAAGAACATGTAATATTGGTACATTGGGTCCGCAATCAACAGGAATAATAGAATGGAAATTGAAGGCAAAAAGGGTTAGTGTTGAGAATACATGCGATATTGGAATAATGGTTAAATATGAATATATAACGCATTCCACCTCTTCTGTTACATTTGTGAATAAAAAGGAGTATGAAAGATTATTGATGGAAGGAAAGAAGATAAGCTCAACAGCGAGAATTTCTGTTGGCGAGGGTCCGATAAAGCCCTATGTTGAGGTTCGCGGCCAGCCGATCATTGTTGAAGATAACGAAGGCAGCGGACTAATGAGGTTTTGGATCGAAAACAAGGGGAAAGGAGAGCTTTATGGGGATAAGATAAAGCTGCGAGAATTAAAGGGAGAAGGAATAACTGGGGTAGAAGATTGTAAAAAGAAAGCAAAAGAAATAAGAATTATAGGAAGAAAATCACCATTCTATGTCTGTGAGATTAAACTAGGGGGTGGGGAAAGGGTTGAGCTTGAAAAGACATACTGGATCAATGCTAAAATAGAATACACCTATAGCTTTAGGAAAACAATAAGGGTTGATGTTAAGCCACCGCTCAGTGTGTAACATATATATAAAAAGTTAAACACAATTATAAAATAAGGGGAGATGATGGAAAGGGGTAAGTATTTGGTTTTTGCATTGCTTGCTGTTCTCCTTATTTCTGGTTGTGTCCAACAAGGCACAACAACAGGCAGCGGTATTGTTATAAATACGTTTGAGCCTGCGTTAAAGAGTGTGGAATCCGGAGAGGAGGTAAGCTTGCATTTAGAAGTACAAAATACAGGGGATTATACGGATGCTCCCGTTGTTGCAGAGCTCACAGGCATTGATTTGAGTGAATGGAATGTTATAGATCGTTATAAAAATCTTGGTAGCTTGCTCGCCCCTGATAAAGATGCCGGGACAGAGGGAGGCAGGGCCGGTGTTGATTGGCGCATTACAGCACCTTCTCTAAGAAGGGGTCAAAGATTAACATATGAACCAATAGCAAGGGTATACTATCTATATAAAACAATAGCAACAAAGCCGGTATGGTTTGTAACAACAGAAGAGCTCAAGAAGATTGTGAGAGTAGGTGGTACGCTTGAGAGCGAACCAACAACAGTAACGGCAGGCCCGCTAAATGTTGAGATAAAGACGGGAAGATTTGTAAGATCAACGGATTGGCGTGATACAAAGTTTCAGCTTCAAATTCATATAGAAAATATTGGTAATGGGTATGTAGCTGGAAAGGATTATCCTTTGTTTATAGAGGTGAAATGGCCAAATGGCGTTGCACCAGTTGGTGAATGTCCAACAATAACTTATGAGGCAGCTGGAGAGCTCTATAAAGATGTTCCTGCATCCCTAACAAGACCTTCATTCGGAAGGGTTGTGAAGTTATGGAATGGAAGGGATGTTGATCTGACATGTGAATTCAGGATAATTGAACCGCCAACAAATAAAGAAAAGAGGAACTTCGAGGTTGAGATAGGATATATATATTATGTTGATGCAAAGACGAGTATAGAGGTTGTGGGTACTGAAGAGTTTTTATAACATTCCCATAAAATTTAAATATGAAGCACTATCTTTGTATTCTGGCGATAGTTTTGCTGATATCTGGTTGTGTATCTTTTAAAGGTAATAGTGGTGGTGTTATTATACTAGACTTTAAGCCAGAGATAAGCGAGGTGTATAGCGGTGAGGATGTGACATTCATGCTGAGGATAAAGAATGTGGGGGATGTTGAGGCAAAGAACGTGCACGCTGAATTATTGGGGCTTAAGGAAGAACTTTCTCCAAACGAGGAGGAATGTAAAAAAGGCAAGGGCAATGTTTTACTTCCAAGCAAGGAAGGTATCGAAGGAGAAGAACAAATATGTACATGGAAATATAAGGTTAGGGAAAAGGGATTAGGAATAGAGTACAGACCAAAGGTAAAGGTTTTCTACAATTACAAGACAATCCTTGTTCAAGGCGTTAATATTATGGAAAGAAAAGAAATGATAAATCTTAAGAACATGGGAAAAACACTACCAGCATCGCCTATTAGCAAAACAAGATCACCCGTTGATATATCTATCAATATGGAAACCCCTATAATTGTTTACAAGGATAGTGTAGAGGTTCCATTCTCGATAAAAATAAGGAATATTGGAAATGGTTTGGTGTGCTTAGATAGTGAGAGCTGTAATGAAGAGGAATGGAACAAATTAAAGCTTACGATAGATGTAGATGATGGTATGGCCTTAAAGAATTGTGAAAGTAGTATGGAGGTAAAGATACGTTATACAAAGGAGCAAACAGTTACATGCAAGCTTATTGTAAGTAATGTTAAAGGAATTGTGCAGAAAAAAATAAGGGTTGTGGCGGAGTATGGATATGTGATAGAGGGCGAAACTTATATAAGGGTTTTGGGTGAAAGATGAAAAGGGTAAGCTTTTTCATTCTTGCTATAGTAATGGTGGCAGGATGTATTAGTAGCAGCAGCAATAACATTGGTGGTATTGTTATACAAGAGTTTAGGAGCGACACGGATATGATTGAGGCAGGTGATGAGTTCAGCATGTATGCAAGAATAAAGAATGTTGGTGATGTTGAAGCAAAGGACGTTGATTTTGTTCTTAATATAGATGATAGCCTTGGTTGCGAGAAGACATGCAAGATGGTTAGTAGCATGAAGGGTGTGGATGTTGAGAATAATATTGATGGAGAGATAGCATATTGTACATGGAAATGCAAGGCAAAGGAGGAACATAAAGGTATGGTGTACAATCCCAGGCTCAGGATATATTACAAATACCTATCTATTGCTTCAAAGAAAATAATGCTCATGAGCAGAAAAGAGCTTTTAAGAATGAAACAAGGCAAAGAAACTATATCGTTGGGTGAGTATAAGCATACAAATTCCCCGCTAATGATCGATATAAAGTCAAAGAGCGCTGTGGTACGTAAAAGCAACATGGTGGAGATACCCCTCACAATAAACGTAAGAAATGTTGGCAGTGGCACAGTGTGTAAAGAAAATTGCAAAAACAAGGAGGAATGGTACAGAGTTAGAATAAAAGTAGAAGGCAATGGCTCAGCAAGTGGGTGTAACAAAGATGTGTATCTGTGGGATGGAAAAGAAGGTAGCGTCTCATGCACACTTAAGGTTAAAGGTTCTGAGCTGGCTGAGAAATATATTAATGTGGTTGCAAAATATGGATATTTTATAGAGGGTGAAACCACATTTAAAATAATATAGCAGTGGGCATATGAAGCTGTTTGTTGTAAATCTTGGGGAGCTGTGGCTGAAGTCGGAGCCCGTTAAAAGGATATTTCTAAACAAGCTCGTAGACAATATAAAATCCATGCTAATAGAAAGGGGTATAAAGTTTAAAATAAGAAAAGAAAGGGACAAGATTTTTGTATATGCAAACAAAAGCGCTGGCAAGGTACTCAAAAACGTCTTTGGTATAACATCCTTTTCTTTTGCTGAAGAAGTTGAAACCGACTATGAAAGTATAGCCAAAGCTGTCAGAAAAATGGCAAAAGGCATAAGGTGTGGAGAAAGTTTTGCAATAAGTGTGAACAGATCATGGAAAGGCTTTAAATATACAAGCAAGGAAATGGAACGCATGCTCGGAGCCTTAATAAAAAGAAAGGTAGACTTGGAAAATCCAGACAAGGTTATATATGTGGATATAAGAAAAGATAATTCCTATGTATACATGGAAAGGGAAAAGGGACTAGGTGGTATGCCCATCTCAACAGCGGGAAGGGTTATTAGCTTATTCTCTGGTGGCTTTGACTCTGCTGTTGCAAGCTTCATGATGATGAAAAGAGGCTGTAGCATTGAGCTTGTATACTTTTATAATTATCCATTCTCCCCTAAATCGGATAGGGAAAGGGTTATAGCTGTAGCCAAGGTTCTTAGAAAATACTATCCAAAAAGCCTGAGACTTTATATCATACCTTTTGCTAAGATCGAAGAAGGTGTAATGAATTATTGCCATATTAAGTATGCATGCCTCATAGGAAGAAGAATAATGATAAGAATTGCAGAAAAGATAGCACGCATGAGAAATGCAAAGGCTTTGGTTAGCGGAGAAAATTTATCTCAAGTAGCAAGCCAAACACTTGAAAATATGGCAAGCGTTGGTAAAGCTTCAACTATGCTCATCTTAAGACCGCTTGTAGGGTTTGATAAAAATGAAATAATAGAGATGGCTAAGCAGATTGGCGTGTATGAAAAATCATCCAAGATATCATCACCATGTCCGCTAACACACAAAAGGCCTGCTACAAAATCTGAACCAAAAACCTTGGAAGAAGAGGAAGATAAGATAAAAGGATTGCAAGAATTAATAGATAATGCAATCAAAGAAGCGGAGGTTCTTGAAATATGATTATAAAACCGTGCAAAGGCTCGGATGCGTTTGAATTTATCCCAGAAAGGGAAATGAAATTGGATCTTTATAAAATAGCAAACTATTTTGATGAGATTAAGATAAAAACAAGGATTGTTATTATAGTTAAGTACAAAGGGATTGATGTTAGCATATATCCATCTGGCAGGATGCTTATCCACACCACCGATAAAGATAAAGCAATATCTATAGCTTCGGCTATAAAGAGGATTATATATGAGTGATGCCTTATTTGTCGGCAGATTTCAACCATTTCATAAAGGTCATTTAATGGTTATAAGGGATATTGCAAAGAAGCACGGAAAGGTTATAATAATAATAGGGAGTGCAGACAAATCAGGAACAAGCGATAATCCATTCAATGTTGCTGAGCGGATGGAGATGATAGAAAAGGTTTTAGCAAAGGAAAACATAAGCTATGAGATTTATGCTGTAAAAGACTTCAATGATTGTAAAAAATGGGTTGAAGCGATAAAGAAGCTATGTAAATTTGATGTGGTATACTCTAGAAATCCGTGGACTATTAGATGTTTTGAAGAAGCTGGGATAAAGGTAATAAGGCATAAGTTTTATGAAAGGTATATAATAAGTGGGACAAATATAAGGGAAATGATGAAAAGTGGTGAGGATTGGCAAAAGTACGTACCTAAAGAGGTTTATGAATACGTTAAGAGCAAGGGAATAAAATAATTAATCCTAAAAGATATTTATGACCAGAATAAAATTTTTGGAAGAGACAGAAAAAAGGCTTAAAAAAAGGCTTAAAAAGCAAGGTGTTACGATAACCGTTTCTGGCCTTTCTGGTTCTGGAAAAAGCACAGCAGCAAAGATCATAGCCAAAAAGCTTAGCGTAGAATATTTTTATCCGGCCTCTGTATTCAGGGAGAAAAGAAGCATTAGCTTGGAAGAATTTGTTAAAAAAAGGGGCAAAGAGATAGATTACATGGTGGATAAGAAAACATTAGAAAGAGGGCTAAGAGGCAATGTAGTAGTAGATTCGAGACTTGGGGCATGGGTGCTTGATAGCAATGCAGATTTAAAGATATTTGTTGAATGTCCCCTAAGCCTAAGAGCAGAGAGGGTTGCTGACAGAGAAGGGATAACAAAGGAAGAGGCATTGAAAAAAATAACGGAGAGGGATAAAACGGACAGAGGAATATACCTAAAGCTTTACAGGATTGACATGAATGATAAAAGTATCTATGATGTGATTATAAAGAATGATGGAAGTGTGGAAGAGCTTGAGAAAAGGATTGAAGAGGTATTAAAGAGGTATGGTTTATGCAAATAAAACCTTTGGTGAAGAAACATCTAGAAAGCAAGGAATATGATTTATGGAAAACTATTTAAAAGGGCTTTAATTCTGAGCTGGTAAATTGTTTTATCTTCTTCTTTCCTTGCCAAGGGATGTGTAGGTGCAAATACCTGTGCTGCTCTGGATTAAACGTTGCAGATAAAAGTGCAGTGTAGCTATATTTTAACCTTGCATTCAAAAAATCATTCGCCAATGTTAGGATATTTAATTGGGTTAAATGCTCTCAGGCGCTCCATAATTATAGATTGTGGCATCTCCGGATCTGTTAAACCAACAAATTGTATCTCTGGGCTCGGTATGCCTGTACCTGCGGTATGTATATTTAGTTTTGATATACCCAAGATTCTTTCCAATATATTCTGAGAAACAGAAACATCAGTGATTTTGTGATATGGTACACTTTTAACCCTTCTTAATAGTATACCACCCTCAAACACCACCCTCTCATTTGTTATATAATATTTGTAAGTTTTTCTTAGCGCTATGTGATATGAGAAGATAATTATGACCAGTATAATGAAAGATGTTAAATAAGTGCTTGCAAGCCAAAGTGGACTAAAAAAGGCAAACAGGCCTTTGCTGAGCAGCAGAGAAACGGGGATAAACATAAATGCAAGTGGTGCAGAGAGCAGAATGCATCCAAAAAACCAAATAAACAGTATCATGGTATCTGGCTCACCCTGATACAAAATCTTCTCATTTGGTTGCAAATGCAATGTCATGTTTTATGTTTGATTGCAAAGTTTTAAATAAATAGGCATGAATAAGAGAAATATGGGAAAGGAAAAGGTTGAGGTAATGGTTGAAGGTGGAAAGGCAACAGCTGCACCACCTCTTGGTCCTGCTTTGGGTCCATTAGGTGTGGATATAAATAAGGTTGTTAATGAGATAAATGCAAGAACAAAAGATATGGCTGGGATGAAGGTTCCTGTAAAGGTGATAGTTGATACAGCAACAAAGGAGTTTGAGATAGAGGTTGGCACACCGCCTGTTTCCGCGTTAATAAAAAAAGAGCTGGGCATAGATAAGGGCTCTGGGCTAGCGGGAAAGGTGAGAGTGGGGGATTTAACAATGGAACAAGTAAGGAAAATAGCCAAGATAAAGTTTGGCAGTGATGATGAAAGTTACGTAAGACAAGTTATAGGGTCTGCAAGAAGTGCAGGGATAACCGTTGAGGCGGGACCTTTAACAGAGGAAGAGAAAAAAGAAATAGAAAAAATGAGGAAGAGCTTAGAGGAAACAAAGAGCGAAAGCAATAAGCAGGGATAGCATGATACTCATAAGCGGTGTAGCTGGATTTATAGGGAGCAATTTAGCAGGTAAGCTTTTGGAGAAGGGTAATGTTATTGTTGGAATAGATAATTTTGATCCTTACTATAGCAAAGAGATTAAAAAGGAGAACATAGCACATCTCAGCAAGAGCAAGAACTTCATTTTTTATGAAGGGGATATAAGAAATGAGAGATTCTTAAGAAAGGTATTTAAAGAGCATAGTATAGAGGCAGTAATCCATATAGCTGCAAGGGCTGGTGTAAGAGCATCTATAAAGGATCCATACCTATACAATGATGTTAACATAAATGGAACCTTGAATTTACTCTGCGCAGCTGTTGGATCGGTAAAAAAATTCATTTATGCTTCTTCTTCCTCTGTTTATGGCAATCCTATATATCTGCCCATAGATGAAAAGCATCCCACAAATCCCATATCACCATATGGTATTACAAAGCTTGCTGGTGAGAAATACTGCCTATTTTTTGATAAGACCTACGGGCTGAAAAGCACATGCCTGAGGTTTTTCACTGTTTATGGACCAGGCCAGAGACCGGATGAGGCTATACACAAATTTACACGGCTCGCATTTGAAGACAAACCCATAAAGATATATGGTGATGGTAATCAAACCAGAGACTTCACATACATTGATGATATAGTTTCTGGGACTATTCTCGCATTAAACAAAAATATACACGGCGAGGTGTTCAATCTCGGATATGGAAAGAGAATAAGTGTTAATGAGCTTGTAGATTTAATAGAAAGATATTCTGGGAAAAGGATAAAGAGGGAATATGTGGATAAGGCTGCTGGAGATGTAAGCGATACATGGGCAAATATAGAAAAAGCAAAGGAAATGCTTGGGTATGAGCCGAAAATAAGCATAGAAGAGGGTGTTAAAAAGTTCATAGAATGGTTCAAAATTAAAAGTAAAAATAAAAAGTTATAGAAAGTGGGCTTGCCAACTTAACTCTGGAAAATTTTACAACCTTTCCAAGAATTTCCATGCATACTCTAAGATAATATCCAGAATATATCTAGAAACCTTTGGAATGAGGCAAGAGCTTGCCATTATGCAAAACCAGCTCTTTCCTGAAATGGGCAATAACATGCTTTACCTTTGGTTTTCTTCTTCCAAAAACCTTTCTTATGACCTTTTGATATACATGCAAGCTATCCGTTACTATTATCTCTGGCTTGCCTGCTATATACTCTGCCTCTCCCAAGAAAAGTA
>QMZT01000002.1 GCA_003663325.1 Candidatus Aenigmatarchaeota archaeon | reverse complement strand
TCATCTCAGAAAGTTTCCTGAATGGCTAAAGGGCAGGATAAAAGAGTTTAGGGAATGGTATAACAATTCAAGGTTTCACCATGGTATTATGGATATTCCTGCAAGGGTTTATGGTGTAACCTTGGAAACTTGACTTAACACTGAACTAAGATTTTTAAGTTAAAGCCCTAAATTAATCGTATGAAGATAAATCAACGAAACATAGAAAGAATGATGAAGCAGATGGGCATGCAAATGAGTACTTTGGATGTAGAGGAAGTTATAATAAAGACCAAGGCGAGTGAGATTTTGATAAAAAATCCAGAAGTTGCAAAGATAAGGATAATGGGCAAAGAGATGTTTCAGATATCCGGCGATGTGGAAGAAAGAAAGAGAATAGATGAAGGGGATATAGAGATGGTTGCAAATCAAGCTAATGTAAGCAAGGATGAAGCAAAAAAGGCGCTTGAGGAAGCAAACGGAGACATAGCACTTGCAATAATGAAATTGAAGGGAGAATAGTTTTAAATATAATCTTCAATATAATCTTATGCTTTATCCCGTTTCAATTCTACTCTCCGTAGCTCTATCCTTTTTTACAGTTTTAATTCTTGGGAATAAAGTAAAGATATTCATGGAAAGGATAGGGATATTGGGAATAGATCAACAAAAACCTAACAAGCCAAGAATTGCCACATCTGCAGGCTTGCTTGTAATAAGTGGTATCTTGCTTGCAGGCTTTAGTTTCATAGGTCTGAACACGTTTCTTGGGGCGAACAATCTAAATCTACTTAGCTTATTAGCAGCCTACAATACAATACTAATAATTACATTAGCAGGGTTTCTGGACGATATAAACACAAGAGCCGTTCCAAAGAATGATAAAGGATTGAAGGAATACAGGGTTGGGCTAAAACAATGGCAAAAGGTATTGTTAACAGCACCTGCAGCCATACCCCTAATGGCAATAAGGGCAGGTCATACAATAATGGCATTACCATTTATAGGAAGCATAGATTTTGGCATACTCTATCCGCTTGTCCTTGTCCCAATAGCCGTTGTTTGTGTGAGTAATGCAACAAATATGCTCGCTGGCATGAACGGGTTAGAGGCTGGTCTGGGATTTATTGCAAATTTGACGTTGGGCGTGTATGCACTTACTATAAATCAAAAAGAGGCGGCATTAATAGCACTTACTACAGCATTTTCGCTTTTGGCATTTCTTAGATGGAATTGGTACCCAGCCAAATTTTTGCCGGGAGATAGCTTAACATACCTTATAGGTGCAAGCTTCGTTTCTGCTGTTATCATAGGCAATATGGAAAAATTTGGTATGATAATCTTTTTGCCGTGGATAATAGAGGCATTGTTAAAACTTAGATCGGGCTTCAAAGCAAGGAGCCTTGGCGACTTACAGAAAGATGGTTGGTTAAAAGCGCCATACAAAAAGATATATTCTTTAACACACGTAGTTATGATGCTTGGGAAATTTAAGGAATGGAAGATAACGGTAATCATACTTTCTATAGAGGCAATAATATCCATATCTACACTACTTTTTTATTTAACAACATGATTTGCTTGAGTAGAGATATCTTTAAATATGTTAAACATTAAAATAAAACCAAATCGATAAAAAAGGAGGTAAAAATGGTAGAATTCAAAACTCTGAAAACAAAGGAAGTAAAGTTTGGTAGAAATAACTTTATAGAGGTTGCAAGGAAAAAAGCATTAACCGAGACGGGCGAAGAGAACGAGTTTATATCTGTGTCGAGGGGCTTTTTCTTGCCTGATGGGACGAAGAAATTTAAGAGAAGCATAGCTATACCAAACCAAAAAGAAATTAGAGATTTTATTGCAGAGCAGATAAAGGAGTTATAGCGAGGCAAAGAAGAAGTTATTTTTTTGATTTTGTTTTATTTATTTTTATCATGTTTAGGCATTCCTCTTCCATAAAATGTAAGGCAGCAGGTAATATCAGCGCAGCGGGATTGCGTATATGTTGCTTCATAACATCTTTAATCCTCCCATACAGTATTTTTTCATCATCGCTTCCAAGCCTTGAACAAACTATAATAAATGTTTCCTCTGAAAATATACCACCTTTTTTATGTCTTTCAGCATCTAAAAGCAATTTCAAAGCATCCTTTACATTCATTTCCGGGTCCAAAAGCATGAGTGTGTGCATGTTATTAATTCTATTTGTGAGTATACTATCATAGAATGATAGGGGAGAGAAATTCTTTGCAGGCTTTGGTATACTTACTGTTCGGCCAAACTTATATATTTGCAAGCCACACCTACAAATAGCTGTATATATAGAGGATGAATTAATAACCCGCACCTTAATACCTCTTTTCATGCATTCTAGATATAGAGCTGTATGTGTTGTTGCAACAAGTGGGTCGCCTGGCACTAGAATGGCAATATCGTTATCTTTACTCTTTCTAATTATAGTATCCATTTTATCCTCTAGCTCAGCTCTTGCCACAAGCTTAATCTTCTTGTTTATCATACCCTCTATAGCCTTAATACTGCCATGCCACTCTGATGTGTAAAGTTCCATATAAACATCTTTAGCTTTTTTACAAACCTCCACGCCTTTTATGCTTATATCTTTCTCATCCCAAATACCTAAACCAACAAGATATAGCATAATATCAGTAAGATTTTCCTATATAAACAACAACCTTAGCCTTTCTTCCGCACACAACACAATTACCTTCTGGCTTCTCATCCACATCAATCCTCTTGCCCCTTACATCAGCATGCAGGCTCGCTTTTATTTTTTCCGCGCATGCTCTGCCATCTTCGTCTATAGAGCAAAAATTAACCCTAACGAAACCACCTTTTTTTAACGCCTCCCTTACCTCTTTTAAGTTTTTAGCGCTTCTGACCATATTACTCATGAAGCTCTCTGCCCTTCTTTTCAAATTGGCAGATAACTCTTTACCAACCTTTTCCACATACTCTGAGATATTTGCATCACTCACATTTATTTTCCTCCCCTCATCTCGTCTGAAGATCGTAACTGTGTTAGTTTCAACCTCTTTCATACCTATCTCTAATCTAATAGGTACACCTTTCATTTCCCATTCATTAAACTTCCAGCCTGCTGTGTACTCATCTCTATCATCAATATACACCTCTAAGCCTTTAAGCTTGTCTTTGATTTCCACACACCTTTTTAGCACGAGATCCTTATTTTGGCTTTTATAAATAGGGATTATTACAACCTGTATAGGTGCTATTTCCCATGGAAAGATGAGACCTTTGTCATCCCCGTGTATAGCGATGATAGCGGCGAATATCCTCCATATAGCAGGCCCGTAACAAGTTTGCCACGCATATTCTTCTTGCCCATTTTTGTTTTTGAACTTTATGTTGAAGGCTTTTGAAAAATTTTGTCCAAGCATGTGTGTGCTTGGTTGTTGCAATATCTTGCCATCAGGCATTATAATATCTGCGGCATATGTATGCACAGCGCCTGGAAATTTGTCCCATTCTGGTCTTTGGAATTGAAAAAATGGTATACCAAAGATTTCATGCATAACAGCCTTTGTTGTTTTCATATCCTCTATTACTTGTTTCTCAGCCTCATTTCTTGTTGCAAATACGTCATGAGCCTCTATCCAATAGAATTCCCTACCTCTTATGAACGGACGTGTTGCCTTCGTTTCGTACCTCCATACCTGGCAGCTCTGATACAATTTTAAAGGAAGATCGCGCCAAGATCTTATCCATTTCGCATACATTGTATACATGGCAGTCTCTGATGTTGGCCTTAAAGCAACTCTTTCTGACAATTTTTTGCTGCCTGCATGCGTTATCCACATAACCTCGGGTATAAAACCTGCAACATGCTCCGCTTCCTTTTTAAAATTGGATTCCGGTATAACGGCGGGAAACCAAACAGGTTTATGCCCCCTTTTTTCTAACTCTCTCTCAAAATAATAGTACATTTTTTTCATAGCTGATACTGCAAGAGGCTTATGTACAAGGAAACCCTTTACGTTATACCTTAAATCGGCAAGCTCCGCTTTTGTAACAACTTGATCATACCATTTAGAAAAATTTTCCATCTTCTTTACGGTTATTCCAAGCTCATTTTTCATAGCATCGCCCCGTATAAATCTTTTATTTAATCCTCATATAAAAAGCTTAAAAAGATTACGTAACATAAATAATATTGCTGAGATATTTTTATCTATGATTAAGATGCAAGTCTAAGTTTAAAACTTAGGCTTAAGAAAGGAACCAAGAGCCGCATAAAATTAACCCCGCCAATTTCAATTCCGGCTGATCCTGCCGGAGACCACTGCTATCTGGGTTCGGCTAAGCCATGCAAGTCTTTGCCTCTCTGAGGCAAGGCGAAAAGCTCAGTAAAACATAGTCAACCTGCCCTTGGGTCCGGGATAATCTCGCGAAAGTGAGGCTAATACCGGATAGGCAAGGATGCCTGGAATGGTTCCTTGCCCAAAGCTTCGGCGCCCAAGGATGGGACTATGTCGGATTAGGTTGTTGTTGGGGTAACGGCCCAACAAGCCTATAATCCGTACGGGCCTTGAGAGAGGAAGCCCGGAGATGGACTCTGAGACAACAGTCCAGGCCCTACGGGGCGCAGCAGGCGCGAAAACTTCCCAAAAACCCTTTTTACAGGAGCTAACGCTTCCTCAAAAAGCGTTTACGGAAAAATATGTAAAAAGGGTTGGGGAATGCGCGCAAGCGTGAGGAGGGAACCCAGAGTGGTTGCCCTTTGGGGTAACCTTTTCTCGAGTGTAAAAAGCTCGAGGAATAAGCGGTGGGTAAGACGGGTGCCAGCCGCCGCGGTAATACCCGCGCCGCGAGTGGTGGTCACGATTATTGGGCTTAAAGCGTCCGTAGCCGGCTTGTAAAGTCCTTGGTGAAATCCCATAGAAAACTATGGGGCTTGCCAAGGATACTTACAAGCTTGGGACCGGGAGAGGGCAGCGGTACTCCAGGGGTAGGGGTAAAATCCTGTAATCCTTGGAGGACCACCTGTGGCGAAGGCGGCTGCCTGGAACGGATCCGACGGTGAGGGACGAAAGCCAGGGGAGCGAACGGGATTAGATAGACCCTTTTTACAGGAGCTGATGCCTCCTCAAAAAGCATTAGCGGAAAAACAAGTAAAAAGGGTCCTGAAAACCCCGGTAGTCCTGGCCGTAAACGATGCCCGCTAGACGTTGGCAGTCTTACGGGGGCTGCCAGTGTCGTAGCGAAAGCGTTAAGCGGGCCGCCTGGGGAGTACGGTCGCAAGGCTGAAACTTAAGGGAATTGGCGGGGGAGCACACAAGGGGTGGAGGCTGCGGTTTAATTGGACCCAACGCCGGGAACCTTACCAGGGGCGACAGCAGGATGAAGGTCAGGCTGAAGACCTTACCAGACAAGCTGAGAAGTGGTGCATGGCCGTCGTCAGCTCGTGCCGTGAGGTGTCCTGTTAAGTCAGGTAACGAGCGAGACCCACGCCCCATGTTGCTACCCAATTCGTTGGGGCACTCATGGGGGACCGCTGGCGATAAGCCAGAGGAAGGTGTGGTCGACGGCAGGTCCGTATGCTCTGAATCCCCTGGGTAACACGCGGCCTACAATGCACGCTACAATGGGTTGCGACCCCGAAAGGGGAAGCCAATCCCTAAAAGCGTGCTCAGTTCGGATCGAGGCTTGCAACTCAGCCTCGTGAAGCCGAAATCCCTAGTAGTCGCTGTTTAGCATACAGCGGCGAATAAGTTCCTGCTCCTTGCACACACTGCCCGTCAAGCCATCCGAGTGGACTTCTGGTGAGGTCCTATCATCTTGGTAGGATCGAGCCAGAGGTCTGCAAGGAGGGCTAAGTCGTAACAAGGTAGCCGTACGGGAACGTGCGGCTGGATCACCTCCTTATATATGTGTATAGGCTCTTGGTTCATGATTTGTGGGCCGATAGATCAGTGGTAGATCGCCGCCCTTGCAAGGCGGAGGCCGTGGGTTCGAAGAGCCTCTCTTTACGGGAGCTAACACTTCCGCAAAGAGACCCTCGGGAGAGAAGCATGAATGGTGGGAAATCCCACTCGGTCCACTGCGCTTCTCGAAATATGATATATGAAACTCCTTATCCTGTGATAAGGGGTGGATTGGAAAGGGGTGATGAGATTATATTTACTGAAATTAGATGAGGATGTGAACACCGCTTGAACCCTTTTATGATAAAGGCAAGCCATCAAGATAAAAGGATCAATAGGTTGCATGGTGGATGGCTTGGCTCGGGGGCCGAAGAAGGGCGTGGCAAGCTGCGATAAGCCTGGGGTAGCTGCATGCGAGCTTTGAACCCAGGATTCCCTAATGGGACCTCCTAGCGCAAGCTGTTCCTTCATGGAACGGGGACGCGGGGAATTGAAACATCTTAGTACCCGCAGGAAAAGAAAGCAATAGCGATGCCGTTAGTACCGGCGAGGGAAAGCGGCACAGGGCAAACCGAACGCTTTGGCGATGAGCCAAAGCGGATGTGGGGTTTGGGCCTGGGTATTCCCTAGCTGTACGAGCCGAAGTCCCCTGGAAAGGGGTGCCATAGAGGGTGATAGCCCCGTAGGCGTAGTACAGAAGGGAAATTCCCAGAATCCCAGAGTACCGCTCCTCGGATATGGAGTGGGAAGATGGGAGCCAATAACTCCCAACCCTAAATACACCCCGAGTCCGATAGCGCACTAGTACGGTGACGGAAAGCTGAAAAGTATCCGTAACAGGAGGTGAAAAGAGCCTGAAACCATGCAACCATAGGTTGATATGGCCATGCCTTCGTGGTCATATCGCCCGTTTCGAAACACGCGGCAGGGAGTTTACCTCTGTGGCGAGGTTAAGAAAAGAAGCCAAAGCGAAAGCAAAACTCCCGCAACTCGCAAGAGTGAGGGGAGTGGGTGTGAAAGCGCCCTGAGTCACAGGGGTAAGACCAGAAGCCGGTCGATCTAGTCCTCGGCAGGGTGAAGTCCCACGAAAGTGGGATGGAGGCCCGCACCTATTGCTGGGATTCAAACCGCTTAGTTGACCGAGGACTAGGGGTGAAAAGCCAATCGAGATCGGCGATAGCTGGTTCCCCCCGAAATGAACCTAAGTTCAGCCCAACCAGAGGTCGCTGGCAGGGTAAAGTTACTGATTGGGTAACCAAGGGTCGAAAGGCCCAGTTACCCTGTCAAACTCAGAATCTGCCAGCACCGTAGAAGGTTGGAGTGGGGGCATCGGGGTAAGCTCGATGTCCGAGAAGCAAACAAGCTAGACCAGGGTTAAGGTCCCAAAGTGCCTGCTAAGTGAGGAAAGGTGTCTTTAACCTAAGACAGCGGGGAGGTTGGCTTAGAAGCAGCCATCCTTTAAGCCTTTTTACGGGAGCTTATGCTTCCTCAAAAAGGCTTAAGCGAAAAAACACCGTAAAAAGGGAGGATAGAGTGCGTAATAGCTCACCCGCCCAGGTTAAAGGCCCTGAAAATGGACGGGACTAAGCAGGCCACCGAGACCCTGGACCACGAAAGTGGGTGTAGGGGGGTGTCCTGCTAGGGTAGAAGCCCTTGCGTGAGCTGGGGTGGACCTAGCAGGAACAAGAATCCTGCCAATAGTAACAGCAAGGTTAGGTGAAATTCCTAACCACCTAAAGGGCTAGGTTTCCTCAGCAACGATCATCGGCTGAGGGTTAGTCGGTCCTAAGGCAAACCCTAACAGGAGTTTGCCGAAAGGGAAGCAGGTTAATATTCCTGCACCACAGAGGTACACGCGGTGACGCAAGCTCCACTTCCGACGCTTTGGGATAGGCCAACCACGCAAGTGGCTAACCAATTAAGCCTGGGGAGTACCGTAATGGTGAGAACCAGGTGAAGTTGGGAATGGCCCCCGTTAGGGGGTTTGGCCGACTCCTAGAGACAATGAAAAGGAAGTGGAGAAGGATCCTCTGTGACCGTACCGAGAACCGTCACAGGTGACCCTTGCTGAGAAGGCAAAGGTGTGACGGGATAACCCAGCCTAGGGAATTCGGCAAATTAGCCCCGTATCCTCGGTATAAGGGGTGCCTACTGTTCTAGCTTGGCTAGAATCAGTAGGTCGCAGTGACAAGGGGGGTCCGACTGTTTAACAAAAACGTAGGGGGCTGCTAGTCCGAAAGGATTTGTACAGCTCCTGAGGCCTGCCCGGTGCCGGTGTGTGAAACCTCCTTTCAAGGAGGCTAAGCCCCGGTAAACGGCGGCGGTAACTCTGACCGTCTTAAAACCCTTTCTTAAAAAGAAAGCGTTTACGGAAAGAAAGGGTTGGAAAAAGGTAGCGTAATCCCTTGCCGATTAATTGTCGGCCTGCATGAAGGGCTTAACGAGATCCCCACTGTCCCAGGCTGGGACCCGGTGAAATTAATGTCCTGCGCATATTCAGGAGACCTCCAGCGGGACGAGAAGACCCCGTTGAACTTTACTGCAGTCTGTTGCTGTGGTATGGCGATGGATGCAGAGCGTAGGTGGGAGCAATGCAGCATAACTTTCGGGTTATGTAAAGGCGACAATGTAACACCACCCTTCTGTTGCCATATCACTAACCCTTCGGGGGACAGCAGCAGATGGGCAGTTTGGCTGGGGCGGTACGCCTCTGACAAGAGATCAGAGGCGCCCTAAGGTCGGCTCACCCGGGTCAGAAATCCGGGGAAGAGTGCAAGGGCAAAAGCCGGCTTGACAGGATTCCACACAGCAAGGAATCCTGCCGCGAAAGCGTGGCCTAGCGATCCGCTGTGCTCCATTATTGGGAGCCAGCTCTGTCAGAAAAGCTACCACGGGGATAATGGAGTCGTGGCGGGTGAGAGTTCATATCGACCCCGCTCGTTGCTTCTCCGCCGTCGGCTCGGCTCTCCCTGGGCGTGCAGCAAAGCCTTTCTTTACACGAGCTAAAGCTTCCTCAAGAAAGCCTTTAGGGAAAGAAATATGAAGAAAGGCTCTGTACGCGCCCAAGGGTGGGGGTGTTCACCCATTAAAGAGTCACGTTAGCTGGGTTAAGTACGGTGCGAGCCAGTACGGTCTTTATCTGCTGGAGGTGCTAGCCACCTGAGGGGAAGATGCCCTTAGTACGAAAGGAACAGGGCGTCGCGGCCTCTGGTTTACCGGTTGTCCAAGCATTGCCGGGTAGCTACGCCGTAGCGGATAAGGGCTGAAGGCATCTAAGCCCGAAGCCGCCCCCAAAAAGAGGTGGCTATTTCCCAAGCTGTCTCGCAAGGGACGGTGCGGGAAGGAAGGTCCCCTAGACGAGGGGGTTAATGGGACCGGGGTGTAAGTGCTGAGGCAACAAGGCATTCAGCCCACGGTTCCCAATACCCTGACGATCCTATCAAATTGATGGCTTGCCTTCTCCTTATTTTTAAGGTGAAGAATGGAAGTTATAGTTGTTAGTGGAAATAGAAACAAGTTCGAGGAAATAAGACTTGTTTTAAGGGAATATAGAATAAAATGTGTACATAGGAATTTAGAATTGGTAGAGAGGGGAAGATGTTTAGAGGAAATTGCGAAGAATAAAGCAACAGAGGCATGGAAAATAATAAAAAAGCCATTGATAGTTGATGATACAGGTATATTTTTTGTTGCATGCAGGAATTTTCCTGGAGTGCATGCAAGAAGGGTTTATGAAGAGATCGGGCTTGCTGGGCTATTAGACAAGCTAAAAGGAAAGGGCAGGGATGCATATTTTAAAACAGTGTTAGTATTTACAGATGGGAATATAGTGAGATCTTTTGAAGGGGAGCTTAAAGGGGTTATAGCCGACAAAGCTGCAAAGATATCAAGGAAGCACTTCCCGTATGAAGCGATATTCATACCAGCGGGCTATAAAAAACCTCTTTCCGCACTCTCTCTTAAAGAAAAGATTGCAATCTCGCACAGAGCAATTGCCGTAAGAAAATTCGCACAATTTTATAAAACCTATGAGAAGAGTAAATTAAAGGAGTTTTGTAAGAGGTAAGGGGTGCAGCTTATTTGTACTCACTCCTGCTTGTATATTCAGATTTTGTTGTATACTCACTCTTTGCCTTATATTCTCCAAATTCAATCACAACACCACTCCTGCTATACTTATCTTCTTCTTTCTCCTCCCATGATTGTGATTCTGTCTTAACCCTTGTTTCCCAAAGCTCAAATGCCGGTGGCAAGTATGCTGGCTGTAAAGTACTTGTTGCAAATCTCCATACCTCTTTACCATCCATTGCTATACAATAAAGGTAACATCCCCACGACCCAAAATATAAATAATTTTCATGCTCAATAACAGAAGTATACACGCTGCCGTTTGCATTAAACCTCCACACCTCTTGCCCATCCATATCCAAGCAGTAAACATTACCATCGCCAGCACCAAAATAGATTTTCTTATTGGCAATTAATGGACCCTTATCAATTATTTCTTTTTCTGTCTGAAACCTCCATAATTCTTTACCAGTGGCTGCATCTATTGCATAAAATATCCCATCTCTCGACCCATAATAAATTATGCCGTTATGAATACTTGGTATACCGCAATTTCCATATTTCCCTGTTCTAAAGCGCCACAATTCTTTACCTCTATCAGCATCTAAGGCATACAAATAATTGTCAAAAGATGCAAAGTAGAGCACACCATTATTAATAAGAAGCGTATAGTCTGTCTCTATTTCTCCACCTGTCTTAAACTTCCATACCTCCCTGCCTGTATACGCATCCAAGCAATAAAGATAACCATCGAATGAGCCTATAAGCAAATTACCTTTGTAAACAACAGGTGATGAAACAACGGCATCACCTGTCTTAAAGCGCCATAAAAGCTTGCCATCAGTATTTATAGCATAGACATAGCTATCCCTAGAGCCAAAATAAATGATATTATCCAAAATAAATGGTGTTGTGTTGATTTCACCACCACTCTTAAACCGCCACAAGCAATTGCCACTGGCTGTATCTATTGCATAAAGATAGCCATCAAACGAGCCTATGTATACTATACCATTGCTAATTTTTGGTGAAGAATCAACTATCCTACCGTTTGTTCTAAATCTCCATATCTCCTCCTTTTTAATAATATCTACAGCATACACATTGTTATCCAAAGCGCCAAAGAAAATCTTATTGTTTGCTATTATTGGCTTACAGCATATGCTTCCCCCATAACCCGTTTTCCATATCCTGTCATATTTCCTCTTTTTCTTTACCTCTAGCTCGCCAAGCTCTGTTGCAAAATCATCAAAGCTAAAGGATATACCATGTTTAAGATTAAGAGAAAAAATTTTTTATAGATAAAATATAAAAATTAGAAGGGTTTTTATAGCAAGCCTGAGCAAAGAAAAGGAAAAGAAAAAAGGGGTTCTAGTTTTGGAAGATGGGAGTATTTGGCATGGCTATAGCTATGGCATTGAAGGCAAAGTTGAGGGAGAGGTTGTATTTAATACGGGGATGGTAGGCTATGTAGAATCTCTTACTGATCCTTCATATAAAGGCCAAATACTTTGCCAAACCTACCCATTAATAGGAAATTATAGCTTTTGTAAGGATTTTTTTGAGTCCGATGGAATAAAGGTTGAAGGCTATTTGGTTAGAGAACTATGCGCGCTGCCATCACATTATAAATCAAATAAACCACTCCTGAAATGGTTAGTAAAGGAAAATATACCATATCTTGAGGGAATAGACACGAGGGAGCTTACAAAAAAGCTAAGAGTAAGAGGTACGATGCTTGGAATACTTTGCATAGGTGATTATGATATAAAGGAGTTGAAAAAGAAGGCAAGATGCATTTGGGATCCAAACAAGGAGGATTTGGTAAGAAAGGTAACGATTAAAGAGCCTGTTATTTATGGAGATGGAAAAAAGAGAATAGCTGTTATAGATTGTGGTGTGAAGATGGGTATAATAAATTCCCTCTTAGAAAGAGGAATGCAGGTTTTAAGAGTGCCAGCAACCTTTACGGCAGAAAGGATAATGGATCTCAGCCCAGAAGCCGTTTTGATATCTAACGGACCAGGAGATCCAAGAAAAGCCGATTATGTGATTAAGACCGCAAAAGAGCTGGTAGAGTACAAAATACCATTGATGGGTATATGCCTTGGACACCAAATAATAGCCCTGGCACTTGGTATGCAAACATATAAAATGAAGTTTGGGCACAGGGGACAAAACCATCCAGTCATTATGAGCAATGGGAGATGTTTTATAACTTCCCAAAACCATGGGTTTGCGGTAAAGGAGGAAAGAATGAAGGATATAGAAATACTTTTTAAGAGCTTGAATGATAACAGCGTTGAGGGTATAAGACACAAAAAGATGCCAATAATAGGTGTGCAATTCCATCCAGAGGCAAGACCAGGACCAAACGATACAAACTTCTTGTTTGATGAATTTCTAAGGTGGATAAGATGAAAGAAAGCGTAAAAAAGGTCTTGGTTATAGGTTCTGGCGGAATAAGGATAGGACAAGCCGCAGAGTTCGATTATAGTGGTTCGCAGGCATTAAAGGCACTAAGGGAGGAAGGAATAAAAAGCATACTAATAAATCCAAATGTTGCAACAATCCAAACATCCTATGAGCTTGCAGATAAAGTATATTTAGAGCCAATAACACCAGAATTTGTGGAAAAGGTTATAGAAAGGGAAAGACCAGATGCAATTCTTTTAGGGTTTGGTGGTCAAACAGCCTTAAATGTTGGTGTGAAACTTTATGAAAATGGCATACTTAATAAGTATGGAGTTAAGGTTATAGGAACACCTGTTAGTGCCATAGCTAAAACAGAAAGTAGAGAAGAGTTTAAGAGATTTATGAAAAGAATAGGCATTCCAACGCCGCCCAGCGCTTCAGCGAATAGCATAGAGGAGTGTTTGATCAAGGCAGAAAAGATAGGATATCCTGTTATAGTAAGGCCAGCATACATACTTGGTGGTTTAGGAAGCGGTGTAGCATGGGATGAGAAACAGCTTAGAGAAATAGCCAAGCAGGGAATAGCACATTCGATGATAAAGGAGGTGCTAATTGAAAAGTACCTTTATCATTGGAAGGAAGTGGAATATGAGGTAGTTAGAGATAAATACGATAATTGCATAACCGTTTGTAATATGGAGAACATTGACCCAATGGGTATACATACAGGCGATAGCATAGTTGTTGCTCCTTCTCAAACATTAACCAATGAAGAATACCACATGCTCAGAAGCGCAGCTATAAAGATAGTTAAAAGCCTTGGAATAGTTGGCGAGTGCAATGTACAATTTGCGTTAAATCCAAAGGGCAAGGAATATTATGTTATTGAGGTGAATGCTAGGCTGTCCCGCTCCTCTGCTCTGGCTTCTAAGGCTACAGGCTATCCCCTAGCATATATTGCTGCAAAGCTCGCATTGGGTTATAGGCTTTCAGAACTTAAAAATATGGTCACGCTTGCAACTTCTGCATTCTTTGAGCCAGCCTTGGATTATGTAGTTATAAAGATGCCAAAATGGGAATTCAGAAAGTTCGGAAAAGATGTTAGCAGGGTTCTTACAAGCCAAATGAAATCCGTGGGAGAGGTGATGGCGATAGCAGGCTCAATAGAGGAGGCTATACAAAAAGCCGTGAGGATGCTTGGCCAAGAGTTGTGTGACATGCACATGGGATTGAAGAGGTGTATGGAAGAAATAAAAATGGCAAGCGACAAAAGGATATTTGCTATAGCAGAAGCTATGGTAAGGGGCGTTAGTGTGGAGAAGATAAACGAAATAACGGGAATAGATAAATTCTTCCTTTACAAGATAAAGAACATAGCTGATGCTTATAGGGAAATAAAGAATATGAGAATATCTTGCAAAGATATTGGAGAGAAGCTAAGAAAATATAAAAGGCTCGGCTTTTCTGACAAACAGATAGCAAAGCTTATGAAGGTTTCAGAAGATAAAATACGGGGGCTAAGAAAAAAATACAAAATAATACCCGCCATAAAGCAAATAGATACGCTTGCTGCAGAGTATCCTGCAAGAACAAACTATCTTTATGTGACGTACAATGCACGCAAAAATGATGTGAAAAGGGGAAGGAAGGCAAGTATCATAGTTTTGGGAGCAGGACCCATAACAATAGGTTCAAGTGTGGAATTTGATTGGTGCACTGTGAATTGCATATGGGAACTCAGAAAGAAAAAAATAGAAACTATAGTCGTTAACTGTAATCCTGAAACTGTAAGTACCGACTATGACACCTCAGACAAACTATACTTTGAAGAGCTAACGTTAGAGAGGGTGCTGGACATAGTAGAGTTTGAAAAACCTCTTGGTGTTATTGTTTCCGTTGGTGGTCAGGTTGCAAACAATCTTGCATACCCTTTAGCAAAAAGAAATGTGACATTGCTTGGTACATTTGGAAGTGATATTGATTGCGCAGAAAACAGGCACAAATTTTCGAGAATAATAGATAAGCTTGGTATAAAACAGCCTGCATGGAGATCATTTTCAAGCATAAAGGATATGTTAAGATTTTCAAAAAGAATAGGATACCCTGTCATAATAAGGCCGTCCTATGTTCTTTCCGGGACATCAATGTTCATAGCAAGAAATGAAAAAGAGCTTCTGGGGTATGTAAGGGAAAACACAGATATATCAAAGGAGCATCCTGCTGTTATTTCAAAATTCATAGAACATGCGAGAGAGGTGGAGGTTGATGGGGTTTGTGATGGAAAGAATGTCTTTATAGGGGCTGTAATAGAGCATATAGAGAATGCTGGTGTTCATTCGGGAGATGCAAGCATGGTAATACCCACATTTTCCATAGGCAAGGAGGTAAGGAACAAAATAGTTAGGTATACAAAAACGATAGCAAGGGAGCTTTCAATAAAAGGTCCATTCAATATACAATATCTAGTTAAGAATGGTGATATTTACGTTATAGAATGCAATCTAAGGGCATCCCGTTCACTACCATTTGTTAGCAAGGTTACAGGTGTAAATTTGATAAGACTGGCTACAAGATGCATGCTTAACGAGCCTATAAGCAAAGAGGTTGAAATGCCAGAGGTAAGGATAGTAGGTGTTAAAATGCCCATGTTCTCTTGGAGCAGGTTTGATAACATAGACCCCGTATGTGGTGTGGAGATGAAATCAACAGGAGAGGTTGCATGCTTAGGAAAAAGTTTAGAGGAAGCATTACTAAAAGCCATTATGGCAACGGAGTGTGTTTTTGGCATTAGAGGAAATGTTATGGTAAGGGGTGTTAAAAAGGATGTTATTAAAGCACTTACTGAGGCTGGATTTAATGTGAATGGTAATACTAAGCCTGAGCTTATTATAGATCTAACAAAATCTGGCGAGCTAAGAAAAAAATTTGCAAAAAGAAATGTATTCTTAATCTCAAACAAACAATTTTTACATAAATTTTTAGATGCTATAAAGGCAAGGCCATTGTTTAACGTAAGGGATATGAAGGAGTATTGGAGGGAAAATATGAGCAAGGAGCTCAAGGTAGGGAAGATAGCATATGGGAGTGTTATAGATCACATAGCGCCAGGAAAGGCATTTGAACTGCTAGAAAAGTTAAGAATAAGAGAAAGATTGCCAAACTCGACAATACTTGTTGCGGTAAATGTGCCAAGTAAAAAGTACGGGATGAAAGATATAGTAAAGATAGAGGGAAAGATATTTAGCGAGAGGGAGATAAAGGCAATAAAAGAGGTTATTGGAAAGGCAACAATAAATATAATAAATAATTTTGATGTAATAAAAAAGATAAGAATTTAGCTAAGGCTCATAAACTGGGCAAGTAATGCCTCAAGTTGTATCTCAGCACTCCCGCCTTGGTTTAGTCTAAATTCATACTCAGCTACTTTTGATAAGAGCTCTATCTTCTTTTCATTAGGTATCTGCAATTCATATATCAAGCGATGCATATTCTTTATTATATCCTCTCCTGCCAAACCCTGGTTTATTAACAAATCATAAAGCTTCTCTTTGGCTTTATCAAACTCTCCATTTAATGCATACTTTATCATTTCCTTAATATCTTCTGGTTTAGCAAGAGAAGCAGCTTCGTAAATACTATCCCTTGTAATTTTTCCAAGTGTAGATGCAGCTTGCAGCAGGTTTGTTGCGCTTCTCAAATCCCCCTCGCTTATTTCAAATAATGCACTATACCCGCTTTCATCTATTTCTATACCTTCATTCTCTACAATCCTTTTTATATAGGCCTTCACATCTTCCTTGCTAAGCCTTTTAAATCTAAATATAGCGCATCTGGACTGAATGGGCTCTATTATATGACTTGAATAATTGCAACTTAGTATGAACCTGCATATATTTGAAAACCTTTCCATAGTTCTTCTTAATGCTTGCTGCGCCTCGGGTGTTAATGCATCGCTTTCATCGAGAAACACTATCTTGAAATCAGCGCCTATAGGCTTTGTTCTTGCAAAGTCCTTTATCCTGCCCCTTATAACATTTATCCCCCTCTCATCACTTGCGTTTGTCTCTTGAAAGTTTTCCTGCCAATGCTCACCAAACAACTCTTTTGCCAAACATAAAGCCACTGTTGTTTTACCAACACCAGCCGGTCCAGCAAAAAGCAAATTTGGAATACTACCTGCCTTTACCCATACCTTTAGTCTACTAACCACATGCCTTTGGTTTATAACCTCATCCAACCTTTTTGGCCTGTACTTCTCTGTCCAGATCTCGAACTTCATAAAGAGTTTTATCTTCCTAAGGTTTAAATTGTTTTATACGTGTTCATAAAACTTTGCATACTTGCTATGTTTATGCTTGAAATTTGTAATAATTGGTGGCCCGTTATGAAACCAATAGGAATGGAAATCAAAAAAAGAATCAGCTCAACTAAGGCTGTTACTGCAAGGCCATTCTTTAACCCGATATCATAATAGCTTGCAATTATCTCAATGAAGAAGAAGTACATGAGCAAGATAAGAAATATACCTAAAAATAAGGATAAAAATATAGAGAGATTATTTAAAAACAGGAAGAACGGCATTAAGAGAGGAATAGCTGAAAAAATAAGAGGAAAATGTGCAAGACCAAAATCGCTAACAACATCTCTAAGTTCTGCCTTTGAATGGAAAATAAGCTCAGCTAACTTAGCTGATAATAAAGCTCTCACAACCCATGTTATAATACCCAAAAACACCGCTGTAATCAAGACCATTATTAAGGTATATAGAATAGTAGAGGCAGGATATGAAAACGAAGATATAATGTTTACTGTTAAATAGGTAAAGGAAATGGTACTATAAAATCTTGAAACCGAAAATATTATGTTGGAGATCACCACAACCAGAAAAGCTTTTAGCAGCCTCATTTAGATATATTGGTTTTGCAGGCTTATAAATTCTTATATATCTCAAAACAAAAGAATATAAAATGAAGGATTCAACTATCATCGCAGCTTTGGCTATCATAAGTCTTGTCTGTGCATCTTTATTTTACGTATCCATTGTTAACGCTCTGGGCTCAATGACAACAAAATTTGTTCATAGGTATAGGCGTGCTTTTTCTTTTGGTCAACTTCGTTTAGAAGGGAGTGAGCAGGATGTTTTTAAAAAGCTCGAAAAGTTGAAATCCATTTGTGCAATTAATAGCACGAGGCTACTTACACAAGATTTGGCTGGAAACAAATCTAAAGTAGAGATGTTGGTAGTAGTACCCCTTGAGACATGTGACACAGAACTTATAAAAGACATAGAAGATATTCCAAGCCCCTATATACCATTAGCAGCCAAGCTACCAACTTCTCTAGCACTTAAAGATATTACAGACAGTTTTAGCGCTTTTATAAATGAGAGATACCCTAAAGAAGGTTTTCTTCTCGTAGAGAAGTTGTATGATATAATTGGATTGTACTACGTTATACGGTATAAAGGTATGGCTTCAGAAGTGATCGGCAGGCTGTTCAGTTCAAAATGCAAAGAATTTTCTAAAAATGAGAGCAAGTATGAGGAATGTGCCGTTGATTTTCTAAAAATAGAAAAGAGGCTTGCACTAATTTTAGAAAGCAGAATCAATTTAAGGGAATTTGATAAAAAATGTGAATCAGCTATTAATGAAAAAAATATACCAAGCTGTATAGATACCGCTGGGATGTGTCATAGAATTGGGACTATACTTAATGAAATGTGTCATAAGCTGTTAATAAAAAGCGAGCAGGAAACAAACCATGAAAGGTGTTTTAAGGTGATGTTTTGCTACACTTTCAGCAACTTCTATAATGATCCTGAAGGAGTGGCTAAGCATGTTGAAAGCTTGGTATAGAATGGGATCACTTAACCTTTAACAAATCAGACTTTGTTACTATACCAGCTATCTTGCCCTTGCTTATTATTATAACACTTGGGCTTATTTCTAAAAGCTTCTTAACGTCTTCTATGCTTGCATTCTCTGAAAGCATTGGCATGGGATCTTCCATGATCTCTTCAACCTTTACATAGTCAAAATCAAGATGCGTATGACTAAGTAAGCAGGACTCGCTAACACTACCTATTTGCTTACCATCCTCAATGACAGGTAATTGGGATATGCCATATTTTCTCATAAGTTTAATAACATCCGATACTTTATCATTTTTGTGTGCAGCAACGATATTTTTTGTCATAATATCCTTGCACCTTGTCCTCATGCCAGCCTTTTCCAACACACCCATTATTTTATTTATTGTTGATAACCTTGCATCAACCTTATCATTCTCTATCTTTGCGATATGTGCCTGTGTTATGCCTGCAGCTCTAGCTAAATCCTCCTGAGACAGCCCGTACTTCTTTCTTAGCATCCTTATATACTTCCCAGTTATCTTCATAGTTAAAATATAACTACTAGTTATAAAAATCTATAGTAGTATATACAAACTTTTTTATTTGGGTAAAGGCAAGTTTCTATATTCGGAGGTGAGGTAATGAGGAGTGGCAAATTCCTGTTTACATCAGAGGCAATGACTGAGGGACACCCAGATAAGATATGCGATCAGATAAGCGATGCCGTCTTGGATGAGATTTTAAAGCAGGACCCTATGGCCAGGGTTGCATGTGAAACAATGACGGGAATGGGATTCATTATAGTAACAGGGGAGATAACAACCAAGGCATGGGTTGATGTTCAACAAATTGCAAGAAATGTGCTGAGAGATGTTGGTTATGATAAGCCAGAATACGGATTTGATTACCATACCGTTGGTGTACTAACCTCAATACATGAACAAAGCCCAGATATAGCAATGGGTGTGAACAAAACTGAAAGAAAAGCGTTAGGGGCTGGGGATCAAGGAATGATGACAGGATATGCGACAAGCGAAACCGAGGAGCTGATGCCTTTGCCCATACTGCTTGCCCAAAGACTTGCAAAACGCTTGGCAGAGGTTAGAAAAAATGGCACACTCAAATATCTCCGTCCAGATGGGAAGACACAGGTTACAATAGAGTACGAGAAAAATGTGCCAAAAAGAATAGAGGCAGTAGTTATAGCTGCTCAACATGACCCAGATGTAGAAATGGAAAAATTGAGGGAAGATATAAAGGAGCATGTTATAAGGCCGGTTTGTGAGGATTATTTGGATAGTAAAACAAAATATTTCATAAACAATACTGGAAGATTTGTTATTGGCGGGCCTGTGGCTGATGCAGGCTGCACGGGAAGAAAGATAATAGCAGACACCTATGGTGGTGTTGGTAATCATGGCGGTGGTGCGTTTAGCGGTAAAGATCCAACAAAGGTTGACAGGACGGCAGCATATTATGCAAGGTATGTAGCAAAGAATATAGTCGCTGCTGGATTGGCAAGTAGGTGTGAGGTTCAGCTTTCGTATGTGATAGGCGGAAGCGAGCCAATATCAATATTCATTGACACCTATGGCACAAACACAGTACCAGCAAAAAATATCTACGATGCTGTAAAGAAGAATTTCAATTTTAGTCCAGAGAATATGATAAATGAGCTTAATCTAAGAAGACCTATATTCTTAAAGACAGCATGCTACGGTCATTTTGGAAGGAACGAACCAGAATTTACATGGGAAAGAACGGATAAAGTTGATGCATTAAAAAGAGATAGTTAAACTTTTAATTTTTGAAATTAATCAATCTTTATGCTTATAAAAAATCTTAAGCCGTACGAAGATATTGAGGGAAAGTTTGTGGTCAAGTTTAAGAAACCCGTGACTAGCTATGCTAATGGATATGCATTTCAATTAAGAATAGGCGATAGTTCTGGGGAGATCATGCTTAAGTACTGGGGAGATAACAATGAGGAAGAGGTAAGACGTTTGTATGATTCTATCAAAAAGGATGATATCATATACATCAAGGGAAAGACAACGGTATATGGGAACAAGATCGAGATAACGGTAGATAAAGAAGGTATTATAAAGGTTCTTAAGCCGGAGGAGTATGATTTAAAGGAATTCATAAAGGTTACAGAAAAGGATATAGAGAGCATGTTTAAAGAGATCAAAGCGTATGCAAACTCCGTGAAAAACGAGTATTTAAAAAAGGTTCTGGAGCTGTTTATAAACGATTTTGATTTTGTAAAGAAATTCAAAAATCAGCCAGCAGCTATGTATAAACATCATTCGTGGATCGGCGGCTTACTTGAGCATACACTTAACGTTGTTAAAATATGCGATTTTATCACGAATCTTTACCCCGAATTAGATAGGGATCTTATCATAACGGGTGCGATATTGCATGATATAGGAAAGATAAAGGAATTTGAACTTAAGACAAGTATAAGGACGTCCACTGAAGGAATGCTAATTGGTCATACCATACTAGGCATTGAGGAATTAATCAAAAGATTGGAAAAGATAGAGATACCAGAGCTATATAGGATAAAGTTAATACATATAATTCTAAGTCATCATGGAAAAATGGAGTATGGAGCAGCAAAGACGCCTGCATTCCCAGAGGCATTGGCAATATTTTTTGCTGATTTTATGGATGCGAAGGTTGCGGAAATGATAATGCATAAGAAAACCGCCGAAACAGAAGACGATTATGTTTACACTAGAGAATTTGGAAATGTTTACCTGAAGTAGCTAAGAGCTTGCTTCTTTCACGAAATATTTTAAATATGGCACATAATATTTTTTGACAATAGCAGTTGATGCGTGTACATACTTGCCTATCTCCCTGTACAATTCCTCCAGCTCGCCCCTTTTGCTCTTCGTCAATGCCATCATACTTATCTTTTTTGGTGGTTCATATTTTATGTACTTGTGATGCTCCTCTTTACCTATAAGCGAGATACTTGCTATCATATCTATCATATACAATTTAAACCTCCAATTTTGTTGTTTTGATACAATACTTCTGAATATGTCTGCTTTTGATAGTATATCAAATGCCTTTGCTATCTTCTTCGCATCGCTGAACTCTTTTGTTATATTATTCTCGATCCACCAAAATATCTCATCTGCATCTTTATCACAGCTATCTATTGCCCTTTTACTCGCCATGATACTTCCCGAATGGAAGATCGTAAATAGTACATTAAATATCTCGTTCTCCCTTTCCCTGTACCCTAATATCTCTAGGTCCCGCTCCACTATCTTTTTCTTCCCCTCACCCAATGTCTGCAAATCAATTATAGCGGACCTTATGTCGCCTTGACTCCACCTGGCAAGGTTTTTTATTACCTTTTCATCAACCTCAATACCCTCAGCCTTGCATATCTCTTTTAATTTCTTTTCAATGGAACGTGTATCTATTTTTCCAAATTTAACCATTTTGCAGTATTTTCTTAGCTCCCTTAATTTTGGTTTCCATGGATCATTTGCTATCAAAAACACAGGGTATTTTGAATGCTTTATTATATTTATTATGGCTCCTACAGCCCCCTTATCGTCTTTTCCAGCAATGCCATCAACCTCATCTATTAGTATAATCACGCCTTTGTAAAATAATGGTTTTCCTTTGGAAATCTCCAAAAGATTCCGCTCTATCTCTGTTTTATTTCTCACATCTGAGGCATTCATCGAAACCAATAATAACTTCTCCTGGGACGCTATAACCTCAATTGTGAGTGTTTTGCCAACACCCGGCGGCCCGTAAACAAGCATCGCTACCTTTGGTCTAAAATTTCTAATAAAGTTTAGAATCTCTTCCTTCTGCTTTTTTTGACCAATTATACCTTCTATTGTTTTTGGCTTGTATTTCTCTGTCCAAAGCATAATATTTATTGTTCTGTTTTTCTTTAAATAATACCGTTTTCTAAAGCATAAAATAAGTAGTTATCCCTGGCCTCTACTATTTTATGTTTTTCAAAATCATCATCAAAATGGAGATGTATCCCTGTAGGTCTTGCCAAAGAAAAGAACAATGTATAGCCTATAAATTTTCTCGCCTTTGCTAATGCTTTTCTTTTCTTTTTACAACCATCAGCCAAGCTAAGTATAATTCTTGGCACACACTTCCTTTCCATAGATTTTATAAACCTCTCTACAACAGGAAACGGATTTTGTGTATAATCCTCAAGCAAACCACGATAAAACGGTGTTGAGTAGAGCAGGCGTGAGAATGCCTCTATTATATATCCTGCTCTTGTCGTTTCAGATAGCGTTACGAAGTCCATTTTCCTGATATCAAGCACAGTTGGAGCTACCTTGTAATATTCGTAATCTTCCCTCGTACCAATAAACCACACTATTGGATCATTTTCTCTAACTATACCATCTTTAAGTAAACTCTCAGCATGCTTCTTTCCCAACTCTTCACACACATATTTAACCTCCTTAACATCATGCTCGTCGCAAAAAATAATTGTATCTATATCGTCTCCTAACTTACATTCTCCCATAGATGTTGAACCTCTTATTCCGGCATAAATGATATTTGCACTAGCTACTAATTCCTTAAGAAAATTGTAACCGGTTCTTAAAAACCTTCTATTAAGCTCACTATTTATGTAGCTACGAATAAGTCCCTCTAGATATATCTGTTGATCCTCATCTAATGAGCTATATACCTGCCTGCATCTTTCTATTGCTAAGGGCTTTTCCATAAAATAGATTAGCAGAAAAATATTTATATTTTACTACTATATGGTAACGCTTAATATAACAGGATAAGCTTATAAGTTATCTAATATCAATAAAATTTTTATATGATCGATATCCATGCACACCTCTGCTTCCCTGATTTTGAAGATGATAGAGAAGTAATTATAGAGAAATGCAAGCAAGAGCTATTAGGTGTTGTTATAGGTACGGCACGCTATGATGAAGCGCTGTGTGCACTTAAATTATCAAAAAGGCATGCAGGCTTTCTTTTTCCGACAATAGGTTTACATCCGACGGAGGATTTTTCGCAAGTTGATAGGATAATTAGACTCGTACATGATAATAGAGAAAGTATTGTTGGTATAGGAGAGGTGGGAATGGACTACCATTGGGTTAAAGACGAGATAAAAAGAAAAGAGCAGGCAAAGATATTCTCAAAATTTATAGCGCTTGCAGAAGAGCTGGAAAAACCTTTAGTATTGCATACGTGGGATGCTGAAGAAGAGTGCTTCAATATGATCAAAGATAAGCCTGTTAGCGCAATATTTCATTGCTTTAATGGGAAAAGGGATCTTGCAGAGAGGATAATAGATAATGGCTTTTACATATCCATATCAACGCAGGTTTTATTCTCTAAAAATGTAAGAAAGATAGCAAAAATGTTGCCAAGCAATAGGATATTGCTTGAGACGGATTCACCTTTTCTCGCCCCAAATAAAGAGTTAGATAAAAGAAACTATCCATGGAATATAAAGCTGGCTGCAAGAAAGATAGCCGAGCTTAGGCACGCCTCTGAGGATGAGATATTAGCGCATGCGCTTAGAAATGCAAAAAAGGTGTTTAATATATAGTTATATTTATATCTTAACCAGCTACTATAGATATGCATGATATATCAGCTGCACAAATTATTGCAGAGGAGGTTATTAAAAAAATTAAAGGAAAGGATATAAAAAAAATAGAAATAAGCGTGGTGCTTGGCTTATTAAGATACCATAATATAGAGAACGTAAAATTCTACATTGAAGAGATTCTTAAGAAAGAGCTGGGCGATTTGGAGATAAAGATTGATATACACATAGCTAAACCAAAAATAGAGTGCGAATGTGGGTTTAAAGGTAGTTTGGAGCATGTTAAAGATAGCCAGCTTTTTCATTATGGAATACATGATATCTCATGCCCAGCTTGCAATTCAAACAAAATCAAAATTAACGGTGGGAATGAGTGTCTCATAAAAAGGATAAGAGCAAGGTAGAAAAAATTCTAATGGGAATAGGAAATGAACTTAAAGGTGATGAAGGCATAGGAAACATAATAGCAAGGGAGTTTAGCTCCAAGGGATGGCTTTCTCTTGCCTGTGAAACAGTTCCAGAGAATTTTATTGGTATAGTTAAGAAAAGAAGGCCAAAAATGCTTGTAATAGTAGATGCAGCCAATATGAGCTTGCCAGTAGGAGAATTTAGGATTATACCAAAAGATATGCTTCTTTCCAATGCATTTGGTACTCATGGTATTCCATTGAAATATATTGTGTCTTACCTAGAAAGATACGTAGAAAAAATAGTATTTATTGGGATACAGATAGGAGAAATTAAATTGAAGGGCGGGATATCTCCTGAAGTGAAAGAAGCTAAGGAAAAATTAATAGATATTTTGAAAAGAGATGAGATAGAAACAATAAAGACGCTGAGTTATTAGCTAGTCTTTTTTGTACCCAGCTAATAGAAATTCTTTGGTAAGCTTAAGAGCACCTGTTGGACACACATCTACACACTGACCACAAAATGCACATCTGAAAAGGTGATATTTGATTATATTCTCTTTCTCCACATATTCGAGTGCTTTAGCAGGGCATACACGTGTGCATAGCTTGCATCTAATACATTTTTTCTCATCATATTCGATCTTTCCCCTAAAATTTGGCGGGACAACTACAGGAGGATTAAGCTTCACCTTGCCCTCTTTAGCATCTCTAAGGAATTGTTTTATAGATTTTGGTGCGTATTTTGCTGGGAACAGATTGGTAAATGGTTTTTTCAAAAGCTGCTTTACAAGCTCTTTTGCAATTACAATCACTTACATCACCCCTTTAAACAACAGCCAATCCATATTAATAACATCCCAAGCAATGCTATTAGAGTGGTATAAAACCAATATGTGGAAACTACTTGGGTTATCCTTAGCCTGGGCACAATAACCCTGATAAATACCGAGCTTATGAAGATAATTACAAATAATTTTATTAAGAAAAAGAGTGCATCAAATAACAGGCTTAAGTATGAGAAATTAAAGAAGGTAGAAAGATTCCAAGGTAGGAATATAGCTATGATAAGGGATGCTATGGCTATGGTTCTTACGGCATTTGCCAAATAAAAGAGGGCAAGATTCCTTCCAGAGTATTCCGCAAACACACCTTCTGCAATCTCTGTTTCAGCTTCCGCAACATCAAACGGTGTCTTTCCAAGCTCACCTGGTATAACTAGAAGCAAAGCTATGAATATTATAAGCAGGCCGAGAAAACTAAGCGGGGTGGTAAAGTTCCAAATAGGGTTGTTTGAGATTACACTTAAGGAAAATACAGGTAAGGATGGATTTGCCATGGAAAGTAGCCATGCCACAGAAACAATGGCTATGGCTAGGGGTAATTCGTAACTTATCATGGTTACCATTTCTCTTTGTGCCCCAATTGTAGCATAGTGTGAGCCAGAGGCAAAAGCCCCGAGGGTTATAGCTAATGGCGGTAAAACAAGCAGGTATAGGACAAGTACAAGGTCTCCGTAGCCTTCAAAAGCAGGCCCAATGCCACAGAACGGTATATACAACAAGGTTAATAGGGAAGCAGAAAGAGCCAATACAGGCATTAGATTAAAAAGCCATTTTATCGCATGCCTTGGCACTATGCTCTCTTTCATTAGCAATTTTTTTATATCTATAAAGGGCTGAATTATAGGTGGTCCAACCCTGGATTGCATCCTTGCAGCCAGCTTCCTATCAATACCATTGTAAAGCAAACCTAAAACAATGCCTAACACAGCAATTACAGGCACCATGCCGATCTTGTACACGATCTCAATCATGCTTCACCTTTCTCAATGCCAAGGTTTTTTTAACCGAAAGCTCATGCAAGGCTTCATGATCAATAACAACATGCTTGCCATGCTTTGTAATAACAGCTCTGTTGGTGCATGATAAACATGGATCGGTTGATGCCGCTATGATTGGTATGTCAGCTATCTGCGCACCTAAGAGCATCGGAACCCATGAAAGTAAATTGGCATAGGTTGGGGCTCTAACCTTCCACGAGAATAAGGTCTCATTTCCAATTAGCTTAATGTAATGCAAAACCTCTCCACGTGGCGCTTCATGTCTACCTATACCTTCACCTTCAACGCTTTTTAGTTCAGCTAAAAGTTTTGGTATTTTATCTTCATATGCTATTTTTCCTTCGGGCATGCTCTTTAAACATTCAACGATTATATTAACAGATTGCCTTATTTCTGCAAGCCTTACCAATGTTCTATCATATACGTCCCCTCTTGTTTCTTTTCCTATGGTTGCTGGTGTTATTGCCTCCACATCTAAGTACTTATACGCGGCGTATGGCTCATCCTGCCTCACATCTCTTTTAACACCACTTGCCCTTGCTGTTGGACCCACAGCGCATAATTTTATAGCATCTGCTTTACTTAGAATCCCAGTATTTATTGTTCTAGCCTTTACAACATGATCCTTTAAAAGAATATCGCTTATTTTCTTGACCTGCTTTTTATAATACTCCATGGCCTCTATTATTTTTCTATACTGTTTTTTTGAAATATCCCTTCTCACACCACCGATCATCATGATACCTTTGGTTATCCTGTTTCCTGTGATGTATTCAATAATATCAAGAACCCTTTCCCTTGCCTTTAATATATAATGCAATACCGAGTCAAATCCCAATTCATGTGCTGCAATACCAGCCCATAGTAAATGAGAATGTATCCTCTCAAGCTCAGCGTTGATGGTCCTTATATACTCTGCTCTGGGTGGTACTTCTATTCCTGCCACGCTTTCTACTGCTCTACAGAACGCAAATGGATGCGATATGTTACATATTCCACATATCCTTTCTGCAAGATAAATAATTTGTATTGGGTTGCGCCTTGTCCCCATCCATTCTATTCCTCTATGTACGTGACTAAGCATAAAGTCTACTTTTTTAACCCTTTCCCCTTCTATTTTAAAAGTGAATTGCAACGGTTCTTTAAGGGCGGGATGAACCGGGCCTACACAAAATGTGAACGAATTTTGCTCATTGCCAGTGTCAGCTATTTTTTTCATTCTTTATCACCTCTATGCAAATCTCTAACAATCCTTTCTGGGCCGTATTCATCCCTTCTCCACGGATATATGCCTTTTGGAAAATCGTTTGATAAAAATATACGTCTTGGATCAGGGATATCTTTAATCTTTACACCAAGCATTTCTTGCAATTCCCTCTCAGATATTAACGCGCCTGGAACAATATCTGTAATAGTAGGCAGCACAGGATTGTTTTTCGGTACATCGACCTTTATATTTACGGATGCATCTCCTGCTTTACCCTCTAAGCTGACAAAGAAATGATAAATCAGCGTTATATGAGTGTCTGCATCATAACCAGAAGCAACAGCAAAACGTGTATTTGGATATGCTAAAAATAAATGCTTTACGACACGCTTAAATGAATCCTTCCTAACCACCAGCCATAACCTTTTTTCTCCCTTTACCTTTTCCTCGATCCTCGCTTCTATAATCTTTTCTCCAAGCTCTCTTTTAAATGAATCTAAAATATCTTTTAACATTTTCCTCGCCTCTTATCTTCCAATTTCTCCCAAAGTTTTATCACGCCTTGGATAATTGCTTCTGGTCTTGGTGGGCAACCAGGAACGTAAACATCGACAGGTATTATTTTATCTACAGGTCCAACAAGGTTGTAGGACTCATAGAAAACACCGCCTGTTGAACCACAATTTCCAACCACCATTACGGCTTTGGGATCTGGAACCTGATCATATATCCTTTTAAGTTTTTTTGCCATTTCTCTTGTTACAGGTCCTGTTACCAACAAAACATCCGCATGCCTGGGTGTTCCTACAAGCTTTATACCAAATCGCTCCACATCATATCTTGGAGTCAAAGCTGCTATAATCTCTATATCGCAACCATTACACGAACCTGTGTTAACGTGGAATACCCATAAAGACCTATTGAAGGCTTTTACATCCATAATACCCCTCCGATTATCAAGCTTGCTATAATCACGATAACTATAACGATAAAATAATAGACATAATCATTTACCATACCCGTATGAAATCTTCTTATGCATGTATAATATTTTTCCATTGCTTTAAAAAACCCCCAATAAATATTGCTAGAGCTTATCAACTCTTTTGGGGGTATGTTTCCAGAAAAGAATACCATAGTTTGCTCTGTACCTCTCTTATATTCCTCCTTTCCTAGTGATCGGATATAGCATGTAATTACTATTACAATTATAAATGCCGCCATCCATAATACTGGATCCCAAAAACCCCTGATAGTGCTGAGCGTTGTCATCATCATACCACAACCCCTATATAACCTGCCCTGTCTAATAAAGCTTGAACGGCAGGCTTTACAAGTAATTTTAGAATGATACCCGGAAATAAACCGAACAAGATTATAAGGAAAGCTAATATAAGCAAGGGCACTAACATAATAGCAGGTATTTCCTTAACATCTTTATATTTTGATTGCTCTTGGCCAGTGAATGCTGAATAGAAAACCTTTACGAATGATGCCAAGGTTAAAATACTTACTATCATTGCTACAACAGAAAGTATGGGGTTAAAGAGAAAGACCGATTCATATATTATAAGCTTTGATGCAAAGCCATTAAATGGTGGGAGACCAGTAATAGAAAGCATCCCTATTAAAAAAAGTACAGCTGTAATAGGCATCCTGTTACCAAGACCGCCCATTTCATTCAAATTTTTCGTGCCCGTTCTATAAATGATTGCACCTGCAACCAAAAACAGCAAACCTTTATACATTGCATGATTTATAATATGGAAAATTCCGCCCTCCATAGCTGCTATACCAAAAGCATTCAGCGCATTAATATCATTTATCACAGCCAATCCAACACCAACACCAAGCAGCATATATCCTGTCTGAGAAATGGCATGGTATGCCATAAGCCTTTTTATATCCTTCTGTGGCATTGCCATTGTGACGCCAACGAACATAGAGGCAAGACCAAACAATATTATGAACCATGCTATGATTTGTATCGCTGGCAGTAGTCCAAAAAGCGTAAAGCAGATTCGGAAAAGAGCGTAAAGGCTTATTTGACTAGCAACAACGAGACTTGCAGATATGGGTGCGGGTGCTTCTCCATACGCATCGGCTACCCACATATGCAATGGTACAGCTCCACATTTCATGACAAACGCAGAGACTAACAAAGCTAATGCTATCTTATCGAGAATTGTAAATCTAAAGGCAGCACCTAAAGCAGCTATATTCAAAAGCCCATATTGCCCATAGAGAAGGGCGATAGCAAATAAAACCATCAATGCGGAGATTGAACTAATAACAAGATATTTGAACGCAGCTTCTATAGCTTCACCTTTATAAGCATAGAAGGCTATTAATCCAGCGGATGAGATGGATAGAACTTCAAGAAAAACGAACATGTTAAACATATCCCCTGTAAAGGCCATACCCATAATGCCTGCTGCCATTAAGAGCAGAAGTGAATAGTATCTTTCAACGCTTTTATACTTTTTCATAAAGCATGCAGAATAGATACATGCAAGTAAAATAATGGATATTGAGGTTAAGCCCATAAAAGAGGAGATGGCATCTACCTCCAGTATGATTCTAACAGGCAAACCATTTGGTGATAATAATGAGGGGATTGATGCACCTATTGCATAGCTTTGAATACCATCTTTTATTACCCTATAACCAAGGACTATAACCAAGCATTCCACTATTGAAAGGTTGAGTATGCTCCATACAGACACGGCATGCTTGCCAAACCTTTTGAGTAATGGCGCTATGAAGGCTGCCAATAGAGGGATTGCTATTACCAAGGCAGGCAAATGTTCTATTATGAACATCTCTCTACCAACCTCCATTTCTTCATACTTAACGTTCCATAGTAATTGTAGATTAAAACGGCAAGCGAAAGCATTAATGCCGTAATGGCAAGATCTATAACAATATTTGTTAATGTCAATGCTTGTGGCGTTGGAAGGACCATTTTAACGCTTGGTGCATTTGTAAAGATGGGGGCTACGCTACCTTCTCTATAGCCAAGAGATATGAGGAAAAGGTTTATTGAGCTAGAGATAATCTCGATACCCATTACTATTTTTATTATATTTTTTTTAAAGACAAGCGTAGAAATGCCTACGCTTATGAGAATAACCACTGTTAGGAATTGTATATCTATCATTTTCTCTCACCACCATACCTCATACTAAGCATCAATACTATCAAAGACAATGCTGAAAATACCTCTATACCTACAGCCATATTCATTAAAGGGATCACGCCAGCAGTATTTAGATATCCGGGATTTACACCAAAATGCACAGGCTTGCCAAATAAACCATTAAGATTAACAAGGAAATTATGGAAAAATGATGATGAAAGACCAAAAAAAGCAAGGAGGATAAAAAAGATCATGCCGATGCATTCTAAAATAGAAAAGATCTCATGCGGGTTTTCTTTAAAATCATCCCTAAATGTAATAACAAGCATCGCAACAAGTGTTGCCAAGATAGCTCCACCTGCAAATCCACCACCCGGGCTTAGATGACCATGCAATATGACGTAGGATCCAAAGATAAATACGGGAACAATAAGGATATACGCTACCACCTTTACTATTAAGGACACATCATTCATGCTTACCACCTGTCACTGCTCTTTGGAATATAAGCAAGACCCCACTTGCAGCAGCAAAAAGTACTGTGGCTTCACCAAGGGTATCCATGCCTCTATAATCAAAAACAACAGAGGTTACGATGTTATTGCTTCCTGTTTGGGCTTGGCCATTTTGGATAAAGTAATCATCCATTCCAGTATTGCTTGGCTTTCCAAAAGGGCGCATAGCAAGTGATGTTATCAGGAGGAATACAAAAAACAGAGCTAAAGTTACAACCCTAGCCATTTTCATTTTCCCACCTATCCGTTTTATTTATAGCCATGATGTATATGGCAGTGGATAAACCTGCGCCAATTGCAGCCTCAGCTATAGCTACATCAGGGGCATGCAAGATATAAAATTCCAAAGAAAGTAATAAACTCATAGCAGCCAGCAATACAACCGATACTAAAAGATCTTTTGAAAGCATTGCAGCCACGCTAGTGCATATCACCCCCAGCAGTATGATCATCTCTATTATTTCGAACATTTTGCATCCCTCAGTTTATCAAAAACCACTTTTGGTTTTATACCACTTTTATAAGCAGCCCTGGCTATGGCATGCGACCCAGTTGGAGCTGTTATTAAAAGTAAGATCAAGGTTATAAATATATGTGAGGTAAAGGCAAGCCAATTTTCATTAAAAGAAAAAAATGCATACATACTAATGCCTATATAAAATAGAATCGAGCCAAGCGTTGTACACATCGTAGTCCCATGAATCCTTGTGTACACATCTGGAAATCTATACAATGCAATAACCCCTATTGTTTGGAAAAAAATACCGGCGCATAGGAAAGCAACAGCTGTTATCATTTACAACCCTCCAAATATCTTGAGATATAAATTATAGATACGAAGCTAAGCATTGCATAAACAATCGCTACATCAACATAGACAATTTCTTTAAAAATAGCACCGAGCAATATCAAGAATGAAATAACTATGGTGTTTGCAGCGTCCAACGCTACCATTTTATCCACTATAGTACGGCTTATAATAACTTTAAGCCAACATAACAGAGCCAAGATACTTAAGATGATCGATATTATCAAATAGAGTATCATATTAACACCTTCCTTATCAATTTTGGTGATGAAAAGATTTCATATAGCTTTGGTTCCTTATGTTTCATATATATCCAGTGAACATAGATATTCTTTTCTTCATCAATAGCAAGGGAAAGTGTACCGGGGGTAAGAGTAATAAAATTTGAGAGCATAGCTATGCCAAAATTTGTTTTCAGTTGTGGGGATATTTTTACAATAGCAGGCTCTATTTTATTAGTTATAACCCTGTATGCAAGAATAATATTAGCTTTTGCCATATTGAAGAAGAATGGACCAAGAAGATAAACAATAAACAGGCAAGCTCTTTTTAAGCTTACCATACTCGATTTCGATTTGGATAACTCAAAGCTTATCATGGAAAGTAGCTTCTTTGCGATTAATGTTGCTAAAATGGAAATAAAAATTCCGCATGCTAACTCTTCATAGCTCCAAAAAATAATATCCCCTGAGCCAATGGTCAATAAAAGATACATCAAGATTGAAAATAAAAATACTATCACAGTTATCATATCCCATACCCTTTACTTTTAACCTCCGAATACTTTTAATAATTTAGTTTTTGTAATATATTTAAGCTTAATTGTTTTTTTGTATGACGATAGCAACAGTTTATATTAGTTATATTAAGTAAGATTGGTTCAAAAATCTTAAATTAGAGAATTTTTGAAATATTTTTTAAAAAAATAAAAATTTTTTAATGTGGAACAATAATATTAAATATTCTTTTATATCACCTAAAAATATTGGAAATTAAGAAATGAGTATAAGGCGAGCAAAACAGTTTCACATAAGCTTTATATACCACTTTGTATTCAATTATTAATACGCAGAGCTGTGAATATAAAAATAGCTCTGCGTAATTAAAACAAAAATAAAAAAGGAGGTTGAATATGAAGATAAAGAAATTGGTTGCTGGTAGTCTTGCCACATTGGCAACTGGAGCAACCTTAGCTTTTGGCGCTTTTGGTACAACAACACTCAATCAGGGATTGCAGCCATATGTACAGGTAGATGTGGCAGGTAATACACTATCCCAACCAGCAATAGTTGTTGGCGATAATGCATTGGTACAGGATGTACTTGGAGCTATAGATATAGCAACTGCATTAACTTCTCAATATGCAGTACAAGAAAAGGTTATACCTTCAACAGCAGGTGTAACAAGCGTAAGTAATGGGGTGCTTATAAGTAGCGATTTAAACAAGTTATATCTTGGCACGGCAATGAATGCCGTAAAAGACACAATAACAGGTACAGATTTGGATTTGTTCGCAAACCAGCAATTTACAGATAAAAACGCACAGACAATCACATATCAACAAGCTTTAAATCTTAGCAGCCAAACAGTAACATTCGGCACAACAACAGAGTTTACAGAACCAAAGCTTTACACAACATTCAGTTCAAGCAAGCCATACTACGTGAAGTTTTATTTCCTTGGTGGTTTGGACACAAATGCGGTCGATTCAAACTATAAGATAACATTGCTTGGCAAAGAATACACATTTGGTCCAAATACAGGAACTGCGGTAGGCGGAGCACCAGAGATTGAGCTTTATTCGGCAACAGGTACCCAGACAGTAACCGTTACAGCGGGTGGTGATCCTGTGACGGTAACAATAGATGGTGTTGAGCACACAATAGAGATGATAGGATGGGATACATCAACAACACCATATGGAGCAATATTGAAGATAGATGGACAAGCAACAACACCATCTGCATGGCAAGAAGAAAAAACATACACATTCCCAGGCACATCAACAAAGGTATACGTAAATGACGTTACAGTTATAAATACGCCGTCAGCAAGCGGTGGTGCTGGCCAGACAGGTAGTGCCCAGCTATTCATTGGAACGGATAAGCTTGTATTTAAGAATGGAGAAGCGGTTGAGAAGAATGATGAGCAGTTAACAAATACAATGGTATACATAACAAACTCTACTAGTACAAAGATAACATCGCTTGTTGTAAAGATAGCACCAGATACAGATACGTACCTAGCAGATGGCGGTGAATACGTTGACCCAGTGTTTGGTGCGTTCAAATTCAAGCTCAATGGAATGACACCGGGAATGACAGATTCAAGCAGGGATGTAATAAAGGTTGCAAAGGATGGTACAAATAAGGTAAAGCTTACATTTACAAACAAGGATGGAACGGAGTATGCATTTGATATGTTCTACTATGACTCATCAGCAGGTGCATGGGAGAGAACATACGATGGTACTCATGAGGTATGGATACAGGAAGGTAATGAAACAAGTGGTGCATACAACATAACAAGAGGAGATTACTTTGTCGTTAGCGATGAAAAGAAAACCTATGTGCTTAAGTATGCAGGCCTTACAACAACAAGCGGAAAGGAGCATGTAACCCTTCAGGATATAGCAACAGGAACAAACTATGATGTATATTATAAGACCGATTCATACCTAAGAATTGGTGCGCTGGCGTTCAAAGTGAAGTATCAATCGGCTGATCAGTCAATACTCGTTGACCTAAACGGAGATGGGGCAATAAACAGGACAACAGTTAACATGTACACACAAGGAGAAGCGATAATCGGTGCAGCAACAATGGCTGCTATTAATGTAACTGAAAACCCATTGTACACAGTAGGTAACGATCCAACAGGTACAACAATAAACATGCTGGCAAGCTATGCAAGTAACGATGTAAGCTTCTCATTGAGCGGTGTAACAACAAGCCAGATAGGGACACAAAATAAATATGCAGGGGTAACAACATACGGTACATATGTAGAGCATGACACGGACTCGGATTCCATAACAGTGTATTATCCAGGTACAAGACCAGCATATGTCAACCTTGCAGTTGGTGCAGATCCGGTATTCTCAACTACAGGTGCTACAACTGGTGGAACATATAAAGAGGCAGTACCAATTTACAACCCTGTAGCTAAGTTTGCAAGTGAGATTCCAAGCACACCAACACAGGACCTTATATTGGTTGGTGGTCCATGCGCAAATACTCTGGTAAAGAGTATACTTAATGAGGCATGGAACACAACGGATTCCTGTGAGTATTGGAGAAGTGATGCAACACTTGGTCAGGCAGGTGCAGGTTTGCTAAAGGTTGTAGAGAATGTACTAGGAAGTACACACAAGGCATTGATAGTAGCAGGTTACAGCGGTGATGACACAAGAACACTTGCACAAAAGATAATGAAGCCTGACACCTTTGCAGCGCTAAGCGGTGATGAGTGGAAAGGACAAGTAAACAGCTTGTAAACCTTTCCATTTCTTTTTTCTTTTATTTTGTATAGTAATAGTTTCCTGATTTCTTTTGCTCTCGATCTTTGATGCTTCCTTCTTTATTTGCTCTCGGCCTTTTCGTTATTTTATCTCTTCTAAATGTAATACCAAGCCCTTTAAGAAATAGGTTCATACCTTCTTGAAGCGTGAGCTTGGCATGAGCATGGCCTCTGACACCTGGAACACCTTCAAAGAGTATTATTCTATCAGACATCGCATCTATTACCTGTAAATCATGATCAACGATAAAACATGCCTTACCATTTCTCTTTATATGATCCCTCACAATCTTTGCCATATACAATCTTTGATCGACATCTAGAAATGCTGAAGGTTCATCCAAGAATAGTATATCGTGCTCCTTGCCAATACTCTCTGCTATGAATAGACTTTGCAATTCACCGCCAGATAGGAACGATACATCTTTCTCTAAATTCCTTTCGATTGAAAGCGCTCTTAGTATTCTTTTAAACTCTGTATCATATGCCCTGTCTTTAAGTTTTTCATAAAGATATTCCTTAACGCTTTTACTGGCATCTTTGGCATTAAGAACAAGACGTTGGGGCTTGAATGAAATTTTTAGCTCGCTCTTAATGACCCCTTTATCCGGCTTTATTATTCCTGCAAGCATCTTTATAAACGTTGTTTTACCCGTCCCATTAGGTCCAAGTATGCCTATTATTTCACCTCTATTTATGCTCCCTCCCTCTGCAATCAAAGAAAAATTCTCAAAATGCTTCTCTAACTGTGGGAACTCAAAATATTTTTTAAAGCTGCCAGCGCTTTTCGCAACATCAGAAAATACTATTGGCTTTTCCCTGATTCTAACATTCTCATCCTTAATATAGCCATGCAAGTATGTATTTATGCCTGTACCAACGCCATAGGGATGTGATACTATTCCGAATGCTCCGGGCTTTCCATATATAATATGTATGCCATCACTCAGATAATCAAGAATGGCAAGGTCGTGCTCAACAACCATAACCATACTCCTCTTGCTAAGTTTTCGTATCTCCTTAGCAACAAGCAACCTGCTTTTAACATCTAAATAGCTGGACGGCTCATCAAAGAAATAAAGTTCTGCATCCTTTATTAATGTTGCTACTATTGCAACCAGCTGGAGCTCACCACCAGAAAGCTCAGATATATTTTTATTTAATACAGCATTTATACCAAAGGTATTGATAAAATATTCATAATCACCTCCAATCTTGTTGAGCAAATCTCTAACCCGTTTCCTCTTCCATACATTTGGTATAAGGTCTATATTTTGCGGTTTATACGCAACTCTCACCCCTTTCTTTGAAAGCTTTTCAAGATACGATTGAAGTTCACTACCTCTAAATCTTCTTAGTATCTCTTTCCATTCAGCCCGTTCTTTTCCAAGATTTGGCATTATAATACCTGAGAGTATCTTTAGTATCGTGCTCTTACCTATACCATTAGCCCCTATTATGCCTATTACTTTATTTTTTTGCGGAATTGGGAGCCTGTATAAAGAAAACCCATTTGTACCGTATCTATGCACCGGGTCTTCATTCAGCGCTTCTGGTATATTAACAAGTGTTATGGCGTTGAAGTTTGCTTTCTCACAAGCCTTCACACAAAGACCACAACCTATACATAGTTCTTCATTGAAAATCGGATAGCGATCTTCACCAATACGCACACATTCCTTTCCTGCTCTATTTATCGGGCATGCTTTCATACATGCATAGTTACATTTGTTAAACTGACAAGCATCTCTATCCAGAACTACTATTCTTTTTTTCATGTTAAACACCTAAATCAAGAACAAGGAACTATTTTTGCCTCAACACCAAATGCCTTCTTAATTATCTCCTCCAGTGATTTGGTATTTATATTTGCCCTTTTTTTCGGTATTTTTATCTTATATATCTCCTTTTCTGGGGTATAAAGTATATTTATGCCGAGCACGTATGTTGGAAATAATAGTTTTTGAACAAAATCCCTCATATCCTTTGCCTCTTCTATAACCCTTACGGTTTTACCTAGGTGCTTTGAAAGCTTTTTAACTATAACCCCACTTTTGCCTATTATCTTTGATGCATCACCTTCTTTACAAACTATAACCACCAAATTGTTTGTTTCTATCACCTTCTTTATAGTTATATCCTTTAGTGGCCTTACATGTTTAGAGAGCTCATAAATACTTCTCGACACCCTTACATCACTCTCACTAATTATACCCTTTTCCATCTTCTCTTTATCAGCTTTGCAAAGTATGTCTGATGTAAGGCAAACATCACATATAGGAGCCTTCATAGTATCACCAAAAATCCATAATACTTTATAAAGCTAAAGAAATTTAAATAATAATTATGAATATTCCTGTATTGGCTATATTATCTAAAAGTGCCAAGTTTTCCTTACATTACAAGAGGTGGTTTCCATATTTTATTGTATATTTAGTGTTATCTTTGGTTGGCTTCATGATATTTAAAGATGAGATTCTATCAATTATACTAAATCCAGGGGAGCTCTACTTATGGGATTTTATGCCAGCTGTATTTATATTGGCTATTATGCAATTCATGATCATTACATTAATAGACGGTGCTGTAATATATCAGTCATGGAAGAGTAAATGGAAATATTACAAGGAGAGCTGGAAACGAGCAATGGAAAAATACAAATCTATGATAGCGGCAATATTTGTTATATGGCTAATTACAACACTTTTTTCAATGATACCGCTTGTGGGATTTATTATAGAGTTCATACTCTTCCTTGCCTTTATTTTCACATTGCAATCTATAATAATTTCAAATAATGGTTTTTACGAAGGCATATCAGAGTCTGTACGTATATTTAGAAGGCATCCCTTATGGGTACCACTTAGTTACATACTAATATTGCTTGCCTATATACCATTTATTGTTGTTCTTGTATTGCTTGCGGTATGTATATTATTTTTATATGGTATTAGGATAGAGTATTTCACATCTCCAGCTTTGTTAGTGTATGCCGTTTTTTCAACACATTTGGCATTAGTTATTTATTCGTTTGGAGCGGCGGTAGTAAAAACATTTACATTAAAGGCTTTGACTGAATTTTACCTCGTATTTAGAAGAAAAAAGAGGTAGCCTCATAAAAATAGTTCCTATAAAGAGTCCAAAGTAATTTATAAGCATATCCATAAGCTCTCCGTACCTATTTGGTACAATTGTTTGTACAGCTTCTGTAAAGCTTGCTATTATTAAACCGAAGAAAAGAAAATATCTTTCTGACTTATTAAATGCTCTTGATGTATTTATGAGCAGCATTGCATAGATGGAATATGCTAAAAAATGTTCTATATCGCCGCTTCTCATCATAGGCAGCAACGGTTTCATTACAGCGGTTTTGTATGGTTGGACAGAAAGGTAAATAAGCAGAGCAGTTTCTATAATGGAAAGGCTTAGATAAAGATACTTCTTCATATTCATTTTTATTCAAAAATTTTAAATTAGATTTTGGTAAAACTTAAGTAGTTTGGAAACATAATATATTATGCCTACAAGATTTATTGTTGTAAGTGGGGGTGTAATTTCTGGTCTTGGTAAGGGTATATTTACGGCATCACTCGCAAAGCTTTTACAGATGAGAGGATATAAGGTAGTGCCGATCAAGATAGACCCATATGTTAATGTTGACGCAGGTACGATGAATCCTATAGAGCATGGCGAGGTTTTTGTTTTGGATGATGGAAGCGAGGTTGACATGGATCTTGGCACCTATGAAAGGTTTCTTGACATGAATCTGAGGAGTGAGAACAATCTAACCACGGGAAAGATATACAAGCTTGTAATAGAAAAAGAAAGAAAAGGGGATTATCTCGGCAAGACCGTTCAGATAATTCCACATATAACCAATGAGATACAAAAATGGCTGGAAAGGGTTGCTAAACTTTATAGGGCTGATATAGAGCTTATTGAAATAGGTGGAACTGTTGGCGATATCGAAAATCTGATATTTTTGGAGGCAACGAGACAACTAGCTTTGAAATACAAAGTAGCCTTTATACATTGCACACTCGTACCTGTGATAAAAAGTGTGGGTGAGCAAAAAACAAAGCCTACACAACAATCTGTTCAAAGGCTAAGAGAGATAGGCATACAGCCAGACTTCATATTTTGTAGAAGCGAGAAATACCTAAAGGAAAAGGCTAAGAAAAAGATATCCTTATTTTGCGGTGTTAAAGAGGATCACATATTCTCTGGGCCGGATATAACAAACATATACAAAGTGCCTATCATATTGAATAAGCAGAGGGTTGCAGAGAAGATTCTTAAGTATCTTGATTTAAAGCCAACAAGGAATGAAATGGGGGAATATAAGAAATTGGTAGAAAGGTTTGAAAGAAGCAAGAAGAGGGTAAAAATAGCTATAACAGGGAAATATACAGAGTTGCACGATTCATATGTATCCATATTGCATGCAATAACACATGCATGCATGCACCTATCATTAAAGCCAGAAATAAAATGGATAGAAACAACAGATATTGAGAATGGAAAGATAAGGGCAGAGAGGGTGCTAAGTGATGTTAACGGTGTGCTGGTACCTGGTGGTTTTGGTAGTAGAGGGGCTGAGGGAAAGATAGAATGTATAAGGTATGCCAGAGAAAATAATGTGCCATTCCTTGGGCTATGTTTCGGGTTTCAGCTTGCATGCATAGAGTTTGCAAGAAATATATGCAAGCTAAGGAATGCAAACTCAACAGAGATTGATCCGGAAACAAAGTACCCAATAATAGATCTGCTACCGGAACAAAGAAAGGTGTATAAAAAAGGTGGAACAATGAGACTGGGCGGGCAGGATGTGATAATAAAGAAAGGTAGTATGGCGTATAAATTATATGGGAAGGTAAAGATAAGAGAACGCTTTCGTCATAGATATGAGTTTAATCCTGAGTATAAAGAGATTATAGAGCAGGGCGGCCTTATTTTTTCTGGTCATGATAAAAGCGGAGAGATTATGCAAATTCTTGAGTTAGCTAAACATAAATTCTTCATAGCAACGCAATTCCATCCAGAATTCACATCCCGCCTCATGAAACCAAATCCCATCTTCTTAGGTTTTGTTAGGGCTGCAAGTAAAAAATGAATCATTTTTTATAAATCAGCTCCTTTCCCTTGCGATGAAGACCTTTGCTCTTTATGATTATCTTATCTCCTTCGATAACCTCTCCTATAACCTTAGCTTCAATCCCGTAGTTTGAGGCAATTTTTATAACTTTTTCTGGTTCACGGGTTATTATAATCATCCCTTGACCCATATTCCATGTCATGTATGCTTCTCTATCACTAACATTGCCTTTTTCCTGGCAGAGAAGCATAAGCTCGAAAGGCTCAAAGGGATCTTCAATATATGCTCCAAATTCGCTATTTTTCAGCACCCTACCAAGCTTCTCTGGAATACCACCACCTGTTATATGTGCAACACTATGCACTTCAGCTTTTGGTTCATTAAAAGCACCACCACACATGTCCACTATTGCAGGTGTATAAATTCTGGAAGGAGGAATCAATACAAGATCCCCAAGTAATTGACCATAGTACTCTTCATTATGCCATTCTTTCCCATATGCTGTTTCCATTATCCTCCTGACAAGGGATATACCGTTTGATCTGAAGCCATGCTCCCTTAGTGCAACAAGCCTGTCACCCTTTTTAATATCTTTTCCTGTTATAAGATTGTTTTTTCTTGCAAACCAGATAACGCTTGCACCCCAGTTATAATTAAACTCCCCATATCCTCTGACCCTCGCTCCCACCTCAGCTACTTCACCATTAACCACAGCTACATTTGCTTCTTTTGCAGCATCTATGTAACCCTTTGCCAGTTGCTGCAGGAGATCGATATATGAGTCTTCGCCATCACACAAGGTATTAACATCAAGAATAGAACCAATTATAACTGGCTCGGCTCCTATGCGTGATGCATCATCGCACACCATTGCAAACAAATCATATGCAACGGTATCATGCTTCCTCGCCCTTTCGGCAATTTCGATTTTCGTACCAACACCATCAAAACCCATACCCATGTATGTATCTTTTGGCAGCATACCCACATTAATGCCCCTTATTCCAGAAAAATCAGGAGATATTTCAACAACCTCACCAAGCCTGCCTTTCCTATTCTCCCATGTTATTCTTGCTGCGTTATATAAAATCCGAGATGCTTTATTCCCGAGCTCTATATCAACACCAGCGCTCCTATATTCCATACATATTGAACTTAGTACCAAACATTATAAAATTACTAGCCATATCTCTTATTCACCACGTCCCAGATTCGCTTTGCCTTTTCTTTTCCTATACCCTCTATTTTCATCAATTCCTCTATGCTTGCATTAAATATAGCTTTTGGATTTCTAAAAGCAGAAAGCAAGCGTTTGGAAAGTTTTGTGTTTATTCCGGGCAAGCCAGATACTAAAAATTCCTGTTCATATCCCAACCCCTTGCTCTTTTTCTTTATCCTTATCTGCAATTCTTTTCTTTTCCCCTCAGCCTCTCTTTTTGCTATCCAAAATATCTGCATGGCCGTTTCCCTTGCACCCCTTGTCCATATTATGGGTATATGATAATCTATTGTTATTGCAGCTATAGCGCCTCTTATTGCATTTGGATGAACACTTCTTTGCAAAAATATCGAGTCTTGCATGCCCTCTATAATTAAGAGGGGAGCATCAAATGCCTTGCCCATATCTTCCATTTGATTAAATATCCTTTTATCCATTATGGATTGGATGAAATCTGTTACAGTCTTCCTTTCTATCCCAACCCTTTCAGAACATATATAATCAGCTATATCGAGCCTTTTGAACACTACGTTAGCGTTACATTCTGAGAGGTATCTAATAACATTGCTATACCTTTCCCTTATATCAACAATTATCACAAGCTCTTTGGTCGGTAGAAGCTTTTGACCCATATTTAATTGGAAAACTTTTATTTATATAAAAGTAAAAATATAATTAAGGTGTTTTTGATGTTGTTTGGTAAAAAGAAAAAGGAAGAAAAGGGTCCAGCTGGTCCATCCAGACCTATACCCGTGATGGAAGTTGAAATGATGTCTTCTCGTGGCCTCACAGAACCCGAGATAATACAGGCCCTGCAAAAACAAGGATATTCAATGACAGAGATCGATGCAGCAATAAAAGAGGCATTGAAAAAGAAGGTTAAGGGACCTGGTCCTGAAGCTCAACAACCTCCATTACCTCCTCCACAACCACCCCAAGCACCACCTCCTGCTCCTGCTGCACCTCCATTACCTCCTCCACAACCACCCCAAGCACCACCAATACAAGAGGTAAAACCTTTATTACCACCTCCCAAAAAACCCCCTGCGCTACCTGAGCCTAAAAAAACCATTGATAGAAGAGAGATAGAGGAGCTTGTTGAGGTCATAGTTCAAGAAAAGATGGCTGATATATCCACAAACTTCAAGAATTTGGAAACAAAGATACAAGGCATTGTAGAAAGGATAAACAAGGTAGAAGAGGAAATGAATAAGATGAGCGTTGAGAGGAATAATGAGGTAAAAAGCATACAGGAAAAGATTGATGAATATAAAAACAGTATGAATGAGCTTAATGAGAGGATAGAATCGATGGAAAGGGCATTCAAGGATTCTCTAACGCCCATGCTTGAATCTTTAAGAAGCCTTTCGGAGACAATAAGAACGCTTAAAGAAAGAGGGCATATCCAGCACGCTCAGCACAACGCCCCTAATGTACCAAAAAGCCAATCATAGCAATAATAACAAACCTTTTATTTTACCTAACCAGGCTTTTGCTCTCCGGCACCTTTAGCTTCAGCCTTCTCTCCACCCATCCACCAAACAACAATGGCAAGTATTATTATAAAGAATATGATGGTCCATACATCAGAGCTGATGGCCCAGCTGGGTATACCTATAAGGCGATCAACACCCGCACCTAATGCAAAAAGTATGCCAACAAACACTATTACCAGTGCCCATATTGTTTTTGATTTACCGCCAAATGCCTCCTCTGGCTTAACACCAACAAAACCGAACATTATCAATATAAAAAGCAGTACAGAGCCTGCCATGAGCCAATAGCCAGATATCTTTGCAAAGAAATCAACAACCATGATATTCCAGCTTGTATAGAGCATCACAAAAAACGCTAGAATTATGGAGATTAGCGCTTGTGCGCTTGCTGGTAACTTATCACCTAATGCCGTTTTTATTAAACCATAAAATATCGCTAGCGCAAGCAGGAACGGGAATAAAAACTGGAAAAACTCCAATCTTTGCATATTGTATAACAAAGTCTGAAATGCACCCATATTTAATTTATTACCATGAAATATTTATAAACCTTTATTGTGTATTGCTTTTTTGTTTTAGAAAATTATAGCTTAGGTTTCCAGTAGAATACATACCTCCCAACCCTCCATTTACCACTCCCGCCTTTATATCCACACCTTGTACATTTCATCGATACCAATATCTTCTTGCCTTGGAGATTTTTTACATATACACCTTTAAGCTTACCATTGCATACAGGGCATGCTTTTGGCATCTCCCCACATATATTTTTTGTAGCAATACCTATCTCAGGAATCTCAGCAATTATTTTCCTTAATCTTTTGCCAGATACAGCATACTTACTATTCAACCTCTTATTGACAATCTCCAATAGCAATCTTTGTGTCTCTATTTCCTTTCTTTCTTTAATTATCTCAGCCAAAATAGACATTAATAGCTTTTTGTCTGCACGCTTTTTTGCCATATAAAGAAAATAGTATTATTTTTAATATTTAGTTCCATAAATTCTCTTCTTCATAATCACTTTCAAGCACTATACCATAGTTTGAATAAATTGTTAGGCAATGCGGACAAACAAAAACCCTGGGCCTTTTATGCCACACCTTTCCCTTAGTCCCGCACACGGGGCATTTATTCCTAAACACGATAAACATTCTCTACACCTTAATATTTTAACATACCATTTACTATTTTTATTCCCATCTTGATTGCTTTTTCCTCAATCTCAAATCTCTTTTTCTTACCAACGCTGGATGCTATTTTCCCAACCTCTCTACTTGGGTCTATCTTTTCTAAGTCATTGATATTCTTTATAATAACCTCTCTAAAACCATTCCTGTTCAACCCCTTTACCTCTTTTGGTGAAGAGTAACCAATAGATGGTAGCTTACCCCTTCCCTTTATTCTCTTTCTTAACTTTGAGCTGTTACCCTTCGGCCTCCTCCACTTCTCTTCCAATCTCTTATGCCTGTGCCATTCTTGTCTCTTAAAACGTGGTTTTTTCTTCTTTATCTCCCTTCTCTTCACCAACGCTTCTGTTTCCATAGCTACTCCCCCATTAGATGTGTTTTTTCAACAATATATATACCATCTTGAAAAACCCTTTTATCAAAACCTTTCACCCTTGTCATTTGCTCTATGTTTGCGGCCATCTGGCCAACCTTTTCTTTATCACTCCCGCTCACTATTACCTCATTTCCTTTTATCTCAATCTCAACATCGGGATAAATCTCCACGCTTCTTTTGTTTCGCTCTCCTAAAAAATTTTCTAAAATAAATTTATTGCCCTCAACCTTCATTTTCATGGGGAAATGGGAATGCACTGCTTTTAACTTTGCCTGCCAGCCGTACTTAACGCCCAACATCATGTTCTTTATCAATGCTTTCCACGTGCCGGCGATTGCATTTATATTCCGCTTGCTCTCTTTAACATCTATAAATACCTTGCCATCCTCTATCCTTAACGAAAGCTTTGGATGCGTAAATGTCCTTTCCAGGCTGCCCTTTTCACCACTAACCACTACCTTACCATTCTCATTTTTTACGGTAACACCATCAATTATGTCAAGCCATTTTTTTAACATAAAATCACATTTATTTTAAAAACTTTAAAACTTTATTTACCTTTTTTCCCAATTCTACCTACTAGCTTAAACGCACCTGTACCTAGTGGTATAACTTGGTTTAAGATTATATTTTCAATTGGTCCTTTAAGAGGATCTTTAGCACCCTTTACAGATGCATTTATTATGTGTTTTTTTGTTTCTTCAAATGCCGCCCTTGCAAGTACAGAGTCTTTGTTTCCTGCAATACCATACCTTCCTATTCCTCTTATCTTCCCTGTAACCGTCATCAAATCTGCAAGCAAGGAGACGTATCTAACATCAACCCCAAGCCCTTGCTCCTCTATAGTTTTCATCGCCTCCCTTATTATAACATTCCTTGCAGCCTCTATACCTAAAACCTCGTACACTTCAAATATATTATTTGTATAGGTTCTTGTTGCATCCACGCCTTCTATATCAAAGACCTTCTTAAGATTAGAACCAAGGGTTGTTATAACCCACTCACCCTTTTCATTCTTGCTTAAAATGACATGTGTAACACCTTTTACACCCTTTATATGCGATTCAAGCATCCTGAACTTAAGTTTATGCAAATTTATTACATCCTCTTTTGTTGATACAGCTATTAATCTGTCCTCCTTTGTTGTAATTTCCAAGTTCTTAAGCTTTATTTTCTTTGCCAATTCCTCAGGCTTTATATTATATCTGCGAAGCTTATTCATATCAAGCTTGCATGTAATGGTCATGTTTATTAGGTCTATCGTTGTTGAGATAACCAAATCCTTGAGCTTTATCTCCTTTATATCCTCAGCTATCCTCATGGCTTTTTCCTTTGTTTGGTAATCCTTTTTTAAATATATTGTCATGCTTGGGGTCTCTGGCTCCTTTTTAGCATCAAATATCTCTATGAGACGTGGCAAACCAAGGGTGACCTGTATACCTGCTGTACCTGCAAAGTGGTATGTACGCATAGTCATCTGTGTTGCAGGCTCAGAAAGGCTTTGGGCTGTGACGACGCCTATGGGTTCTTCAGGATCGTATACAGCATTGCTATAAGCCTCTCTTACCCTTTCCCATATCTTCTCAGCCCTTTTCTTATCGATCTTATTATTTTTTATATACTCCTCGACTTCCTTGACTATCTTTAAAGGGAGTTCCATCTTAGACACCTCTTATATAATTTATCCATCCCAATTCTCCCCAGTCTGATTTTGTAGGATCTATACCATCTTCCCCGGCAACAAATTGGATTATATTATTATTTGAATCTCTTACCGTAAGATCATAATGCACTCTCAAATCTTGCAAGGAGTTCATGAATCTTCTTTGCATATAACCTGATTTTCTCGTACGAAGGGACTTATCCATTAATCCTTCCCTGCCATTCATCAAATTCCAGAAAAACTCAAAGGGGGTTAAACCTTTCTTGAACCCTCTGGCAACAAATCCATGGGCTTTTGCTGATAAATCACCTCTTTTAAAATGGGGCAACGTTCTCATGTAATAACCACGTTGTATACGTTTACCCATTATCGTCTCAGATCCTACACAAGCAGCCATTTGTGTTGTGTTTATGTTAGAACCCTTTGCCCCAGAGTCTGCCATAACAACTATATCACTATACCTTATATTTTCTGCTACAAGCTGGCTTACATTATTCAGGACCCTTGCCAGTGTGGAAAGGATATGCGTTTCTAAGGAGGACTCGGGTGTCATACCAGGTATTATCTCAAGCGCACCCTTGTTATACTCCTCTATAAGTTTTAGAACATTTCTTTCCCCTTTCTCAACCTCTCTTTGTGCCTTTTCCAAAATATCTTTGCTTAGGTCCAAATCTGCGATGCTTATAGAGAAGCCTCTTTGCATGAGGTATGCTATCCCCAGCCTTCCTAAATTATCTATAAAGTCCTTAAGCTCATCTTCACTTGCAACCCTTTTTATCTCATTTATCATCTTTCCCTTGAACGCACCCACAGCAGATGAATCCAGCGTGCCCGTTTTTAGCTCACCATTAACTATCTTCACCCACGCATCATGTTTGCATTTTTCTTTTGTACATCTTTCATCGCATTCCTTACAATAATTTGTTTTGAACTCTATATTAACACCTTTAGGTATCAAAAGGCTTACCAACTCCTTGCCTGTTATCTTTTCTTTATCTGGAAGCTCAATATCTATGTTTGCCGAGCCTAGCAATTGTGCAGCTTCTTCCTTTGTAAACACAACACCCTTTTTTGTTAGAAGGTATATGCCAGAGATCTGGTCCAGATCAAGACCAACGAGTGGGCCACCGAATCTCGGGGATATTATATTGTGCTTTACCTCCATGAGCATAGATGCCTCTGTTTGTGCCTCCTCGCTCTGCAATGCATGTAAATTCATCTCATCCCCATCAAAGTCAGCATTGTATGGCGGGCAAACAGAGGGGTTGAGGCGGAACGTACGATACGGCATGACTTTGACACGGTGAGCCATTATAGAAACCCTGTGCAAAGAAGGCTGCCTATTAAAGAGTACTATATCCCCATCTTCAAGCTTCCTGTCTACGCTCCAACCGACACCTATATTTTTAACTATCTCTTCTTTGTTATCTTCTGTCACCTTTATCTTTCTTTTATCCGGTCTAGTAACGTAATTGACCCTGCCATTCAATATAAGCTCTTTTATCCTTTTTATATTAAGTGTTGTGACACTCTCTGGTATTGTTAGTTCATTTGCAACAACCTCTGGCACGCCTACCTCATTTATACTTATCCTCGGATCTGGGGATATAACCGTTCTACTTGAAAAATTAACCCTTTTTCCTAAAAGATTATTTCTTATCCTCCCTTCCTTTGCTTTTAATCTCTGGACAATGCCTTTAAGCGGCCTTCCACTTCTATGCCTTGCTTGTGGCACACCGGTAAGCTCATTATCAAAGTATGTGGCAATATGGTATTGTAAAAGCTCCCATAGGTCCGTAAGAATAAACTCAGGAGCACCTATATCTATGTTCTCCTTTAACGATTGATTTATTCTGACTATATCTACGAGCTTATGCGTTAAATCATCCTCGCTCCTTTCACCAGTTTCAAGTGTTATACTCGGTCTTACCGTGACAGGTGGTATTGGGAATATTGTCAATATAAGCCATTCCGGCCTGCCGCCATTGAATTCTACCTTGCTTAGATCGCCATCTGGTATCTTTTCAAATCTTTCCCTTATCTCTAGAGGGTTTAACTCTTCCTTTTCTTCATAAAATGTGTAAGGCTTTACAAATGTAATCTTTTTTTGGATCTCGCCGCAAAAAGGACATTTTTTTATTTGGTCTCGTGGGATATTGTTTATGTTCACCTTTTCCTTAACCATTATTCTTCCACACTTCCTACATGTTACCTTTAAAAGATTGTATATAATCTTCGTATAAAGTATATGAATTACAGGCTTTGCCAGCTCAAGATATCCAAAATGTCCCGGGCATTCTCCTATCGTTCCATTGCATGTTCTACACCTTATCCCAGGATCTGCAACACCTAAGCGTGGATCCATTACACCCCCGTCAACTGGATAGCCATCTGCATCATATAGCTCAGATGTAACTATTCTTACCGTTGCCATAGACTTTATAACTGTAGGGGAAAGTATACCGAAATCTATCCTTTCTATCTTGCTCACGCTCATAGCTCTTTCACCACAAGTTTTGGATATACTATACTTGATTTTAATTCATCAAGTATCAGCTTAAAGGCATATGATGTTCTTATCTTAACTATTTTTGAATCCTTGCAAACCGGGCAATATGATTTGTTATTTATATTGTCATGTATTGCGATAAGCCCACAGTTAGAGCAAACGGGTATTGTTGTATCATCTGAGCTGAATCTCTCCCTTAATGTAAGTGCTGCACCATGCCCTACGAGGCACTGCTGCTCCATTTCACCCATTCTCAGGCCACCCCTCTTACTTCTCCCTTCTGTTGGTTGATGTGTAAGCAGTGTAACGGGACCCTTTGATCTAACATGGATTTTGTCCGCAACCATGTGATCAAGCTTCATATAGTAATTGACCCCAATAAATATTGTTGCCTCATAAGCCTTGCCAGTTTTACCATCATACAAAACCTCCCTACCATCATCTCTGAAACCAAGCTCTATTAAACCATTCCTTATAACCTCTTCCTTTGTTCCAGAAAAGGCAGATGCATCTATTCTCTTCCCAACCAATGCACCATACTTTCCGGCTATTATTTCAAGCAATTGCCCAACAGTCATCCTGCTCGGTATACCATGGGGATTAAATACTATATCTGGCACTATCCCGTCCTTTGTAAATGGCATATCTTCCTGTGGAACTATTAAGGCTGCAATACCTTTTTGTCCGTGTCTTGTAGCAAATTTATCTCCAACCTCACAATTTCTTTCATCCCTTACCCTTACCTTAAACAGCATCTCGCCATCAGGTGTTTCTGTTATTATCACCTTATCCACTATACCTTTTTCTCCATATTTGACACATAAAGATGATTCTCTTTTATTCTCTATATCTGCTGTGAAGTCCCCAGCTGAAAGGAACCTTAATGGAGATGTTTTACCTATTAGCACGGTGTCAGAACCAACATCAGTCTCGGGGTTTACTATACCATCCTCATCAAGATGTATGTAGGCTTGCTCCCCTCTATATCCCTGTATCCCTGGTTCTGGTATACCTATTATATCTTCCTGTCCACCCCAATACCTCTTTCTTACCGTTTCATATGTTCTAAAATAGAAAGATCTGAACAGACCCCGCTCTATGGATGCTTTATTAATAACAACAGCATCATTCATGTTATAGCCTTCGTAAGGCATAACAGCAACAACTATATTTTGACCATAAGGGTGATTCTTAAGTACATTGTCTGTTTTTGTGTAAATCAACGGCAGCTGGGGATATGCTAATATGTTAAACTTTGTATCCGTTCTTATAAGAAAGTTGAATACAGGAGCTCCTATAGCTTGTCCTACCATCTTCGCTCCATAATTTACCCTGTCACCCCTGTTATATTCCGGGTACGGTGTTATACTGGCAGATATACCAAGGATGGACATGGGATTAAGCTCAAGATGTGTATGCTCTTTCGTAACCTCTTCAGGGCTTAGAGCAATGTACGCATTTTCTTCTTCTTCAGCATCCAAGTATTCTATTACATTATGCTTTAGTAAATAATCCCATGTTATCTTCCCTTCCTTAAGATTTCTTATCATCTCCTCTGTTAATCTTGGCTTACCATTCTCAACTATTATAAGTGGTCTTCTAGCTCTTCCAGCATCTGTATTTATTCTTATCTCGTTGAACTCTTTGAAGTATGCTATGTTAACCTCAGAAGGTATCATGTTATATCTTCTTCTCCTTCTTATCTCAGCTACAAGTTCTTCAGGCTTATCTGTTACACCAACGTACATACCATTAATGTAAACATCACACCTCATGCTTTACCCTCTCACCAACTATTTTTATTACCTCTTCCATCTCTTTATCAGACAGGCCAGATGTAACCTCTGTTAGCAATGCTAGATGCTTTCTTAACCCTATGCTGGATCCTTCTGGTGTCTCAGCTGGACAGAGCCTTCCCCACTCCGTGGGATGTATTTGTCTTGCTTTGAAATGTTCTTGTGTTGATGTTAGTGGAGATATAACAGACCTCAGATGTGATATTGTTTTTATATAACTGCTTCTATCAAGCCTTTGGCTAACACCAGTTCTTCCACCAACCCATGCACCCGTAGCAAGAGAAGAGAGTATCTGCTTTGTTACAGTATTAGCCTCTATTATAGATTGTAGGGAAGGAAATTTACCTCTTTTAATAAGCTTTTGATAATTATACGTCATTTTAGCTACCAGCCCCCATCTTCCAAGTAATATCGATCTAAATAGCTGTTCCAAAAGCTCACCAGACATTAATAACCTCTTATTGGAATAATGATCTATATCATCTTCGGGTATCATATCCAGCTTTACCTGTATGCATTTCCTTATTATCCTTGCTAAGAATGTAACCTTTCTTGCCCTATCCTCTATGTTTTGGCCGAGGTGGGGAAGAAGGTAACGATCCAATATTTGGCTAACACGTTCATCTCTATACTCTTTCGATATCTTCAACCTCCTGCCTATATAATCTATGGCATCTTCCGTTGTTATTACATCAACCTCATAAAGATTTGTATAGAATTCATTCAATATATTCTCATCATCAGATATTAATGAGCACAGCTCTTTATCATTATCCATGCCTAATGCTTTGAGTATAACAACTATTGGCAATCTTCTTATATTTGCAAACGATATCTGCATCTCACCATCCTGTTTCATTTCTATTAAATGCCTCTGCCTGAATCCAGACCTTTCAGAGTTTATTCTGACAGTTATAGAATCACCATCCCTTTCAAATATAGGCTTATTGGATGCTATCTCCTCTATTAACACAAGCACGCGCTCTGTACCATTAACTATAAAGTAACCACCTGGATCAGTTGGGTCCTCACCAACCTCATACATTTGCTCTTCATTCAAACCATACAAATTACATACCTTTGATCTTACCATGATAGGCAAATCACCAATATGTACCTGCTCTGGTCTTTCTTGTACACCATTGAAGATAGGCGTAAGAGTTACATACATAGGAGCCATATATGTTATGTTCCTTATTCTCGCTTCGTTAGGGTACAGGGTTCTAACGGAGCCATCAGCTTCTTTAACAACAGGCTTCCCAACCTCTATCTTCCCAAACTTTAGCTTTAAATCCTCTGCTTCATGAACTATTCTAACCGAGCCAATCTCATCTATTATTTTTTGTAAACCAAAGTCAATAAACCGATTAAAGGAGTCAATCTGATAATTTACCCATTCACCCTCCTTTTTAAATGTTTTTATAAGCGTTACAAACGGCATACTATCCCTTCACCACGATCCTATAATACAATGCAATGCCTGCTGTTGGCGACTTTCTCTTTATTTCCAACACATCCCCTACCTTTGCCCCCAACCTCTTTACAATAACATCATTCTCCAATATCTTTGGAAGCTTGTCCTCACTAACCCTAAGCCTTCCCAATAACTCCTTCTTTTCATTTTCTGAAAGAATCCTAAAATCTGGAACCAGATCATGTTTTAATATATCGATCGATGCAACCACCTTTTGAATTTGGGCCCGGCGGGATTTTCGCTTCTTTGTGATTAAACTTATATATAGTTGTAAAAGTTTTTAAAACTTTCTACTTCGAACCCGCGACTCCCGGGTGTCTTCCTGTCATTGCCTTGCTCAACACGCTTTTAACGGGAGTTAAAAGCATCACCCAGCAAACTGTCCGGTGCTCTACCAGACTGAGCTACGGGCCCATCCATTAATAATTATCCTCTGTTACTTTTAAATAGCTTTAACCAATGGCGGCATTCTTCAAGGCGTCCTTGCATGGACATGTCCTTTTACTTGGTATACTTTCAATAGAATTAAGCAATATCTTTTCAACAACGCTTTTATTTCTTCTCATAACCTCTATAACCTCTTTTGCACTAACAGGTTTCTCGGCCCATACATCATAGTCTGTAACACTTGCAATAACAGCAAAACAAATCTCCGCCTCTCTAGCAAGTATAGCTTCTTGCACGCATGTCATACCTATAATCTCTGCAAACCTTCTAAACATCTTTGATTCTGCTCTTGTAGAGAACCTCGGACCGGAGATACGTAGATATGTTGCCTTCTCATGATACCTCAGCTTAAGCTTTTTTGCCACTTTAATCAAAACCTCTCTTAATGTTGGACAGAAGGGGTCTGCAAGAGATACATGGTAGACACGCTTTCTGTCATAGAATGTTGTTACATCCTTACCAAAATCTATGAATTGATTAGGAAAAACTATGTCCCCGGGCATATAATCCTTTTTAAGTGAACCAACAGCAGCAGTTGCTATTATTCTCTCCACACCCATTTCCTTCAGCGCCCATATGTTTGCTCTGAAATTAATCTTATGTGGCGGTATTGTGTGATTCCTTCCATGTCTTGGCAATACAGCAATCTCAGTATTTTTAACCTTGCCTATAAATATACTATCCGATGGATTTCCATATGGTGTTGAGATTTTTACCTCTTTTATAATTTCAAAGCCATGCTCTAGTATGTGGCCGCTTCCACCTATTATTGCAATCTTTACCATCCTCTCCCTTAGCCAACAACATTCTTTACTATTTCGATTATCTTCTTTTTCTCCTCCTCTTCCAGAATGGTTCTTTCATACGCGAAAATTATGTTAACCTGGTCTATTGTTGTTGGTAGAAAGTTTACTATGTTCACTATTTGTTCTTCATTAAGCTTCCCCATAGCCTTAAGCTCATCCCTTATCTTATTTTCCTGTTCTTCTGTTAATGTACAAAATTTTCTTAAATGCTCTAATGCGTTTTTTTGTTCATACCCAAGTTCTTTCTTTTTCTCTCTTTTCTCAAGTATTTTTTTTGCATACAGAAATGAAACGACCTTTTCGCTCATTACATCCATTATATCACGCAGCCTTTAAATGCTCGGGATTTGAGATTATATTTTTAATTTTGTCCCCATCTCTTATTTCTACTATATATGCATTTCCTCTTATGCCCCTTATAACACCACTTCTTCCTTTAAATCTCGGATGAGGCATACCATCCAATGAATATGGAAGATGATCTATTACAACCCTCTGGCCAATTCCAAATCTTTTTATGAACGGTGTTACCTTGAACTTCTCCCTCCTCCCTTTCTTTAATTTTCTACGTGTCCTTCTGTGGAAACCCTTATTCTTTCTTACCATCTTTCTCACCAAACCCTATTACATCAAGGCTTTCAACCTTTGCTGGATTGTTTAAAAGGTATGCTATGCTTGGCTTTGTTCTACCGTTATCACCATTTACTAATTCTTTTATATATGTGCCGCTCTCCGCACATATCTCAAATATATATTTTTTATCATTTACCTTTTTCCATTTTATGCTTTTTATCTTTTTATATCTTTTTATATCTTTTCTCCTATGCAACACCCTTCTTGGTGTTCTTTGCTCAACTATGCCTAAGATGCCTTTAACACTTGCAATATTCTTAACCCTGTCCCTAAAACTAACCACAACTCTATAGATTTTATCCATTGCCATTTTCTTTACAGCCCTTACCTTGCTCCTTTCTGTTAGCTTTAGATTCCTCACAAGCACCTTTCCGCTTTTGTTTATCTCCTTTGCCATACTCTCTATATCAACCCTTCTTTTCTTTGGACCCTTTATTTCCAGCACGAACGGCCTGTATGCAAGGCATCTTGCATCTATATCCTCCCTTCCAGCTGCATGAAACACATGCCCTTTTCCTTTTAATGCTTTAATAAAAGGTTTTGCTATTATATCCTCTACACTCTCCTCATACTTATCCCATTTTGTTTGAGGAATACCCCTTACTAGCTTGCTGTATTCACCATAGATAAAAATTGATCTGACATCAAGCTCTATCTTGTTATGTTCGAGATCAAATATTATAGTAATATCTGGCATATCCTTATCATACGCTTTAGAAGTCCTCAACTCTATTCTTTTCCCGATTTCCCTACTCAGCTCAGATTTTATATCCTCAGCGTAACTTTTGCCACAAGTCCTCAATACCTGCTCCTCTCTCATCACAATCTCATCACACATCTTTATCCCGACAAGAAATGTTGAGAATTGGTAAGGTTTTAAAATAGAAAGAGCATCCTCTACATACTTATCAATACTATCAAATATGTTTTTGCACACATAGCATTGTGGTTTTTTAACGCTTGTGCGCTTTTTTCTAAATTTTATCCCATAAAAATTCTCTCTCTTTATTTTGAACCTCTTTGCCTCATACTCCATAGCGATAACTTTTCTTATTGCTGCACCACGCTCCCTGTTGCTCATACCTGTGAGGAGAAGGGCGAATAGTCTTCCCAAGCAGTTATCACAAAGATAATAGCTTGCCATAACTTTTTTTGCCTTCTCAATCACGCCAAACATGGTTTACTTTTCCATTATAAATTTAAATGTATTAACTCATTCCCAAAAAAACTCAAAATCATAGCTATGCTTTTTAAACCTCCTTAGGTAGATCATTATTATAGCAGATGTTAATATCCCGCCAACATGTCCAAAGTTTGCTATTCCTGGCTCAGAACCTGTAATACCAAAGAATGTTTCAACTAAGAAAAGCACAATTATGAGTAGGTATGCAGGCATAGGTATACCAGGAAATATTATCACTATACTTTTTGGATATATGAAGGCATACGCAGTTAGTATACCAAATACAGCACCACTTGCCCCCACCATAGATACAGATGATATGCCCGCTATCAACATATAAAATATAGCAGAGCCAATTCCAGAGAGGAAATAAAGAAGTACAAAATTTTTTGCACCCAAAGCCCTCTCCACAGGGTTACCAAAGATGTAAAGTATGAACATGTTAATAAGTATATGCCCAATGCCAGCATGCATAAACATGTATGTAACGAATTGCCAATAAGCGCTAGCAATTGCTATGGATGGGATGAATGCAAGCATAGGAGTTATTTCTGGAAATACAATTTGCGCTAAAAAGACTGCTATATTTACCAATATTATCTTATTTGTTATGCTCATAGTATCATATTTCCAGAAGCTTTATTCCTTCCCTCGTTATATCAAAAGGGTGTATAAAGGTTGAATGATTTGTTCGTCTCATTTTTCTTATTGTAAGAGTTCTCTTAAATTCCTCAGCTACTGGAACAAAATCGAGCTTTATTACACAATCTACTATGAATTCTAGCATACCTTCACCTGTTAGTGCTGTGCTCTCCTCTGGTATAGTTCCGGTAATCAAAACCGTAACGCCGTATTCCTTTAATTTATCGATGAGTTGCATCAAGGCAACTTTGGCTATATACTTATCTTTTATAAAAGCTTCAATAAGTGATATGGAGTCAATAACAAGCCTTTTTGCATTGACAAACCTTATGCTTTCCTCTATATTTCTGGAAAGATTGAATATATACATTCTTACAAGTCTCGCAATCTCATCATCACTAAAGCTCTTGCTTGGGAGGAACGGTCTTATGGAAAGAAACTTTATAAGGCCCTGTCTTTCAAAACTATCTATGTCCCAATTAAACATAGCTTCAATATCCTTCTTTATATCCTCCACACGCTCCTCTGTTGTTACATAAACCCCAGGCTCAAAATTTTTAGCACCTTCATAAATAAATGACATACAAAAAGCGGTTTTGCCCGTTCCAGTCTTTCCAGAAATAAGATTTACACTCCCCTTAACAAACCCACCTTCAACCTTCTCATCAAGCCCTATTATCCCACTCTTTACCCTTTCAACCTCATTCAGAATGCCCATATAATATTAGAATTTTTCCTGATTAAAATAATTTTTAATATTTTGGGTTAAATTTAAAGTTATGAAAATGGATTATAAAGTTTTGATATTTGTACCTGTTGTTGTGCTTATTCTCTCATCTGCGTATCTCGTTTCCAATTATATGGTAACGGGTGAATTCTTCAAGAAATCGATAGAGCTTAAAGGGGGAACCATTATAACCGTATCTCTCACACCTCAAATAAACGATAAAAGTATTGAGAAACTTCTGGCAGGCTATGATGAGTTTAAGGTAAGAAAAATAAAAAGCGTAAGCGGGAATATGCTTATCATTGAACTTCCACCTGAAAGCGATACGCACAAGCTTATCGAAAGACTTTCTAAGCTTGGGATAGAAAAAAAGGATATATCACTGGAGAATATAGGGCCTGCACTTGGTGCATCTTTCTGGCGTCAATCACAGATAGCCATTATAATAGCATTTGTTATGATGGGTATAATAGTATTTTTCATATTCAGAACATTCATACCCTCTTTGGCTGTTATGCTGAGCGCGGCATCAGATATAATAGTTACAATAGCTATTATGCAAATACTCGGCATAGAGCTTTCGCTTGCCGGACTTGCTGCATTGCTCATGCTTATAGGTTATTCAGTTGATACTGATATCTTGCTTACTACAAGGCTCATAAAGGAGGAAGGGAAAGATGTGGATGCAAAGCTGAAGAGGGCAATGAAAACCGGGCTTACTATGAGCTTCACAACAATAGGTGCCGTTACAGCCCTGCTTGCATCATCTATCTCTTCTGTACTATCAAACATTGCCAATGTTTTATTATTTGGCTTGCTTGTAGATTTAATGAATACTTGGATGCAAAATGCGGGCATATTAAAATGGTATATTGAAAGAAAGGTGAGTGCATGAAAAATTGGAGAATAATACTGATGATTATAATCTTAGCTACATCATTGTTAGCGATATTTCTTAAACCCCAATATACAGGCGTAGAGATCGCATACATATCCAAAACTTCACCAGCAAAGAATATTCTAGAGCAAGGAGATATTATATATTCCGTTAATGGGGAAGTTGTGAGAAATGTTGATGATTGGCTAAGGTTAACAAAGAATATTAGTGGCAAGGTTAATATTGTTGCTTACAAAGGCAGGGTTAAGAATAGCTATGAACTTTACGTTAACGAGACGATAGGTATAGATGTGATGAATGTTGAACGTACAAACATAAATTTTGGACTTGATATAAGAGGTGGTACGAGGATATTAATGAAACCAAAAGGCAACGTAAGCTCCGATGTCATTGAACAAATAATAGGAACTTTAGAAACCAGGGCCAATATTTTTGGGCTCAGGGAAATAAAGTTTTATCCAATAAAAACCATAACTGGAGAGAATTTCATACAAATAGAGGCCGCTGGAATAGGAAGAGATGTTGTTGAAAACTTGCTTTCGCAGAAAGGAAACTTTGTTGCAAAGATAACGAAGCCCGTGTTTTTGAAAGATGGAAAAGGAATTTTCATATTGGGGGAAAATAGGTATGATGTAAAGGTTTTGAACGAAAGCAGCGGTAAAATAGCCGTTTCCAATATAACATTAGAGCTTAATGATTCCTTTGTTTTGGATGGGATAAAATTTGAATACATAAACAAAAGCGGAGATGAGCTTATATTCCTTGGAACCGCTTATGAAGGAAAAGATATAGAGCTCGTTTACTCAGACCCACAGCATTCTGCGGTCATACCCAGAAGAGGATACTATCAATTTTATTTTGTTGTGCTTGTCTCGAGAGAGGGTGCTGAGAGGTTTGCGAAGATAACAGCTGGCATTCCTCAGCAAATGGATCTTATGAGCGGGGAGTATTACCTGAAGGATTCAAAGATACAGCTTTACATAGACCAACAGCTTATGTCAGAATTGAGGATAGCAGCTAGTCTTGGTGGAAAGGTCTATACCACGCCGCAAATAGAGGGTAGCAGAGAAAGAATGGAAGATGCTGTTAAGGAAAAGTTAAGATTGCAGACAATACTTCGTTCAGGGGCATTGCCTGTTAGCCTAGAGATTGTTTCTATCGGTATAATTTCGCCAAGCTTGGGGGAAGGATTTATAACCTCAGCTATAAATGCGGCGTTGCTTGCAGCCTTAGTTGTTGTTGTAATAGTATTTATCAAATACAGAAATATCAAGGTTGTTTTACCAATGATTTTTACAGGTTTAGCTGAGATCGTGATAATACTTGGTATAGCAGCCAAAAATGACAGCGGCGTGTGGTTATTTTCAATGTTACTATGCATAGCCTTCCTGTTATACAATTGGGTAAAGAAAGAGGAGATAGATATAAATTCATGGCTTGCTGTCATACTTATTCCTATAATGGGGGCAGCATTCCCTGGTTCATGGACTATAGACCTTGCCGCAATCGGTGGTATAATAGCTGCCATAGGAACAGGTATGGATAATATGATAGTTATAGCGGATGAAACTATACATGGTTCAACAAAAAAGGAGATCATATATGGGTTGAAGGATAAGATAAAGAGGGCATTCTTTATCATATTCGGTGCTGCATTCACGACTATTGCCGCAATGTTTCCATTAATGTTTGTAGGCGTTGGTTTGGTAAGGGGTTTTGCTATAACTACAATAGTTGGAATATTAGTCGGTGTGCTAATAACAAGACCAGCCTATGCCAGAATAATTGAGATTGCAGCGAAAAAATAACTACCTTACTTTCCATCTTGCAAGTATATTAGAGAATAGTAACGGGATAAGGAATTGGAACACCATGCTTGAGGCTATAATAATAGAATAAAGGCTTACATTGATTAGAGCATTATCAAACAGTATTTTTAAAACAATAATACTCGTGCTAAATCTCACAGAAAGACCAATACCTAGTAAAATAGATTGCCTCAAACCCAATTCTCTTCTTGCAATAATGTAAGACCCTAACAATTTCGCCCCGCTAGAGATTATAACAATTAAAAGGACAAGCAAAGGATACGTTATAATATATCCTATATCTAGCGTTACACCAACCCATAAGAAAAATATAGGGGCGAAGAAGCCATAACACATTGTTTTAATCTCCGACTCTATAAGCTTTAATCTCCTCTCCGGTGCAAATGTTTTAATACCAATCCCCGCAAGCAATGCAGCAAGTGCAGTAGTTTCTGCTAGTTGTCCAATACCTAGGAATAAGAAGAATACAAAGATCGTGAAGAGAAAAAGGGTCTCGATATTTAAGAAATTGAATTTTTTACCTTCCTTCTTAAGTTTTGTAAATCCGATTGTAAGGATAAATAAGACAAAGAGGGATACCAATATCAAGCCAATATGGAATGTAGTTCGTACAGAGGAACCAATTAGAACAACAGCTACGATCAAGGTAAATACTTCTACTATATCATCTAATGTACCTATACCAATTATGGTCTGACCAAGATTTGTGTTTATTATTTTGAACTCATCCAAGATGGGGATTAGTACGGCTTCGCCCACAGTAGCGAAGGATAAGGCTACGAGAAAAGATACAATCCAGCTATAGCTAAAAACAAAATGTATAAATGAACCGCCGATAATAACCTCTAAAAAAATAATGGAAAACGTTGCTTTAAAAATAAATCTTCCTTTCTTTTTAAGTTGGTTTAAATCTAACTCAAGGCCGATCATAAATAGCAAAAAATACATGCCAAGTCTCGCTAAGAATGTGAATAGGGATGATGATGTAATAGAAGCAAAGGGATTATAGATAGCGAGCATAGCACCGAAGATTAGCGATGCAAAAACCCACGGGACCCTGAGCCTCTCTATTATTCTTCCAACTAAAAATGTGAAGAGAAATACGATACACAGAAATAAAAACATATTTATCATAAATTCTATTTTCCCTTGCTTAAATAAAAATTAAACGCCTCGGCCGGGATTTCCCATGCTTATTGGTTGCAGGATGCATCGAAACCCGCTGGTGGTTTCGATTTTGAACCCGGGTCACAGGATCGACAGTCCTGTATGATAGCCAGGCTACACCACCGAGGCTTAACTAAACTATTATCAATTAAATTTTTATTTTTTGATAATTTATTCCTTTTCACATAGAAAGAATGCGGCTGCCGGGATTTCCCATGCTTGTTGGTTGCAGGATGCATCGAAACCCGCTGGTGGTTTCGATTTTGAACCCGGGTCACAGGCTCGGGAAGCCTGGGTCCTACCAGACTAGACTACAGCCGCTCTGAATTAATTATTGGCTAAAAATTTTTATATTTAGTATCCCCTCATCCACATACAAACTAAATGTTGAATTTCAAACCTAAAGATTTCAAAACCCACTAAGTTAATTTCATCTCTCATAATTCACTATGAGTATTCCTTACCTCTTGAGCACCTTCTCGACTTCTTTTACAAAGATATTGGCATCCTTTAAAGCAATTTCAGCATCTTCCTTCGTGGGCTGATACTCTAACCCATACATTGTTTCATGTCTTTCAATTCTATGAATATTTAGCAGATTTATTATATGGAACGGGATCTTCCTGCTATACCTTTCCTTTAAGTAGAGATACATTGCAAAATGACTTTTTTCTTGAATGCCATCTTTATAGAGCAAGGCTCTGGCTGCATGGAACATAGCCATATATGCCTCAATGATAACAAAGTTGAAAAATTTAAATTTCAGGGCAATATCGTAAGCTGTGTTAGCCGTTTTTAACCTTTCCCTTGCTATTTCCAAAGATCTTTTGCTTTTTTCTATATCTGGCCTTATCTTACGTAAAAGCCTAAATTTGAAACAATCTTCAAGCGTTTCGATCTTCATTCTATCATTGGTAATTCTCCATAGATTGGTACACCATACCTTATTATTTCTAAGTAAAAAGCTTTATCCTCCTTTGCTTTTTTATTCCATTCACTCCAACTAAAGATATGTAGAGCTATATCCCTTTTTAATCTCTCTTCAAATTTTCCTACCCTGATATATTTGGGCTTGCCGATAATAAGTAAATCAACATCACTCTTTTCACTATCCTCACCCTTAGCAATAGATCCAAAAAGCACTATAGATGAGATATTCGGAATGTTGGTTAATAAAAAACTAATGAGCCCAGATTTTAAAATTTCATGCAGGCTGTATGCTATCTTTATGTACCTAAAAGCAATATTACTTAAATTGGCTTTAAAGTACCTCATCTTTGCTTCCCTTTCCTCATATATAAATTTTTCTCTAACAAGCACGTCAACATACCTTTTAGTGGTGAATGGGCTCAATTTAAGCTTTTTGGCAAGCTCCCTAAGATAAACCCTTTGGTAAGGATTTCTTATAAAGAATTCTAAGATTTTAAAGATGTGCAAATTTTTCATACAATTGTTTTATTTTTTAATTTTATAAATATATTGTTTCAAAAAAACAAACAATTGTTTGGAATTTTGATACGATCAGTTGAAAACGATTCTGTTAGCTTATTGTTAGTATATAATAAGAAAGTTCAGGAGTCCAAGATAATTTCTATTCAACAATTTCAATTTTTTCTGGGATAAAAATTATTACTTCTCTCTCACATCCTATTTGTGTCATTTCACAATTTGTACCTTTAGCTCCAACTTTCACAGATTTCAAAATTCCTGTAGCATTTACTTCTTTATTTAAATATTTTTTGAATTCTTGTAACTGCTTCTCAGAAACATATCTACGACCTAGTGGAAGCAGATCAATTTTAATACAATCTGGATATCTACCCACTTCTTTAAATGTTTTAAGATGATAATTCCATTGGCAGATTTCAAAACCAGGTCCACTTTTCGTACCCACCCTACTGATACACTCATCATAATTTTCCAGGGTACAGCTTGAAAGAAAAACACCTTTAATACTAATCTGTTTGTCTAGAACAAGATTTAAATCACCGTATTTGTAATCCTTGGCGGTAAAATTTAACAAATAAATGCCAATTATAGTTACGGTGTTATAAATCTTTTCTTGATTCTACAAAGCTTAATAATAATGATTAGTTGATATAAAAATCCCATTTAGGCGACCTCAAGCGTTTTACTTAATGTTTGTACCTTGTAATAAATTTTCCTCTTTTCTGAATTTCTCGAAAAAAGAATAAACATATTTCAACTCCTCTTTAACAATTTCTTTTCCCGCCTTTGTCTGCATCTTAGGTAACGCTTTTTCTATTTTTCTTCTATACCATTCTATCGCTTCTTTTGGGATTAAACCATTTTGTCCGCAAAATGCGAAAACCCTTGCAATACCAATAGCTCCTACGCCATCAAGCTTATCTGCATCATACAAGATTTTTGCCTCAATACTCGTTGGCCCCTTTTCATCTTCAGATGAATGCTCTGAGATTATACTCAAGACCTTTTTAATTTTTTCTTTTGGATAGCCAATCTCTTTAAGAATTTGCTCAGCTTTTGATAAGCTCCTTTTAACATGGCTCTGCTTTCTATTGTATGGTTGATCTATATCGTGTAACAATGCCGAAATTTTTAAAATTTCCAGATCAACGCCTTTTCCCTTTATTTCATTTGCCATTTTAATCACTCTCCTGTAAACTCTATAAACATGATCCCATTTATGGGAGACGGATTGAAATCGGTTTTCTTCTAAGGCTTGTTTTGCCTTTTCAATTACCAAATCCACGAAATTTTTCATTTTCCTTCACCTTTCAATACCTTAAACAAACCTTTATATACTTTTCATTAAAAACTATAGTTAATGAGGGTTATAATTCTTGCTGTGCCTGGGGCGGGGAAATCGACCATACTTAGAATGATCTCGGAAAAGGTAAAAGATGTAAAGCTGGTTAATTTTGGAGATTTGATGTTTGAGGAAGCGAAAAAGCTCGGGATTAGTAACAGGGATGAGATGAGAAAAAAATTAAGTTTGGATAGCTATAGAGCTATACAAATAAGCGCAGCGAAAAATATAGCAAGCATGGAGGGGAATGTAATAATTGATACCCATGCAAGTATAGAGACACCGGAAGGCTTTTATCCCGGCTTACCTATAGATCTGGTCAAGGAAATGAAGCCAGATATAATAGTTTTGTTAGAATTTAACCCAAGGGTGATAGCGGAAAGAAGAAAGGGGGATAAAACAAGAACAACGCGGGATATGGAAGGGGAAGAGGAAATAGCATTGCATCAAGCTATAAACAGAGTATACGCTACCATAGCCTCAGCCTCAACGATGGCAAAGTTAAAGATAATAAGGTTGATATGGGAAGAGAAGCGTGAGTTTGAACATTCAGAATATGCAAGCAATGAAATAGCAAAGCTATTCTCTTCTTAGTGGAACAAATGAGCAAAGACCATGCATCTCCTTATAAATCTTATTATCCTTTTTTATAACCTTTACAAGTTTTTGATAAAAGCCTGCGTTCACAGGAGCGAGCAAAATACCATTTTTGGTTAGCTGGTTAAGCCAACTATCAAATATTTTTGGTGTTGCACATGTAACTATAACCCTATCGTAAGGTTTTGCATTCTCATAACCTTTTGCACCATCACCAACTATAACCTTCACATTCTTTATGCTACATCTTTTTAGATTCGCCTTTGCCATTTCAACAAGTTCATGGTCTATTTCAACAGTATAGACAAATTTTGCCAGCCTTGATATTATAGCTGCCTGATACCCTGAACCAGAACCAATTTCCAGGACCTTCTCCCTGCCATTTAGCTCAAGCAACTCGGTCATCATCGCAACCATATGTGGAGCGGATATGGTTTGATTGTTTAATATCGGTAACGGCGTATCTTCATAGGCCATGTCTTTATATTCTGGTAAAACAAATACCGCCCTGTCTACAGAAAGAAAGGCATCTCTAACCTTCTTGCTTTTTATATAGCCTTGTGATAAAAGATTCAAAACAAGCTCCTCGTTACCTTTCATTCCCATCACATAAGCTTTATCTGGAGCTGTGAAAATAAGCTAAATATTGTATAGCCTGCTGTTATAAGAACAACAGAATGCTTAAAACCTGCTATAACACTCCCTTCTGCCATTTTACCCGTTGCAAGACCAGCAAAAAAGCCTTGGACAATTATAAAGTTTATGAACACCGAGTTGTATATCTCAGTGGGCAATACAGCACCTATACTACTACCCGCTTCTGTTGCTTTTGTTGAAAAGGCTGGCACAAGAACAGTTTGCAATATTATCAAAATAAATATAAAGACAAAGAATATTAAGTATGATGTTACTATTTGGGATTGTACAGATACGCTTCTCTCCTTCTTTATCTTGCTTATTTCAATTAATGATTGGCTTATAGCCCTTAATGTGTCTGAAAGCTTCCCACCTACCTTGTATGTTTGAAGTATAGTGTTTACAGACCTTTTTATCGTAACGCTTCCCACCTTTGTTGCAAATATCTTCAATGCTTCCTCAAACGGAATACCCCATGAAACCTTGCTTGCCAATTCCTTTATGTATGGGGTTAGCACACCATAATCCCTTTTCGCTATATATCTTAGCGCAACAGGTAATGTCATGCCAGAGTCTATATCCTCTGTGAGGTCGGAAATGAACACTATGAAATATTCCTCCATCGCACGCTTTTCAAGGTACTTTTTGTAGAAAAATAGAAAAGGCGGGACCACAGCTATCAATGCGCCGCTTATATTTAATAGTGGGGTAAGAAAAACAAGGTCAGGAAAGAGGGAAGGGAAGATGAAAATACTAAATATAAGTATTGAAACGCCAATTGCCACAGATACAGCTTCATATACCTCTGTTCTCATTTAACCACCTGGATAGGTTACATGAACGAATGCAAGAAAGATTATGTTAAACACAGGCAGGAATACCCATGTTATTATTAATATTAAATCATTTATTGTCATACCCATTATGTTTCCACCTATTATACTCATTGTAGCGAGCAATGAAAGCATCATCAATGGGGCAGCAACAAGTAATGCTGTATAAACATCTGCATACGTAGAAAGCGTCTTGAGATACTTCTCCCTTTTTATTTTATAGTCAAAGAGCGCTTTTTCTGCAGCACCCCTTATGTATTCTGTAAGGTTACCTCCACTTTCTATATTAGAAACTATACCCATCAAAAACTCCCTGAACTCTTTTGATGGTGTACGCATAGCTACATCCCTTATAGCATCAACAGAACTCATGTTAAAGCTCCTCATATTCCTTATTATAAGCCTTACTTGATCTGATATCTTTCCATACTCAAAGCCTGTGATCAGTTCAAACATAAACTCTGGTGGTATACCAGAAGAGGCTACAGCTGCCATATGTATTATGGCAAACGGCATGTTATTCTCAATAGATTTCCTTATTGAGGACTCTTTTTGGACGGGGTAGACATAGAAGAGGGTAAATGCTATCAGTGCAAAAAGGAAAGGAAATGTGGAGAAAAGAATAAGCTGTATTATGTTGGATACATTAAAGATTATGCATATTGCAGCTACTATCACAGCACATACAATTCCTGTTACTATAGATGTTAGCACAGACAAGCTTACCCATGTCTTCGCAAGCATCTTTATATTGGCGTTCTTTAAATGCAGCTCTAGGTTCTTAAAATATTCTTTATGTCTTTCATAGACCCAGCCAAAAAGTTCTACCGAAAGACGTTTATAAAGAGATAACATAATTTATATTTTACTCTTTTTGCTAAAAAGATTTTAAGCTTTAGTTTAAAAATAAATGGGCAGGAACTAGGCCGGGCTGCTGGGCGTAGCCTGTAACCGCAAACCGTCCTTATGGCGGGGCCGAAGCCTGAGGGCGATGCCTTGTTTGCATTTCAGCCCATGTCCCCTACAATGATATCCTGTCCTGTTTGGCTGTATGCGTAGTGAACCGGGTCAGGTCCTGGCGGAAGCAGCCCTAAGCTACGCATGCGGTGCTTACAGGGTAGCAGGATTGAGAAAGGGACATGGTAAACTGAAATGCAGGCAGGCATCCACCGATGGCACGTTCCTGCCCTATATGATAATTTGAAAACTATGAAAAGGGGATTAGTTATAGCGATGGTAATGTTGGTAGCATTGCTTTTAGGTTTTTTATTAGGTAGCTCTAGTGTTGAAAAAAGGGTTATTTACAAATATGTAGAGGGTTGCGAGGCAGGGGAGGCGATATATTCAGATATAAAGGACGAAGGCAGTGCAAGCATAGAGATACCCGCTGTTAATGAGGATGGTGAGGGTATAATAACCACGCTCACCGTACAGATAAAAAGGGGTAGTGGTAGGATACTCACAAACATAGACAAGCTTTTGTTTTGGACGGATACGCAAAACTCCATAAGGATCGCAAGGATGGTAGTTGAAAATATTACTGGGAAAAGCTTAGCAAGATATGACCTAATATACACCATAGAGACAAACGCCAGTGTGGTTGAGGGATCATCAGCAGGTGCAGCCATAGTAATAGCTACAATAGCTGCATTAGAAGGCAAAAGAATAAATAAAAGTGTTATGATAACAGGCTCAATAAACCATGACGGCACGTTAGGGCCTGTAGGAAATGTTATGGAAAAGGCGATAGCAGCAAAAAACGCTGGAGCAAAACTTTTGCTTGTGCCATTGATGCATGCACAAAGTGTGAAATTTGAAAGGAAAAAATATTGCGAGAAAATAGGTACAAAGACCTTATGCTGGACTGAAACTGTGCCGAAAAAGATCGATATAGAGGATAAGGTTAAAATAAGAATGAAAGAGATTATAAACATAAAGGATGCTTTAAAATACTTCTTTACAGAATAAAATTATATGCTACCAAAAGATATTAGCCACACTGTAAAAGATTGTGCACCCTCCATTTCTATGTACGGAATTCTTGAACTTCTCGCCGGAATAGTGCTTGCTGGAACCATTAATAAACTAGAAATGATACCGGGGGTTTTCATATTGCTTCCGGGAATAATGGATATGAAAGGGAATATCTCATGTGCGCTTGGTTCTAGATTGGCAAGCGCTCTGCATTTGGGATACATAAAACCTTATTTTCATATGAACAGGGATATTAAGGCAAATATCTATTCATCACTCATACTAAGCTTTATTGCATCATTTTTGCTCTCTGTTTTTGCATTTATTTTAACATTAATAATAGGCCTTAATGTTTCATTTGTTGCGCTACTTCTCATATCTCTCATATCGGGAATTATAGCAGGCGTAGTTCTAACATTTCTCACAATATTTATTGCATTTCTATCATTTAGAAGAGGTATGGACCCAGATGATATTACCATACCTTTTGTCGCAACAATAGGTGATATATTCACGATATTTTCTTTAATAGTAGCGATAGGTGTTGTAGGATGGATAATAGGGATATAGGTCATTACAGCATGGGAAAGATTATAATGGACATGTTACCAATAATTACCTTGTTATTAATTGTAAGCACGATATCAGGTTATTTCTTAAATAAAAATTTAGGCATGCCAGTGTTTGTTTCTTTACTTGTTGTTGTACCATCCTTCATAAACATGACAGGGGATATAGCAAGTGTAATCGGGTCAAGGATATCCTCTGGCTTGCATCTAGGTAAAATAGTTATTGGTAAACGTCAGAAACTCATATATCATAATTTAATGGCTGCACTGATTATTGCATTTATAACATTTTTTATTCTTGGAATTTGCGCTGAAACGTTGCTTATATTCTTGAATGGGAAAGGAATAGGGTATGTAACGTTTATCCTCATAACACTATCAGCCGGCATTACAACAACATTTATACTTTCTATTTTTGTTATCATAACGGCTTTATTGTCCTATAAATATGGTATTGACCCAGATAATACAACGTCACCAATAATAACAACCTTGGGCGATCTTATAGGGGTAATTAATTTGTTTATGTTTGCAAAAATAATAATAGGAGGTTAAGAATATGAAAATAGGAAAAGATATAGTTGAAGATTTGTTGGAAAGAAGAAAAAATGTGGTAGATATATTGAAGGAGATGAAGGCATTGGCGTTGGTAAGCATATATACAGCGTTTGCAGCCTTGCTCACAGAGGATAAAGAGCTTGCAAAAAGGGTTATAAAGATGAGTAATGAGCTCGATGTATTGCAATACCAGCTTGAAATAGAAGCTATGCTTGCAGCCTCAAACCCGAGAGGTGCTATAAATCTTACAGGAATATTGAGGGTTGGCTCTGGGATAGAGGATATATCAAACAGTGTTAAAGAGCTTGTAGACCCTGTCTTAAGGGATATACCGGTTGAGAAGTCTATAGTGGATGCTTTTAGGGAGCTTGGAATAATAAAGATATTGGATACGAGGAAGATAAGAGATATCGTAGGTAAGAAGGTAAAGGAGATAGAGCAAATGGGGGCAAGGGTAATAGGTATAAAGTTTAAAGGGGAATGGCTATATCCTATAGATTTGGATGAGAAGATAAGGGAAGGTTGTATAGTAGTTGTTTCCGGTAATAAAAATGCCTTAAGTAAATTCCAGGCTTAATTTAAAAGTGAAATTAAACGGGAGTTTTCATACAATCGCATAGCTTATTTTTGTATATAGAGCAAACCTTTGAGATTTTTAGTATATTCTTACTACCTAACTGCTCACTACTTATATTTTTTGGCACGCTTACCGATATTATGTAATCATTTCCATTATACTCAACTTTATACATCGCTATAACCTTTTCATCAAGAATAGACTCTATTTCCTCTTGCACCCTTTTATTTTCATACAAATCCATTTCGTTTATTTTTGTTGAATACTTTATCATGAGTTTTGTTATGCTAACACACCCTTCTGCCATATCCTTTTCATAAAACATACTCAATTGCTCTTTTGGTATACCTACCATATTTGCAACACCTTCAATCAAATCAAACCTTGGCAAGTTTTTAAAGTTAAATAAGGTGATAATAACAAAGAAAATTACTATAGAAGCCCCCACTATTTTCTTTTTGTTTAGAAGAAAAAACGAAACCAGGGTGTTACATTTAGTACCAACTATCGCTCCATCATACACATCTACATAGGTATTGAACTCTTGTTTGCCTTTTTTGCACATAACTACATACACATCATTCTGCCTTTCTATTCTGTTTACATCGCATTTGAATCTATTCTTCACCATCTCCTTTACCTCGTTCGCATTAATACCAACAACACCACTTTTTCTTAAAAGATCTTCTAGCAAGCTAACCCTTTTCCTTAAGTAGCCCGCGCTTTTTGGCCTTAGATCAGAGGTAAGGAGGTAAAGAGCTGCACCTATAATTAAAGAGGAAATAAGTGAAAATATAAGCATGCTTGCATTAACCAACCCCAGCATGCCGCTCTCAAACATATCTATTCTTACAACAGAAGAGATAGTAGATCCTGAAACAATTACAATGAATCCAAGAACAAAAATGATTGCAACCCTAAATATAAAATTCACATCTTTTCTTACAAAATTAAATGTTATCCTGCCAAATAACCATGCACTAAACACATAAAATAGGATATTAATTGCGGAGGATATCTTTGGTAATATGTCAATGATTTTCAAAAGTATATCTGCATCCATAAAATTGACCTTATTTTTTTGTTTTATGTCTCATTTTCTTCCTTCTTTTTTTCAACTTGTGCTTTTTTATCTTTTTTCTCTTTCTTTTCCTACCGCATGGCATAGTAATAAATTATATTGCTTAATTTTATAAACTTATTTCATGGACATAAAGGATGTGCTTAAGGATAAGCTTAGCGAGCCAGAGCTTAGGGCGGTGAGAAGAGGGTTTGATATAGTTGGTGATATAGCTATAATCGAGGTGCCAGATGAGCTCAGCGAAAAAGAGGACATAGTAGCGGATGCTATAAAGAAGGTTTGCAAAAATGTGAGAACTGTTTTGAGGAAAATGGGGGAAAGGAAAGGAAAATACAGGCTGAGGGAGTTTAAGATACTTAGTGGTGATGGTACAGAGACTACGCATAGGGAGTATGGCTATGAATTAAGGTTAGATGTTACAAAGGTCTATTTCTCTCCGAGAGAAGCAGAAGAAAGACAGCGTATAGCTAAGATGGTAAAAAGTAACGAAAGCGTACTTGTAATGTTTGCAGGCATTGGACCATATGCAATAGCTATAGCAAAAAAGCAGCCAAACATTAAGAAGGTTTATGCAATCGAAATAAATCCCTATGCATATAGGTACATGGTTGAGAATATAAGAATCAACAAACTTTCAGATAAGATTGTGCCAATACTTGGTGACGTTAGCGT
>QMZT01000001.1 GCA_003663325.1 Candidatus Aenigmatarchaeota archaeon | reverse complement strand
AGGAAGTAGATAAAGGTGGAGAATAGGAGGAAAATGAACAAGGGTTTTAGGTTCCAGATACCTTTAAGTTTTTGAATATATACCATGATTATAATTTTATAAGTGTATAATAAATTTTTGTTTTTGCTCAGAGTTCGTCTAAGTTTGCTTACAAATGCAAGCTTTGCTCTTGTGGCTTTATTGCGCAGAAGATTTTTAAGCTAGAGATCTAGTGGTATAATTGATGGAAAATACAGCTTAAACAACTACATTATCTTGACAGTTTTGTGAGAGGTTATGGAAAGGTTTGGGTTTATAGCGATAAAACTTGGGGTTATATGTATACTATCATTTATTCTGCAACTAATATATCCCGATATTATAAGCCTTTTATCTTTAAATTCAGCCAGAGTGTTTGAAGAGCCATGGCGCATAGCTACGCATATCTTTATTCACGCCAATGTAAGGCATCTTCTATCAAATATGTTTGCTCTTTTTTTATTCGGTTCAATGGCAGAAAGGTTTGCCGGTAGCACAAAATTCATGCGCATTATCTTGGCTTCATTATTTTTATCTTCACTGGGCTCTGTGATATTCTATAGAGAAACGATAGGGATAAGCGGGATTGTTTATGGTATCATTGGTTACCTCGCTGTAAGCAGGCCAAAGACTATTGTGCTTGCTTTTGGTGTTCCCATGTACGTATGTATAGCTGCGCTTCTATGGATAGCTATAGATATAACAGGTATATTTTACCCAACACCTATTGCTCATTTTTCACACATCTTTGGCATGATTAGTGGTGCTATCTTTGGGCTAGGGGATAGAGAGTGGGGAGGAAAAAATAAACGCAGGAGCGATGTGATAACAGATGAAGAAATTGAAAGATGGGAGGAAAAGTATATGTTAGGCAACATTTTTCATGAATTGCTGAACAATAACAGTTCCGTAACTTCCTTTAGGAGCATAAAATTCAAAGATTGCTTTTAACATGCCATCGTTCAGTTCATCTTCTCCAACGCTAAATTTTATACCTTTTGGAAAAACAAGCATGTACCTTTCATCCCCCTTGCTAGAAAGCTCGGGTATCTGATTTATTTTAAAGCTCGCAGCCCCTATCCCTTCTTCTCCCATTACATCCCTTACTATGCCCTCAATTTCTTTGTATTTTGATAAATTAGTCTCGTAACCTATTATTGGGATTTTTATATTATGCGCAGCTACGCTGTGTGCCTTTTTTGCAATCTTATTCCATAATTCTGTTTGATATGCGTGAACAAACATCTTTCTTAGGTACTTTGGCAATGCCCTTAACGCACCAACATAATCATTTTCGTACCTTGCAAGGTGATTAAGGATTGCAAGCTCGTACTTAAGGTGTTTGGGAAATATTTTTAAAGCCTTTCTAAAATCCAGCTCATTCTTTAATAACATTCTCGCCTCCCTCGTTTCCTTTGGCTCACTTGCTCCTGTTTCAGTTAAGTAAGTAATAACGGCATCCTTTACCTTGCCTTTAACGATTAAATAGCCAACCTTGGCATTAACATATCTCTTGCTACCAAACCTTTGCTCCCCGTAAAGATTTAGTACCCCTTCCTTCTTAGCTTGCTCAACATTCTTACCGATCTTATCTATTTCCTTCTCTCTTATGTTTCTGACTACTATTTTGAATTGGTTGCCCTTAAGCAAACCCAAGCTTAACGGCATGCTTGCTCTTCTAAACCCGTAAAATTCAACATCTCTAAGTCTTATCTTCCTCACCTCTTCCTCTCTACCTTTCCAAAGAGAGATGAGCTGATCGGTCACAGCAAATTTATCCTTAACCCCTGCATATCCAAACCTTTTTATAGAGACCCCAAGCCTTCTTGCCATAACCTTCAATAACTTATAAAAATCCCAATTCTTCTTCCTCAATCTAAACCATAAATACTCCCCATCTTCACTTTCTTCAATTTCCTTGCTTATTTCTTTTACAAAAAAATCATCCACCAAAGCCTTCATCTTCCATGGCATATGGGCATGCCGGGATTTCCCATGCTTATTGGTTGCAGGATGCATCGAAACCCGCTGGTGGTTTCGATTTTGAACCCGGGTCAAGGGCTCCGCAAGCCCTCAGGATATCCAAACTACCCTACATGCCCTCTACGCTTAATATTTAACACGTATATATGTCTTGCCGCCCTTTTCGACACCTCCTCCAATTTCTTCTATCTGCTCCAGCTTAAGGTTTAAACCTGGTATATATACTTTTCCATCTTCTGTTATATATTTTGGCTCGCTATCACCAAATATTCCATAGGTAAATTCATCTACAGCTATAACCTCCTTCTTCATTTTTCACCTCCTTTATCACTTTAACAGAAACAAAACTAGAAAAACCTTCTTTCCTCATCCCTCTATTTTCCATTGGGACGGCATCACATCACTATTTAATTAATATCTTAAAAAATTTAAATAAATTCAGAAAAATAAGTTAATCGTACATGGGGCTGTGAGGTAGCTTGGCATCCTGGCGGGCTCCAGTGAAGCCTTTTTACGGGAGCTAATGCTTCCTCAAGAAAGGCTTCAGCCAAAGAAATATAAAAATGCTGGAGCGCTGATGGGTATAATGAAGCATGCCTGATGATAAAGGGATACCCGCATACCTGGGTTCGAAGAGCCTTTCTTTACGGGAGCTAACGCTTCCGCAAAGAAACCCTCGGGAAAGAAATATGAAAGGCTCGGAAATCCCAGCAGCCCCATCCCAATAACTTATTGCTCTTTGATTTTTCCTACTATATACTCCACCAATTTTCCTGCTATATTTATATTTAGTACACGCTCTGAAGATGTGAATTGTGGCGAAACATTGCATTCTAACAGGTATCCCTTTCCATTATCATCTACTATGAAATCTATTCCACAAAAATCACATTCCATCCTTTTAGCTACTATTAACGCCTTTTCCTTCATATCTTTTTGAATCTTGTATCTGCTAGATACCTTAACACCAATACCTCTGTAGCCGGCTCTTTCTTTAAATCTTACCTCTCTTTCCACAGCACCAATAACCTTGTTACCCAAAACCACAACTCTTATATCTTTCCTAACCTTTATCCGCTCCTCAAAAAGATACTCATGAACTTCTTTTCCAGATAAAAACGATCTCAGCTCACCTTCATTTTTTATCAAGAAAATATCCCTTCCTCTGCTTCCAATTCTCTTTTTTACAACAACTGGAAATGTGTCTATATCCACCATTACATTGGAATTATAATGCCAAAAGCGAGGCATTCTTGCGATATCCCTAAACAAAAGATGTTGAAAGAGCTTGTCTTCATAAAATGGATAGTGCATGTACGTATTAAAATCTAATACATTGCCTTTAAAGAAACGCATAATTGTTCTGAGATAGATGGAGAAGTCTTTCCCTGTGTTATAGGGATCTCTCAATATGCAAAAATCAAACTTGGTAAAATTTTTTGCCTCCAGCCTATGCAAACACATATCACTGTAAAAAACCCTCCTAACTATGATCTTTCTTTTAACAGCTTCCTCTATTATCCTTTCGCATGATTTATCCTTTTCTGTTGTTACAATCAAAAGCTTCATAATTAATTTATCAAGCATCGTATAAAAAATTCTTTGCTAACAAGCCACATAAAATTTTTTCAATAAACCTTTTTATACTGTCGCAGAGAAATAATAAAATAGGTGAAATAAATGAATAAGATGCTAATAGCAATGGTTGTTTTAGCAGTGCTAAGTGTTTCTGTTGTTTTATCAGCGGCACAAGTAGTTGTGCAAGCAAGGCCAAGGATAGGCACACTTATAGTAATAGGTAAAGGAATAGCTATAAGCAAGGATAATCCCATGGATTTTGAGCTTGTGAAGATTTCTGCTGGCAGGGTTGTCGCAAGATTAAGAGGAAGGGTTGTATCAGCTCTTGGAGGTATTTTGTACATGGGTGCAGACAAATACAGAATAAGGAATATAACCTACTCTAATGGTACATTCTCAGGGGTTATCTATTCAGCCGGTAGTCCAGTAGGAGCTATTAGCCTTGACTCATATATAAAGGGAAACAGCGAGGTTTGGGCAGGAGATCTTGTGATAGAAGAAAATGGTACGCAGCGCTACAATGTTTACATAATAGGATATAAAAGAAGGTTAAAGCCAGTAGAATTTGCAAACAAAATTAAAGAGTATTGCAAAGATAATCCAAGGAAGTGTAAAGCAGCTATAAAGGGTGTAGGTAGGGAGCTCTGTGATGATCCAAGTCTTGAAGGATGCAGGGAAAAGATAAAGAATTTCTGCGAGAGACACCCAAATGATAGGAGATGTATTGCATTGAAAAATGCATACTGTTCAGTAAGAACAGATGATGTAAGGTGCAGGGAAGAGCTGAAGGAGTATTGCAAGAAAAATCCAGACGAAAAGGTTTGCGAAAGGCTTGTAAGGGCATATCCAAAAATAATAAAGATTAAAGAGAGAGTAAAGAGGGTAATTAAAGAAAGAATGCCTGCATGGCTTAGAAGGGTTAGAGGAAGAGTTATAAATGTAACAAGAAGGTTACAAACTAGAAGAAGCGGGTGGTAGCGTGAGGATAATAGTGATGCTTGCTCTGTTACTAATAGTAATGATAGTAAGCGGTTGTGTGCAGCAAAAGCAGATCGCTGAACAGATCAAGAAAGGACAGAGTGGTGTTAGTATAAAGGGGTACAAGGGGTATGAAGAGAATATAGAGGAAGAAATCGATAAGTTGTTTGAGAGTGAATTGCAAAATGAAAGCGAGAATACTAGCGAGTTGGAGCAAGAGCTTATCTAAGCCTTTTTTCTTTTTTTATTTTATTTAGTAAAATTAAATATGATGAACGCTTTGCTCCATCTTATAAATATTTCTGTATTTTATAGAAAATTCAAGGCATTGGATTCTTTTTCTATGGTTGTGAATAGGGAGGAGATCGTAGGGCTTATAGGGCATAACGGTTCGGGTAAAACAACAATACTTAAGGTTATAGCTGGTATAATAAAGCCAGACTCGGGGCGTATTTTAATGAATGGTAATGATGTTGATATTAAAAGCAAAGAGTACAGGAGCAGTATAGGTTATTCACCTCAGGATAACAGCTTCTTTGAAAAGCTAAGTGTTAGCGAGAACTTAAAATACTTTGCACACCTCTACGGGGTTGAAAATATAGAGGATGTTGCAGAAACCGCAGCCAAATATTTCAGGTTATGGGATAAAAAAGATGTGCTCGCTGAGAATCTTTCTGGTGGTATGAAAAGAAGGCTTAATATAGCGTGTGCCATGCTGCACGGCCCAAAGATATTGTTGCTGGATGAACCAAGTCTCGGTTTAGATCCAGCGAGAAGGAAGGAGTTATGGGAGCTTATAAAATCTATAAAAAGTAGCGGGGTATCTGTTGTAATCTCAACCAATATAATGGAAGAGGCAGAATACCTTTGCGATAGGGTCATAGTTGTGGAAAATGGTTGTATGGTGTATGAAGGTGATGTTATGAATGCAGAAAGATTTATGAGTTATGGTGAATTTTTATGAGAAGGTTGGCTTATATATTATCCCGGGACATTATACATTTCTTAAGGGATATAAGAAGTTTTCTGCTCATATTTGTTAGCCCACTACTCATAACACTTATAATAGGTACGGCATTTATAACTACAGGGCCAAGCAAGGTTCCACTAGTAATATGTAAAGAAGGGCACAGCGAAGGCATAATATACGATAGTCTTCTTGAAACTGTTTCTGGAAGCAATATGTTTTTAGTAAGGGAGGTTAAGGGAGGATGTAGAAAGCTGATAGGCGCCTTGCTTCAGAGATCAGAAATAAAGGGTGGTGTGCTGGTAAATGAGAGTGATTCTGGAGCTGTTATAGATGTATACGTAGATAATACGAAGCCTGTGAGCATCTATATAACTTCGTATTTTGAAACCATATCCAATCAATTATCAAGAGCGCTTACACAATCTGTTGTCAATTACATGATAAGAAGGGCCGATAATATAACCTATGAGCTCTCATCGGTTGAGAATAATATTGAATATATGCTGAAACGCATAGAATTGTTTAAAAATTACCTTGAGGATATAAAGGCAAGGTTGAAAGTAACAGAAACAGCAATAGATAAACTGTATTCTCGTCTGGCTATTAAAGAACTTGAATACAAGCTCTCGGTGGTAAAGCAAAATATGAGTTCTTTTAAAAACGAGCTTATTACATGCAGGGATTCGTTTAGCAAAGCAAGCTATACACTAAATGAAACAAAGCAAATAATGAAGGCTTACAATATAAGTACAAAAGAGCTGGATGAGACACTAGCAAATATAAGCACAATCCTAACAAAGCTTATCATATTTGCTGAATCTATAGGAAGCGTAGAGGAAGATATAGAGGGTGATATAGGTAGGCTTGGTGACGAAATGGAAGAAGGTGTTTCTGATGCAAAGGAAAATGTTGAATACATCTATAAGAAAATAGATAATGTTAGCAGGGAAATAGATCAAATAAATGACAACTTGTATATTATACTTTTAAAGATAAACAGCGTGAAGAGGTATATTGAGCTACTAAAGAAGAAAGGGTCCGAAAGGATAGCAGAGTATGTAACATTTAATACAGTAAACTTTTTCGGAGAGCGAAGGTTTATAGATTTCGTTTATCCAGGTATTCTTATAATCATATTTATGCTCATCTCAACATTCCTTTCATCCATATCATTTATAAGGCTGCGTATTTCCGGTATTCTAGAAAGATTAAAGATAGCCCCCGTCTCTCCTGCGTTTTTTATCGGCGAGAAATTACTTTTTAATTACCTCATATCCCTAATACCCCTTCCACTAGTAATTATCTCGAGCATAATTTTTCTAAATATATATATGCCACCAGCTATGATAATTACAACATTCTTTGCATGCTCGCTATCTATAATAATATTTGTTTTGCTTGGGCTTATTATTGCCTCTTTCTCAAAAACTGAAAGCACCACCATACTTGCATCTCTTATATTTGTAACACCTATGATATTTCTTTCTGGTATCTTTATCCCTCGTGAAGCATTTCCAGATTACATAAAGCCTGTCTCAACATATATGCCACTCTCGCTCTCAATAAGAATTTTGGAAAGATTCATGTTTTATACGCTAAATTGGTATGAAATATTCATAGATATTGCGTATACAGGCATTTATATTATAATCTATTATGTAATCCTTTATGCTATATACTCTAGAATGTAATTATATAAGCTATTCAACACCAAGTATATTCCTTATCACAAGCGTTGAAGAGAAAGAAACAATTACATACCACCAGAACCAGCCGATCTCTTTACCAAGAAACGGCAAGCTAAAAGGCAATGCTATAGTTATGCCTTTATATACATTACCCAAATACGTGATTGCTAATATAACAATTATCATTGAAATGAGCATAGGCCTCATATTAATCCTTAGAATGTGTTGATTAAGCTTCATGATCTCCCCCATATATTTCTGTGCCTTCTCCATATCGTTGCTTTTTTGTGCCTTGTTAAAAAGTTTTTTGTAATGGGAGAGGTTATCCTTTATTTCTTTCATCTTCTTTGGATCGGTCATGAGCCTGTATATTAACATCGTAATAAATGATATCACTATGGACAAAATGGTGAGCTCAAGAATTTGTGTCATTAAACCATCTCCTTTATAATATTGCTTAATTCTTTAATGGATTTATTTATATTTTTAATATCAACCTTTATAGTCTTTAAAAAGGATTCTGTTATTGTTGATAATAAAAGGGCATACTGCCTATCCATACTTTGCTGATCACCCCTGCTATCACTTCCTATTATATCAAAAAATATTATCATCCACGGGTTTAGATTTTTACATCCCTCTATGTTTATTAGTGGCACATATCCATACTTCGTTATGATAGAAAGCTGACCGCTAATAATTAAGTGCTTTTTACCCTTTCTAATCATCTCCGATACCCTGTTTTCAAGCTTTTCAGTAACAACATCTGGCACCTTAAGAGAGGCAAGCTCAAAGATATCGAAGCTTTTCACCTTTGATACATCGCTCAATTTTACATTATAAAACTTTTTCTTGCTCCTGCTTAGTAAGAGGTCTATGATAGCTTCAGCACTATTATCGCCACTGCTGAACGCCATAATGATCTTCATTTTATCACTTTGCCCAATATGGTTGCCTTAAATATTTAAATATAGAGTATACAGCGAGGTGACCCTCTCCTATAGCCTCTGGTATTCTTTTCAATATCCCTGTTATATCGCCAGCTGCATACACCCCATCTACACTTGTCTTCATATCCCTATCCACCAAAACTTTGTTCTCCTCCATCTTTATGCCCAGATTTTTTATGAAGTCTGTGTTTAATACAGATCCTATAAAAATAAATACATCACTAACCTTTTTTTGGCTCACAGCACCACTTTTATTGTTGTAAAGCAATACCTTCTCTATTTTATCATCGCCGATAACCTCTTTAAGCTCTGTGTTCCAAAGAATCTCTATACCACTCCTCTTTATTTCCTCTTTGTTTTTTTCACTTGCCCTCAATTCGTCTCTTCTATGGATAAGTGTTACATCTGCACCACATCCTTTAAGCGCAAGCGCAGCTTCTACAGCAGAGTCACCACCACCAACAACAATAACGGTTTTTCCCTTAAACTCAGAAGGGTCACGTATAGAGTAATGAACATGAACGTTAGCCTCACCTTTTATTCCCAATTTTCTGGGCGTCCCTATAGTTCCTGTTGCAATAAGTACACATCTTGCTTTATACACGTTTTTTTCTGTTAAGACCTCAAACACACCTTTGTTTTTTCTTATTTCCTTTACCTCCTCTCCTTCCTTTATCTCACTACCTTCTTTTTTCACATGCTCTACCATAATCTTTGCAACCTTGCTCCCTTTAGCATCTTTAAAGCCCAAAAAAGAGTCCACCATCTTCCAAGGATAGGCTTGTATAGGGGCACCACCAGCTATATTTGCCTCAAGCACTATATGCTTAAGCTTTAAATAGCAAGCTGTAAGTGCTGCACTTAGCCCTGCAGGGCCACATCCTATTATAATAAGATCATAAACATCCCCAAGCTCATTTTTCATTCTTCTCAACCTCCGAGACTATGAGTTTTGTTTTTATTGCAACATCAGGATTTACGGATATTGAGGTTATGCCGTTCTTAACCAAAAACCTTACTATCTCAGGATAGTTGCTTGGTGCTTCACCGCATATACCCACATATTTATTATTTTCTTTTCCTACTCTTATAAGTTCCTTTATCAATCTTTTTACTGCCGTGTTCCTTTCATCAAACTCCTTTGAAAGCCTCTCGTTATCCCTATCTATACCCAATGTAAGTTGTGTTAAATCGTTACTTCCTATCGAAAACCCATCAAAGTACTTTGCAAATTCCTCAGCCAGTATTATATTGGAGGGTATCTCAGCCATCACATATATATTTATCTTTCTCCTGCTCAATCCTTCCTCCTTCATTATTTTTAATACCTCCTTAGCCTCTTCCAAAGTCCTGCAAAATGGTATCATAACACTTAAATTGTTTATTCCAAACTCATCAATAACCATTTTAATAGCTCTGCATTCTAACCTAAAGGCTGGCTTAAACTCCTTGCTTATATATCTTGATGCCCCTCTCCATCCTATCATAGGATTGTCTTCCTTTGGTTCGTATTTCTTGCCACCTTTAAGGTTTGCATACTCATTTGTTTTGAAATCAGAAAACCTTACTATAACCTCTCTTGGATAAAAAGGCATGGCTATGCCTGCTATTCCTTCGGCAAGCTTTTTTACAAACTCATCAGCCCTGTTTTCTTCTATCATCTTCAATGGATGCTCTCCTATGTGATCATTTATTATAAACTCCTCCCTAGCCAGACCAACACCATCTACTGGTAAAAGTGAAGCCTGTAAAGCTTCTTCAGGTGTTGCAACGTTAACCATTATCTTTGTGTTTGTTTCAGGTATACGCTCTACCTTCTCCTCTACGATTTCATACCTAAGCGTGCCTTCCCAGACCTTGCCTTCCTTTTCACTACAATCTAAGGTAATATCCATACCGTTCTTTAATCTTTTTGTAGCATTAGCTGTTCCTACTATGGCAGGTACACCAAGCTCCCTACTTACTATAGCGGCATGACACGTAAGCCCGCCTTTATCTGTAATTATACCAGATGCCATTTTCATTATAGGCTCCCAATCAGGATCCGTCATTTCTGTGACCAAGATCTGGCCCCGCTTAAACCTTCCTATATCTTTAATGCTTTTTATTATATTGACCTTGCCTGCTGTTATCTTCCTTCCTACAGAATCCCCTCTCAAAAGAACTCTGCTTTTCTCTTTCAAAACATATTTTCTTATTATACGCTCTGTTTTAATTCCGTGTACTGTTTCAGGTCTTGCCTGAACTATATAAAGCTTGCCATCTTCATCCTTTGCCCATTCCATATCCATTGGCCTTCCATAATGCCTCTCTATAAGCATAGCGTACTTTCCAAGCTCCTTTATTTCCTCATTGCTCAGCACATAGCTTTTTCTCATTTTGTTACTTACGCTCTTTTCTACAGTTTTATTCCCTTCCCTCACAAGCATCTTATCCTTGCTTCCGATCTTTTTAAATACCACCCCCATTGTTGGTTTAAATACGTGGTATTCATCCGGCGATACTTTTCCCTGAACGATATACTCACCAAGACCATAAATGGCCTCTATAACTATAAGGTTTCTAAAACCCGTGTTTGGGTCTATGCTAAACATAACCCCACTTGCAACAGAGTTTACCATCTTTTCTATACCTACAGATAGTGCAATTTTAAAATGATCGAATCCCTTGTTTTCTCTATAACTTATAGCCCTGTCTGTGAACAAAGAGGCAAAGCAATCCTTTATCCTTTCTATAAGCTCGTCCCCTTTAACATTCAAATATGTTTCTTGTTGTCCAGCAAAGCTTGCTGTGGGTAAATCTTCAGCGGTTGCTGAGCTCCTAACGGCAACAAGTATCTCTTTCCCAAACCTTTTACACATTTTTTTGTAATATTTAAGCACTTCTCTTTCTAATTCTTTTGGCATCTTGGCATTTTTTATCGCGCTTCTTATCTCTTTAGCAAGCTTTCTTAACATTTTAATATTGCTCGTATCTAATTTAGCAAGCTTTTTCTTTATAAAATCCTCAAGCCCATTTTTTTTAATAAAATATTGATATGCATAGGAGGTTATTGCAAACCCATCTGGTACAGGGATATTTGTTTTTGAAATCATTTCCCCAAGGGACGCATTCTTTCCACCTACTAGGTGAACATCTTTGTTGCTTATCTCCTTAAACCACAGAACGAACGGCTTTTTCATATTAATTATATAGCTAAGGCTAATTTTATTGTTTTGCTAAAGAAAAATAAGAAAGAGTTTTAGCCAAATAGTGCACTTAGTCCTGCTGCAGCCTCTTTTTCTGATTTCTCTTCTTCCTTTTTCTCTTCCTCTTCCTTCTTTTCTTCCTTCTCTTCTTTAGCGGGCTCTGCTGCTTGCACCTGAGCCACAGGTGTCTGTTTTATTGCCTCATCTATATCTACATCCTTAAGGTTTGTAACCAATGCTTTTACTTGTGCTTCATCAACCTTCCCTCCTGCAGCCTCTAATACCTTCTTTAGCGATTCCTCCGTTACCTCTTTGCCCATACTATGCAACAGCAACACGGCGTATATCATCTCCATTTACACACCTCCATTATTTTTCTTTAGCTATTATGGCTTTTAATGCCATCATGTGAGCATTAGCCTTTGCCATTAGCTGCGGCAATACTTCTTTTGTTGGTATAGCAGCATTTAACGCCAAGCTGAGTGCAGCATTATATGCCTTGGATAATAGTAATGGTAACGTATATGTAGTTATGTAATTTATATTTAACGCCAAGTTGAATGCAGCAGCATGTGCATTCATTAAATCCTCTACATATTTTTCTTTTGGTACGAAAAGTATATCACTTGTGTAAACAATCCCATCTTCATAAGCAGCAACCAAACTAAGCTTAATCTCCATGGGCTCGATACCAAGCTTTCCAAGTATATCTGCCTTTGTTTTGTCTATTTCCTCGCCTTCCTTCACAAAAAGTGTATCTTCCCTTATTACTATATTTTCACCCTCCACGGATACTGGCAATTTTGCACGTTGCAGCTCACCTATAACGGGTCCGGCTTTAAGTGGGGTTGGACCGGCCTTTATAACTATATCTTTTGGTGCTATGTCACCGGGTTTTGCGAAAGCTGGTGATTTGGCAGAGTCTATTATCTTTGCTATTTCAAACGGGTTTGTGTTAGCGAAAATCAGCGCAGGTTGCCCTTCTATATAATCTATTAATTTTTTCAGCCCCTTTTTACCCGATTTATCTATGGCTCTGGTTATAAGTCTTTTTTTAACCATTACTATCTTTGCCTTTCCTTTCATTTTCCTTTTTATATCTTGCAATTGCCTTGCAGGTAATTTAAACATATTAACTATACCAATAACTTTATAATTTTTCATCTCCTTTGCTATCTCTTCTACAATCCTTTTCTTCTTCTCAGATACCATACTATCACATTTCCAACTTTACAGGTTTCCCCATTGTTAACTTTATATAAACATTCTTTATGTTTGCAACCCCCTTTGGCAATCTCTCCTTTATAAAATTGTAAACAGCCTCTATATTCTTTGCAACCTTTTCATCTTCCATATCCTCTGTGCCTACAGGGATATGAATAACAGGGCTGTCCTTTACTCTTATCCTTACCAATTTCTTTGCAGATTCTATGAAAGGCTCAACCTTGGCTTTGGGGGAAACAGGTTTAGGCATCTTGCCTCTGGGCCCTAGAACAGTACCAAATAGCTTTCCGACTAAAGGCATAAGTGGGGCTTCCGCAAACAACCAATCATATTGGGATGCGTATTTCTTTATAAGCTTTTTATTTTTACCTATCTTCTCAAGCTCATTTTTTGAAATAACGAGATGTGCATGCTTTTTTGCGTCCTCCAAGAGCGTATCTGCAATAAACAACACCTTGACATCTTTTCCCCTTCCCTCAGGCAGGGAAAATTCCAAATTAATTCTATTTTCAGGCTTTTTCAAGTCTATATTCTTAAGCGCTAAAATTAGATCCCATGTTTGAGTAAATTTTCTTTTCTTGCTCTCTTCCCTTGCCTTTCTCAAAGCCTCTAAAATGTTTTTCATCTTTACCCTCCTACCGAAGTAGTTAGCGGGTTATTAATGTTTAGTTAGAAAAGTATTTAAAAGCTTACCTCCTTCTTGCTTACCCAATTTCATCCAGCAATTCTAACAATCTTTTTGCATTCGCATAGCTTTTCCTCGCGTAGCCTTTTAGTTTTCTTGCAATGCTTGATGGCACGTCTTCGTCCAAAAAACCACCAGCCTTCCAAGCACAAATGGCAGCCTCTATATCCCCTTCTTCAATTGCTTTGCTCGCGTATCCGGCAAATTGAATAGCAATGCGCTTTGCTTGTTCATCATCCAATCTATACTCCCTTTTAATTCTTTCTGCCTCTCCCTCCAGCCTCATGTTTGCAACAACACATCCATTAGAGACAGGCAATGCTAATACATATTCACCACGGCCTAAGAACCCATTAGCATGTGAAGCGGCATGCCTCATATTTGCGTATTTCTTGCATATCTCTGGCAATTCTTTACTATCCTTTTCATTCTCACGTAGCCACTCACCAAACCTATAATATGGAGCCAATTGAATAGAACAGCGCCATCTATCAACCTCATCTTTAAATCTCTGGGCATAATTTCTTACATCATCCAAACTATTCCTTTTCATAACCAATAAATTTCCAACAAGTTTTTTAAAAATTGAGTGTTCTCATATCTCAAAAAGTACGCATATCTCTGGTTTAATTAACGCTGCCTCGCAAAATAACTTCTCGAGCTCCTCTTGTGTTGTAATGTTTGTTAGATCATAAACATTGCCGTACATACCTATCATCCTATCTATGCTCTCATTTATATCGCTCGCTACGCTTTCCAGCACCACGTATCCTTTATAGTCTGGACTATTAACAAACCTGACATACATCGATCTTTTTTCAAAACATGAATAGCATGATGCAGGGAAGATATATTCTATGAGCGTTCTACCACTCCTGACAACGCTTGCTCTCTCTTCTTGTGTAAGTGTTCTATTAATAACAAGAGGTAAACTGAATCCGCTTCTTTTTTGAAGAGGTGTAACAGAGATTATCGCAAAACCTACAATGGAAAGGAGCATTGTTATTACTATAAAGAATGACATTATATACTTTGCTCTATTCATTTAATCCCATTAAAAATATTTTATCTTTCTATCCTTGCATAATCTGGTGTTAATATAAGCCAATCCTGCTCAATACCTACTATATCCCCACCTATAGCAATTATAGTCTTTTTGATCCTTTCAACAGACCTCTTAAGATCACCCATATCCTTTTCCCTGAGGTTTTTTATCTTTAAAAATACTAATGCACCGTCCCTAAGATGTTTTACAACCCTCTCCGTATCTGAGAAGCTCTCAAGCTTGTCAACCCTTATTATTACCTTTCCTTGTTTTTTCTCCGCTTCTGAAACATCAACCTCTATGTAATCCTCATTCACATCAAATTCTTCATCCACAACACTCTTCTTTGCTATTCCTCTTATCTTTTCTAATACCATGCTTTCCCTCTGAAATATTATGATTAATTTATGACAATAAAATTTTTAAATGAATATTAAATCATGCCACAATAATGTTTTTGAGCTCAATAGCCTTAGCTTTTCCGAGAAGGTATTCAACAATAGCCAAAGCAAATTCAATTGCCGTTCCCGGACCTTTGGAGGTTATAACGTTGCCATCAACTATAACGCTAGCGTCTCTTGGTCTTGGTATGTCCCTTTCCATTCCAGGGTATATCGTAGCTAATTTATTGTCTAGCACACCGGCCTTTGCAAGCACAAGCGGAGCTGCGCATATCGCACCAACAAGCTTCCCATTTTCATAAAATTTCTTTACAAGCATCAATATATCGTGTGATTTCATAAGGTTTTTATAGCCAGGATCTCCGCCGGGCAATACTATACCATCAAATTCTTCCTCTTTAATATTCTGTAACCTTGTATCGGCTACCACACTTATACCATGAGCACCTTGAACTATACTGCCCGGGATGCCAGAAACAACGACCTCTATTCCAGCCCTTCTCAATACATCAATTATTGTAACGGCTTCTATTTCTTCAAACCCGTTTGAAAGTGGGACGAGTATTTTCTTCATTTTTACCTATTTAATTTTATGGGGAATATTTAAAAGATTTAACTTCAAATAAGAATTATAACTAAATGGAGGAGGTAAAATGCCTGTAGTTGGTTTATCCTTTCAGGGCATAGATGCAAAAAAGAGCGAGGAGTTTGCAGGGCATGAGGAAATAAAGATAAATTCAACCCCAAGGATATTGGGTGTCAAAGAAGTTACAGTGCCAACAATAGGAAAGAAGGTTCTATCAATGCTTTTTGAGTTTGAAACATCATACATGCCAAACATAGGGAACATAAAGATTTCTGGCGAGCTGCTCTATTTGACAGATAATAACAAGGAGATACTGGAGTTGTGGAACAAAGATAATAAGATACCGGAAAAAGAGACTATAGAGATAATGAACTATCTTTTCAAGAAATGCTTAATAAAGATTGTAGGAATAGCAGAGGATTTGCAGTTACCAATACCATTGCCATTGCCAAAAATAAAACCAAAGAGTAAGAAATAGTTCAGTATTTTCTTGCAAGCTTCACATCCTTAGCTGTAACAGTCCTTCTGCCCGCATGCTCTGCAAACTTTATAGCGGCTCTAGCAATATTATTTGCAAAATCCATAATAACATCGTTGAATTCCATAACTGCACTTTTTGATACTCTTTTAGCGCCAGCATCTTTTAATATTCTTTCAAGCGTGGCAAAGGGAAGCCTTTCCATTTTATCACCATTTTTAGTTAGATACGATATTATATAAGATTTATCCCTTTTCTGGATCCACTATGAAATTTCCTTTAAGTATATCCCTTCCAATAATTGCAAGGTATCTCATATGAGAACGATCCTGCAAGTTTACCTTCTTCTTAAATCTTTTGCCCTTAAGCTCTATAATAGCTTCCACTATTGGTCTTTTAGTAGACCTCTTTGTAGAGGATTGCTTTATTTTTTCAATACCAACAATAGGCCCAAGTTTTGCTTCAGCGGCAAGAGACATATCTATAGACGTTCTAATAGCCCCGGTATCCATTAGAGCTAGTGTCTCTATGGCTTTATCATTGCCAACTATCTTTATCTTTTCCACCAATCCAACAACCTGCTTACATTTGCTTGACATCACTATAATTTTTAACTCCTAATTTTAATAAAGGTTTATGGCATACGTAAATCACCCACTCATAAAGAAAAATAAGCTTGAGGCTAGGATCTACCAAGAGCTTATATTTGCAAAGGCTGTAAAAAAAAGCTTGCTGTGTGTACTTCCCACAGGCTTAGGAAAGACCGCCATAGCAATAATGCTAGCTGCGTATAAATTAAAGGAAATGCCAGATTCTAAGGTTCTCATGCTTGCGCCAACAAAACCACTCGTTGAACAGCATATGCATTCGTTTGCAGATATAATGGATATGGATGTAAGCAAGATGTGCATAACCACGGGTTCAATAAAGCCAGAGAAAAGAAAGGTATTGTATGAAAATTGCAATCTCATATTTTCTACTCCTCAAGTTATAAAGAATGATATAGAGCGTGGCAGGTTAAGGCTTAATAACTTCAGTCTTATCATATTTGACGAGGCCCATCATGCCATCGGAAACTATGCATATGTATTCATAGCAAAATATTATAAAAAGCATGGAAAGAAACCGCATATACTTGGTCTGACAGCTTCTCCTGGCGGCAAAAGAGAAAAAATTGAAGAGATATGCAAAAATTTAGGGATAGAGGATGTGGAGATAAGGACAGAGAGGGATGAGGATGTAAAGCCATGGGTAAAAAGGAAGGATATAGAATGGGTATACGTTAAGCTTCCAGAGAGTATGAAAAGTATTAGAGAACTTTTAATGAGCGTTTATAAAAAGGAATTGGAAAAGCTAAAGAAGTTTGGTTTGTCCAAGCCTATAAATCTCGTAACCAGGAAGGATTTGCTCAAGCTACAAAAAACAGTTATAGAAAACATTGAAAAAGGCAATAAGAAGGCATTTTTTGCAATAACAATATTGACAAAGGCTATAAAGGTGGAGCACGGGCTGGAGTTGTTAGAAACGCAAGGGATAAAGTTTTTGCATGAGTATTTTGAGAAAATGAAAAAGGAGAAAAGCAGAGCTGTTTTTGAGCTTTTAAAAAATTATAATTTTGTGCAAGCTATTAAAAAAACAAAAGAGCTTTTCGAAAAGGGTATCATCCATCCAAAAATAGGTATGCTTTGCGGCATAGTTGAGGACGCTTTGAAGAAAGGACAGGTTAAAATAATAATATTTGCAAACTATAGGAGCACGGTAAAGGAATTGGTAGAGATACTTAAAAGGATAGATAATGCGAGGCCTGTTGTTTTTGTTGGGCAAAAAGAGGGGATAACACAAAAGGAGCAAGCAAGACGTTTAAAGGATTTTAGAGAGGGAAAGTATAATATACTGGTTGGAACCTCTGTGAGTGAGGAAGGGCTAGATATACCATCTATGGATATAGCAATCTTTTATGAGCCCGTTCCCTCAGAGATAAGGAATATACAAAGAAGGGGAAGGGTTGGAAGGCATAGTGTCGGGAAGATAATAATATTGGTAACGAAGGGGACAAGGGATGAAGCGTACTATTGGAGCTCTTTAAAGAAGGAAAAAACAATGAAGAGGACACTTTATGGTATAAAAAGCAAGGGTATCAAGGTAAAGAAAAAAACAAGCCTAAGGGATTTTCTAGATATGTGAATTTTTAAATATTTAAGACAGATGAACAAAAAATAATCGAGGTTTTGGATTATGAAAATGGCCAAGATAGTTATTGTGGGAATAGCTTTTCTTTCTTTCATTATTGCTATATATTTTTATCCTATGCTGCCAGAAAAGATAGCTTCACATTGGAATGCTGGAGGTAAGGTTGATGGGTACGTGCCAAAAATTTGGATACTTTCTTTTCCTTTGTTGATCGTTATCACAAGCTTAGCCCTTTTTACCATACCAAAAGTAGACCCACTGAAAAGAAATATTGAAAGATTCAGAAAATATTATGATAGGTTTATAATTATAATTGCCATGTTTTTATTTTGGATTTATCTTTTTGTTATTCTCTGGAATTTGGGAATTAAAGTTAACACACCTATTGCTATAATACCTGCATGCGCCATACTTTTCTATTATTTTGGTATTCTTTGTGAGAACGCAAAAAGAAATTGGTTTATTGGCATAAGAACACCTTGGACTTTAAGCAATGAAAGGGTATGGAATAGAACGCATAAGATGTGCGGAAAATTATTCAAGGTTGCAAGCGTGATTAGTCTTATTGGCATGGTTTTTCAAAGCTATGCAATATTTTTTGTTCTCATTCCAGTAATCTTAGTTGCTATTTATGCTATAATTTATTCTTATTTTGAGTATCAAAAGCTGAGCAGGGCGTCAAATATTTAAAATAATATATCCTAATTTTTTATAGAATTATAAGAAAGAACAAAAAGGAGATGTTAAAGGTGGACGAAGAGGGCTGCCGTAGTCCATTAAAATGCTCGGTGATATTGAAGATTGGGTAATAGTAATACTTGGTACGATAGCTTTACTCACATTTCTAGTTTACAAGGATATTGTTGCACGATTTTGGGCTATAGTCACACTTCTATGGATGATATGGTATGAAATAACATAGCTCCCTCATATTCTATTTTGCCCTTTCCTGTATCTAACTCAATTTCCCTTACATTCATGTCTTCTCCATAAAGCCCATTAGCATTCAGCCACTCTTCGTATCTTTCATACCCCCTCTCATTTATAACAGGCCTGAGTAAAGCATTCCTGCCATGCTTTTCTATGCAAAAACCTAAAATATGCGTATCTTTTATTGCAGGCAGGGCTTTCTCTCTCTTTATATTAATCAGCTCATACTCATCTAAGGCTTTACTATCAACAATTTTTTGTACATCTCTAAAAAAACCATTATTTGGAACGCGCATAACATAATATCGTTGCTTGCCACCCATAGCAAATATACCAACATCGCTATTTGATGGTAAAGCCTCGTATAAATCATCAAATCCTGGATGTGTATGCATCGTTATATCACCTTCCACTGGGGGTGAGTCCAGCCTTATCATATCATCAACGTATGGGATTGTTGTATAATGTTCCTCTATCTCTAATAAAACCGATACAAGGTGTGCATACCTCTTCACTATTCTTTCTAATCTGTCCACTATGTTTTTATCCACTATCCCAGCCGATTTTATGCTATCCACAAATTTCGTATTTGGAAGTAACATATATCTTTCGCCTATATAAATCCCACAGTCAACTGGGATATGATTAAGTAAGCATATTGAGCTAAGTGTAGAGGTTAGTTTTTCGTATTGTTCTTTTTCTTTTATCCAATCCTCATAATCCGTTTCTATATCTCTAAACCTTTCCAGCACCCATCTCAACTTTTTCAGAGCAGAAGTATCTATAATAATCTTTCCCTCCTCCACCTCTGCCCCTATCTCGCCAATACCAGGCCTTCTTTTTGGCATAAAATGTGTAGCAAAAACATAGTTAAGCTCTAACCAATCCCTTGCAACACCTTCGCTCATAACCAAAGGTCTCCCAATCTCAATTTTATCAAAGTATTTATCTCCTATTACACCTTCAAAGGGTATAGCAGGGTAAAGCCTTTTCTTGGCTTCTCTTATTAGCTCCTTGCTCTTATATACCCATTTTATATCCCTCTGCATACTAAATTATAATTTACAAGTTAATTATTTTAGGATAGAGGGGAAATTCTATTTAATGAAAGAAGAGTTTGAAAGGATTAAAGGGATTCTTAAGGAAACAAATTCGTGGTTTAAGGTAATCAAGCATAAACCTGTTTTTACCTCTGAAGAGGCCGCGAGGGCAAGGGGTGTCGAGCTAAGGCAGGGTGTAAAGGCTATGGTATTCAAGCTTAAAGAAAAATTTGTAGTTGCTCTTGTTCCTGCTGATAGGAAGGTTGATACCAAGAAATTAAAAAAATTAGTCGGTGGTAAGCCAAAACTTGCAAGCCCAAAAGAAGTGTTTGCCGTTACGAATTGCAAAATTGGTGCTGTGCCGCCATTTGGACATAAAACAAAGCTAGAGATATTTGCTGATATTGGGATATTTGCTAACGATATGGTAGATTTTAACGCAGGGCTTAATGAAGTTAGCATACAAATGCACGGCAATGATTTAAAGAAGGTATTGAGCAAGGTTGGTGTCGTATTTTGTGAGATAAGAAAATAATATAATAATTTCGGTATAAAGAATAATATGGTCTTGAATGAATTTATAATGCTTGCGCAGAATTTTGTACTATCTTATGGGCTCTTTGGAACATTCGTCATTGCTGTTCTCGAATCCTTTATATTTCCTGTGCCCACAGCTGTTATAATCACACCATCCACAGCCCTTGGTCTTGATCCATTAATAACAACTATAATAGCAACTATTGGTTCTGTTATTGGTGCATTGATAGGCTTTGCTCTCGGATGGTATCTTGGCTATCCCTTTGCCCTGAAGCTATTCAAGGGGAAACATATAGATAGGGTTGAAAGGTGGTTTAAGAAATATGGAGCCTGTGCAATTTTAATTGCTGCATTCACACCAATACCTTTCAAGGTCTTTACATGGGCTGGGGGTATATTTAGAATGAATATAAAGCCCTTTTTATTGGCTGCAACAATAGGCAGGTTCTTTCAATTTATTATTGCAGCATACGTAGGCAGCATGATTGGTCCAGCTTTTATCTCGTTAATGTCTTTATTTTAATTCCTTCAAGACCTTTTCTAAAACCTTTATATCACTAATTTTTCCCAATTCAAGCCAATAGTCTATTATGTTTACTACTTTAACACGCCTATCTTTACATAAGATATTTATAGCATCTGTAACCTCATACTCCCCCCTTTCCGATACCCTTATCTTCCTTAAAGCATCAAATATATCCTTTGTGAACTTGTAAAGCCCTGTGTTTATCTTGTTTCCAACAAATACCCTTGGTTTTTCAACTATTCTTTCCAGCATACCATCCTTCTCTATAATTACACCATATCTCTCAGGGTTATTGTGGAAGGTTGCGACTACGTAATTAAGCCCGTCCTTCTTTCTAAGCATAGCCATATCCCTACTAGAGTATAAGCAATCTCCATTTACTACAACAAACTCCTCTCCATTAGCCCATTTCTCCGCACATAAAATAGCATTTCCTGTTCCAAGCAATTTTGGTTGTGGTATAATCTCTGCTTCTATCCCATTTTCTTTCAAAAAATCTATTATCATCTCTTTTTTATAATTAACAACAACCCCTATATCCCTAAACCCAGCCTCGTTTATATTTTCTAAAAGATAAGAGAGAAAAGGCTTACCGTTTATCTCTATGAGTGGTTTTGGTCTCTTAAGTGTTAGCGGCCTCAGCCTTACACCTTTTCCTGCAGCGAGTATAAGTATCTTCATGAAACCACAGCCTGCAAATATTTTATTGAAGGTATAACAACTTCGTTGCCAAACTCATCCTTTTTGCCTATCCCGCTTAATACACCTATAAATTTTATTCCCGCATTATTTGCTGCAAGCATATCAATTTTTGTATCGCCAACAAACACGCATTCATCCTTACTTACCCCCATCTTCTTTATCGCTAACAGCAAAGCTTCAGGATCTGGTTTCTCCTTTCTAACGTCATCTGATGTAATAATGACATCAAAGAATTTTTCCAAGTTGAATCTTTCAAGTGTTTTTAGCACAATCGGCTTTGTGCTATTAGACACAATAGCCTTTTTGTATTTAAGCGTGGATAAAACCCTCTCCACGCTATCTATAACCTTTCCATACCTATCATTATACTCATCAAACATGCTAATCACTAGCTGTTTAATCCGTAAAGCTTCTTGCTTATCTACGCCAAACAACCTTTCTATGATCTTCTCTATCTTTATACCTATCAACCTTATGACCTCTTCTTTACCTGGCTCTTTATACCCAAACCTTTTTGCAATATGTAAAAACAAGTGATAAGCGGTTTCCCTTGGATCGACCAAAACCCCGTCCATATCAAATATTATCGCCTTTAACTTCATTTTAACATATTCCGATTAAATCTTTTTAATATTTAAAGCATTTTCCAACATGCTCCTCATATAACTTAGATACCTTCTGTCCTTGCTTTCTATTGTCACTCTCAAAACGCCTTCTGTTACAGATCTTCTTATAAACCCGTAACCTTTCTCAAATATTATCTTTACCCCATCCCCAGTATTTACACATCTCCATTTACTCAATCTTTCTTCCCATCCACTTGCATAGGGCATGTTAAATCTTTCCACAAATATCTCCGGCGTGGATGCCAAAAGTTCAGATAGGGGCTTTTTTTCATTATTCATCATAGATAGCAGTTTGTAAGAGGTGTATATGGGGTCGGAATAGAGAAGCCACTCCTTCCATAAAAAGTGACCACTTGCCTCGGCACCAAGTAACGCGTTGCTTCTCCTAAGCTCCCTAGAGATAAACGTATCCCCAGTCTTTACTCTTTTTACCTTTGCGTATCTTTCAATCATATTGCTCGTTTCAAATGTGGTCACTATCTCCTTTCCCTTTGAAAACAGAATTATGAGCCTGTTAATATCTACCACATTCCCCTTTTCATCCACAACCATAAGTCTGTCACAATCCCCATCCACAGCAAAGCCTGCATCGCATGTTGATGATAACTCTTTCAACGTTGTTATATTTTCTACAGACGGGTTGTATTTGAACCTCACACCCCTTATAATCCTTACCTTGCAACCAATCCTCTTCAACACCTTCCCCATAAATTCTCCAACACCATCACCAATATCTATAACAACACTTAGCTTGAGATTCTTCTTTGGGAATGCGTTAATATATGCTTTTTTTGCGTTATACCTCTCGACACTCCCGTTCCCCTTTACCCACTTCCTTTTAAAGTAAACCTGCTCAAAACACCTTTCGCCCCTACTTAATGCTCTCCCCATATTTGAAAAAATCTTCATACCATTGTACCCTTTTGGGTTGTGCGAAGCGGTTATCTGTACACCGTAACAGTTAAGTTTTTTTGCAGTAAAAGCAACAACGGGTGTAGGCAAAACAGAAAGTGTTATAACATTCCCACCAGAATCAAGCATACCATCTATCACAGCTTTATAAATATCCTTAGAACTTTCCCTTTTATCCATCCCTATTACAAGTTTTTTGTATACTGTTGCTAACGCCCTTCCCACTTCATAACAAAACTCAGTATTTATTTCTTCTCCAACCCTTCCCCTTATATCATACTCCCTGAACACGCTCAGCGTGCTTACCATAGACTCACTAATTTTAGAGAAATAGGAGGTTATTTAAACGCTTTACTAAATAAAAATTTATACCAAAGAACACCAGTGCTAAATACTTTTTAAATTTTATTAAAGTAAAAATTATAATATTTAGATTTTTTGTGATATTATGAAGTACATCATAGACACAGAGAAAGGTGTTAAGGTAATAGAGGTTAAGATACTTAAAGACCTTATTGGATATGATGCGATAACAAATAAAACAGGGTGGTTAGTGCTTAAAGAATTTATAAAGCCTTCATGCCCTATAGACGTTTCAAAAAGATTGGGTATGCATGAGCAGAAGGTTTATTACTATGTAAGAAGGTTTATAAAGCTTGGCTTATTAAAAGAAGTTGATAGAGAGCAAAGACATGGGACAGTTGCGAAATTTTATAAGATCTCTAAAAAGGCTTATGCCTTCATAGTTGATCATGATTTTAAAAATGCTACATGGGTTAAAAAGCCTTCTATTATTTTTGAACCATTCATAAAGGAAGGGCGACAAAATTTCAAGATCGTGGTTGGTTCTCCAGACCCTCATGGCCCCTTTAATGCGAGAGCCACAGATGCAACGTGCGCGATAGACCTTGCCCTTTATTTAGGCACGTTCATGAACCATGCGAACTCAGAATGTTACAAGCTTGATACCGAGGTTAAAGAAAAGGAGTTAAGAGAGAATCTAATAGTTGTTGGCGGCCCATCGGTGAATATGGTAACAAAGGCTATCAACAAACACATGGATATTTATTTTGACATGGGTCATGAGAGGGACATAGTATCAAAGATAAGTGGAAAAAGGTATGTGGAGGATGAAATAGGCATTGCCAATCTCATAAAAAATCCATTTAACAAAAATAAAAAGATTATAGTGCTTGCCGGCAAGCGTTTTCAAGGAACAATGGCGGCCGTTGTTGCGTTTATAAGATATCCGGAAAAAATATTACATGGAAACAAATTTAGAAGAAACAGCATATCGCATGTTGTTAGAGGTCTTGATCTGAATGGTGATGGAAGGGTGGATGATGCAGAGATAATAGAATAGCCGATTTTATATTTACCAAAAATTCATGTTTGTTTTAAGAATTTTATTGCATCCTCTATCTTCCCATTCTCCAAAAGCTCAAATACCTCTTCAAACACCTTCGCATCAAGCCCTCTTTTTTCCATATTCTCCCTTAAGATTATCCTTCCAAGTTCTTCAACAGACATTATCTGCTCATCTATACTTATCCTTCCAACCTCTATCTTTCTCTCCAACCCCTTTAAGATCATTAGCGCTTTACCTTCATATTTACTTTTTATCATATCTATCTCATGCTGGCTTAGGTTTGCATCTACCCTAATTATTGGCTTTTTATCATGCATGCCTGCCAGTATCTCATCAATTTTTTTAATCACTTCAGATGGACTTGTTGCGCTTATAACATAAACCTTTCTCTGATTTTCTAGCTCGACAAAATGCAAGTTAGCTATGTTATTATCAATAACATCAAACATCCAGAAGCCAAAGGTTGGGTTATTCTTTAGTATCTGTGTTGGTATAGTTGATCCGGGTATTAAAAGCACACCTTTTTCCAATTTCTTTACAGCGCTCTCATGCACATGACCGCATACGTAAACATCAAACCCACCAGGCAATTGGTTTATTTCTATACCCCTTGGGTCATATACAAATTCCTTTAGTGATTGGTGAAAAAGGAATATGTTAAAGTATCCCTGTTTTGGCCTGAAATCGCATTTTTTTAGCGCTGCTAACGTGTATTGTTCTGGTACACCAGAGAGGCCCTGTATAAAAATCCTTTCACCATCTTTCTCAACTCCGACACCGCTGCAATGCAAATGTATAAGCAATCCTGCTTTCTCCATTGTTTCGACAGGATTTATAAGCCCCCTCGCTCTTCTTTCATGCGTTCCATGTATAGCTATTATTGGTATGCCAATGGTTGCTGTTTTTGGAAGTTTCTTGCAGCATTCTATTATTTTTGCCTTGCTCTCATACCTTTTCATTTCTACAAAAATCTCCATTGCCCTTGCAAACACATCAGAGCTTGGATCACGGGCATCAAATATATCTCCAGCTATTAATATAACATCCGCATGCCTCGCTTTGTCCAATGCCTCCTTCGCAGCATTAAAGCTATCCTCGTACCTCTCGGTATTATTTCCATAACCTAGATGAAGGTCTGACAGCACAGCTATTCTCATATTTAATTTTTGATTTGGTATTAAAAAAATAAAGAATAATATCCCGTATAAGTCAGAAAGTGTTTTTGTTTTAGAGGATTTGGGATTTTAAATTTATATCTATATCAATATATCAATATGGGACATGAACTAAAGATATTCAATGCATTAAGTGATGAAACCGCTTAAAAATATTCCCTATAAAAAAGAAATGATCAACTGTTCGATTCAACCGGCAAAATTGAAAATATGGGGATAGTTAGATCAAGAAGAGATGGAAAAGTGTTTATTATAGGCTTATAAACAAAAGAGCGGGGAAAAATTCTAAAATATTGAAAGATGGGAATAATGAAAATAGCATTCGCAAGTGAAGAAAATAAAGGACTAGAAAGTACATTATCATGCCATTTAGGTAGATGTCCGTATTATCTTTTTGTTGAAATAGAAAATAACGATATAAAAAATGTAGAAATAAAGGAAAATCCGTTTTTCAATAGACATGAGCCAGGTATAATTCCGCAATTTATTGTAAAGCAAAAGGTAGATGTTATCATTGCTGGAGGAATGGGACCTAGAGCAATGAGTTGGTTTGAAAAACTTAAAGTAAAGACAATTATAACTAAACCAAGAAAAATTAAAGACATCCTAAAGGATTATTTGAGTGGAAAACTATAATAGCCGTGCAAACACGCTAACACATTTTTCTTAGGTACGATCCTCGGATTTGTTACGGGATTAAGAGGTATTGGCGAGGTCTTGGTTTCATAAGCCCTGATGTGCAAGAAATGATGCCCACCTCGTACCTATTTCCTTCTAAATTAAACTCAGCATCGCCATATTAGAATATAATTAAATTTTTAATAAACCTACAAATAATTCTATGATTGTATGATTACAAGGATCAAACTTGTTGGCTGGAAATCCCATCTTAACTCAGAATTTGAATTTAGTAGGGGTGTTAATGCACTAATAGGTATTATGGGATCGGGAAAAAGTAGTGTTATGCAAGCCATATCTTTTGCCCTCTTTGGAAACTTTCCCTCTCTTGCCTCAAGAAAGGTAAAAATAGAGGATATGATAATGGAGAAGCCTAAAAGAATGAACGAAGCTGTTATAGAATTGGAGTTTGTAGCCAATGGTAAAGCCTACTATATAAAAAGGGTGGTGGATAGGAACAAGAAAAGCCACGCAGAGATAAGAGAGAATAACAAGCTATTAGAGGTTGGTCCGAAGGCTGTGGAAAGAGAGGTTAGAAGAATACTAAGCTTGGACTATGATTTATTCTCTAGAGCTGTCTATTCCGAGCAAAACGGGTTAGAGAATTTTCTCAGGATACCAAGAGGTGCGAGAAGGGAACAAATAGATGATATGCTAAGGTTAGATAGGTATGAAAGGGTTAGAGAAAGTTCTGTAAAGATAAAAAATAGGCTGATAGATGAGCAAAAAAGCAAAATCAAGGTTCTGGATGATATTAAAAAGAAGGGTGTTGAGGAGATTGTTAATAAGCTGGAGAAAGAAATAGAAAATTTAAAGAAAGAGCAGGAGAATGTGGGTAAAAGGCTATCAGCACTTTCCAAAAAAAGAGAAGAGTTAGCCAATACTATTCATGCATATGAAAAGAATAGTGAAGTGCTTCATACCAAAGAAAGGTTCGTAGAGAGCCTAAAATCAAAAGTAAACGAGGTAGAGAATGAGTTGAAGAAGAAGATTGAGAAGCTTAGCAAGGTCGGGATCTCAGAAAATATTGAAGATGTTAGAAAAAATATAGCGTTGCTAAGGGATGAGATAAGCAGGCTTGAGAAGTACTTGGATAGTTCGAGGAAAGAGATAGCAGAAAAGAACGCTAGAGTAAGTGTTCTTGAAAGACAAATAAAAGATATGGAAATAGCAAGGGAAGAGAAATTAAAGGCTGAGCGTATTATCAAGCAAATAGAGAGCAAGTACAAGGTAGCTATAGAAGAGGTGATAGAGAGCAAGAAGGAAATAGTAGAGAAAATTGGCAATCAAATCGCACACTTAGAGGCAAGGATCGAAGAAACAAAATCCTCTATTGATGATTTAGCCCGTGCCAAGGGAAAATGCCCTGTATGCAATTCTTTGCTTGATGATAAAAGAAAGGAGGAGATAATAAAAGAGAAGAAAGAGTTATTAGAGAGGTGGGAGAAAGCGATCGAGGTGAAGAAAAAGGAAATGGCGAGTGTTGAAAAGGAAAGGGATGCCTGTGAGCGTGATTATGAAGATCTCATCAATGCAAAAAATAAACTCAAGGAAATTGGTAACATAGAGGAGGAGGTAAAGAATAATGAAAAGGAAATAGCAATATTAAGAGAGCAGATAGAGGAAAGGGTAGCAGATATTAAAGCCAGCATGGATTCCTTAAACAAAGCGAGAGAGAAGCTGGAGGGTGAAATAATAAAGGAAAGAGAGGTTATGGAGATGGAGATTATAAAGAAGGGTATTGAGGAGGATAGGCAAAGAATAACAAAAATGAAGAGTGATATTGAGAGTTCGGAGAAAGAAATAGAACATATTAAAAATTGGCTAGCTAAGATAGACTTTGAGGATCTCAAATCAAAACTTAACAAGATCGTATGGGAAGAGGGGAAGCTTAGAGAAAGGGTGAGATCTTTAAATGCGTTAGAGAAAGAAAAAAGAAATGCGTTGGAATATTACAGAAAGGATATAGAATTGTACAATAAGTACTCGGCAGAAGTGAAGCAACTCAACGAGATAATAAAGAAAATGGATAGCTTTATTGAGGTCGTTGTTAATACACAAACGCAGCTAAGAGAGAGGTTTCTTGAAACAATAAATAATGTTATGAATGCTGTATGGGAAGAGCTTTATCCATATCCAGATTTCGATAGAATTGGTATATATTTTGAGGATAACGATTACATATTAAAGCTATTTAGTGCAAAAGGTCCAATAAACATTGAAAAGGCATCTGGGGGTGAGAGAACATTGGCTAGTCTTGCCCTAAGAATAGCCTTTTCCCTTGCATTCACACCGAATCTCAGATGGTTAATTTTGGATGAGCCTACACATAATCTTGATAGGAACGCGATAGAGCATTTTGGCTACGCGCTAAGAGAGAAAATAAATGATCTTGTTGAACAGGTGTTCATTATTACACATGATGAAATGCTTGCAGATTCTGTAACAGGAGCCATTTATAAGCTGGAAAGAAACAAAGAAACAGAAGGGGCAACGATTGTAAGGAGAATAAATCAGAGCTAATACTAAACTTTCCATCCTTCTATCTTACTTTTCCTCAATATAAACACACTCATAAAGCCAACAATAAGTATGAAAAGCGAGAGAATTGAATAGAACATATAGTAGAGAAGAAATTCCTGTAAATTAAAGTGAAAGCCAAGCCTTCGTGAGAAATAAAAGAAGAGGAAAGCGAAGAAAAGAAAGCTCGCAAGCAAGATAAATAAATTCTTTACAATATTAATACCCACGGTTGTTAACATAAGCAAGGGAAACATAATGTTAAACTTTATGGCAAAGAAAATAAACACCAACGATAGTAGTTTGTAAACCCATAAATTAGGTATGAAAATATTGACGATTACTATAACAACGGCTGGAAAAACAAAAAGCAAAGCTGGTAAGACTATTTCTGGTTTTTTTATAGCGATGCCTATCATTTCTTTATACCACTCTCTGAACCAAAGGGCAGTCCCTATAGACCATCTTTTTCTTTGCTCTATCCACGCCCACCATGTCTTAGGTACGTGATTGTAAACATGAATATTGGGTAAGTATTTGAATGCGTATCCATTAACAAATGCCCTTGTTGCTATATCTACATCCTCTACTATAACCTTTCTAAAACCCCCTATTTTCTCAAACACATACCTTTTTACGGCAAATGCAGAACCATTAACAGCTGGACACTTTCTTAGGAAACGGGAAAGGAGGTACGAGCCTATGTTAAAGCCAAGGTATTCATAGTATGTCATTCTCGATAAGAATGAATCCTTGACAACAACCTTTTTAATATCTATGAACTCTGCATCCCTCATTTCCAATTCCAATTTTTTCAAAAACTCATTATCATTTATCTCTACATCTGCATCAAGAAAAAGCAGTATCTCTCCTCTTGTGATTTTTGCCGCTTTGTTTAATGCAGCCACCTTTCCCATTCTTTTGCGATTTAAAATGAATTTTATTTCCTTGAATTTATTAACGAGCTCAAGAGAGGCCTTCGTTGGTTCATCTATTATAACAATAATTTCCTTATCCGCATGCTGGGCTGAAAGGCATTTTATAAGTTTCTCTAGGTAGGGGGATTCCTTATAAACCGGTATAATAACACTTATCACTCTACCCCTCATACACGTTCTCTATCTCCTCTGCAATAACGTTCCAATCATATCTTTTCACAGCCTTAAATGCATTGCTGGCTATTTTCCTTGCAAGATCTTTGTTATTTAGAAGAAGCAAGATATTTTTAGCCATCTCTTCAACGCTTTCTTTTTTCACAAGTATACCTGTAACACCACTCTCTATAATCTCGCCTATCCCTCCTTGATTATATGCAACTATAGGCGTTTTTGTTGCCATGGCCTCAAGCAAAACGATACCAAAGGACTCGCCATATATGGATGGCATTACAAACACATGAGCTTTTCTATATATTTTTATTAATTCTTCCTTTGGAATATTTTCCATTATTTTAACGTTCTTGCCTAAATTAAATGCTCTTACGAAGAGCTTTATAATGTGTTTAAGATAGCCGCTTCCAACAAGTGTTAGCTTCGCATCTTGCTTTTTGAGAACATGTGACATTGCCTCTAGCAATATATGTATACCCTTTCTGTATACGAACCTTCCTACAAATAACACGCTCTTCCCATCAAATACCTTTCTTTTCACAGAAAAGTTTGCAATATCTATCCCATTTGGTATGATATGTATTTTCTTATCTGTAAAGTGGGATATAAACTCTGCTGCAGCGTTACTAACAGCTATGATTTTGTCTGCATTCTTTATATACTCTCTATAGGGAAAGAGTATGTATGAGGATGGTCTCCAAAGATAATCAAAATCATAAAGAAATTGTATTGAATGATTGGTTAGAACAGTTTTTATTCCCATCTTCTTTCCTATACTTAAAGCAAGAAGTGAGATTGGAGAGAATGCATGGTGTGCGTGAATTATATCTGGCTTAACCGATTCCAACGCATTCTTTAATTCCTTGGTATTTGGTATATCGATGGTTTTGGATGTTCTGAATATGGAATTTATTCTTACTACGTTCAGCCCATGCACCTCGTCATCATAATCAGCTTTTTTCGTAACTATTATCACTTCATGCCCCCTCTTTTCCATACATTTTGCTAGCTGTTCTATATGTGTTGTTATACCTCCAATCTTAGGATAAAAATAATCACTACATATTGCTATCCTCATCTTATCACTACCAGTTTCAACATTATAAGGAATAGTGAGATGTTGGTATATATATCTATTATAATGTATCTATCCTTAAATAAAAACAAAAGCAAATATAGAGTGCTAGCTAGAACAAAAAATAGATAATAAAGATTGGTAAGCAAAAAGATAGGAAGCAAGGATAATGGATACAGCATGAATAAAAACCTTAATACCTTTATACTTTTATCTTTACCTAGTACGCATGCGCTTGTCTTTAATCCAGCACGCCTATCATAGTCGAAGTCGCTTATATGATTTCTCAGCTCAAGTATGATTGAGAAATAAAATATTACAAGCATTATAAGATAATGTATTATGTTTATGGCTTTGCTAAACACAATAAAAGGAAAAATGAAAAGGAATGCTCCGAAAAACAAGCCATGGGATAAGAGATCCAAAATGAATCTAGATTTTAGTCTCAGTGGTTTTGAAGAATAAGCAAGTGAAAGCAATATCATTGTTAAGTAAAACAGAAATGCGTTCATTCCAAACACCGCAGCCAAGCTCAAGCCAAGTATTGCAAGTATGCCAGAAAAGCACAATCCATGTTCAAATTTTATTTTACCCAGCGCTATCGGGTTCTTTGTACCTTTTAGCCTGTCCTCGCTAGTGTCAAAGCATTCATTGATTGAAAAACTAAATCCAAGGTATAGTGAAACGGCTATAAAAAAGGCTGTAATCTTTATAATATCATTGGTATATCCAAAAGATAGCAAGAAGCCGAGAATAGATATTAATAAATAGGCTCTCCAATTTTTTATCCTCATAAGGGAAAAGTAATAGTTTATCATTAAAATTTAATTAACCTTTAACCCTTTTATTTTTGTGCCCAAGTATCTTTCTTCTTAATTGCAACGCACTACCAAACCAACCAGCCTTTTCATAATATTGAATTGCTTTTACATACAGCATGGTTGCTACATCACCATACCCTTCCCTCTCTGCCTTTCTACCAACATATTCGAGACGCGTGGCCTTTTCATAATCCTTAACATCTTCTCTCCAAAAATACGGGTCAAGCATCGTACCTAAATAATTACGGGTTAGCAACTCAGTATAAAGCTCTTCCATCACTTTTACCACCAAAATTTCTTGTTATGGTGTTATGAATTGCTCTACAATATTTCTTATATCAGGACCTTTATAAAACCTTCTGAAATTGTGCAAAAACAAAAAGGCAACTATATTGGTATGCTCAGCTATATTTAGATCCTTGCTATCATCTCGCGGTATATACCCTATTTTACCATCATAGGCATTTAAAAGATAGTTTGTAACAAGCTTGAATACCTTTCTATCTTTTACTCTCATGAGCTTAAAACACAGCCCAACCTCTGAGATTATATCAGCATTTGTCTTGCCAATTATTTCACCTATGTTATTTCTAAAATAATCGATTATCCACATAAATCTTTTGGATGCGAACCTTTGATAATAATCTGAGTCTGCGATTATAAAATGCGTCAGCCCATAAATTTTATTCCTATACATATAATCAGGTAGCCTTTTCCTTTTCATAAACATTTTGATAAATTTGTTCTCAAAGCTGGGTATAACATCCACTACTCCCAAGAATTTTAGATAATTAACCTGATTGATTAATTGTGTTCCATAGTATTTTATCGCGCTGTCCTCAAATATATAATTCTTTATCTCATCTTTTCTATTTCTAAGAAATGTTAAACCCCTTTTAAATGCACATCCCAGCTTTCCTTTAGAAAGTCCAAAATTTTTCAAAAAGTACAGGTTCTCAATAATCCTGTAGTAAAAGAGAGACTCTTTTCTTGTGCTGAACAGCTTTATTCTTTTTACCTCCTTCACATCTCTTCCTGCCTTTCTCTTCACTCTCATTTTATACTCTTCGAATAATTCCTCAGAACGATTGCTAACATACCTCTTGCTGCTTGCATTTTTTAAATCAGTAAGGAGCTTTTCTTTCTCAGCCAAAAACCACGCAACTATGGGCTTCGTATAAGATTTATCACCCGTTACTCTATACATCCTCGTTGCAAAATGACACTGTACATCAAAATCTAATGTATAAAGCCTTCTCTCTATGTTCTCTCTGATCGAGTTAGCAATTACACTTGCATCTTCCAATCTTTTTTCCATACCACTTAATAATAATCCTAAAGGAATAAATAAAAAGAATAGTATGAAAAGGTTTTGGGAGATAGATTTTGCAAGAGGCATTGCGGTTATCTTAATGATAGGTTTTCATGCAGCCTTTGATATAACCTATTTCAAACATGGCACCTATATTGATGAGCCATTAAGCTATATTGCATTTTTTATTGCCAGTCTTTTCATAATCTTGTTTGGCATATCGATGACAATAAGCTACGCAAGAGCCTCAAAGAGATTAAAAGGCAAGGAGTTATGTCTTAAATATATACGCAGGTCAGTGAAGCTTCTGGGTTATGCAAGCATTATAACCATCATTACATTTCTTGCGTTTCCCCAAGAGTTTATCTTTTTTGGCATATTACATTTCTTTAGTACAGCTACCCTGCTATCCTATCTCGCTTTGAGAATTAAAGCAAAGCCAGTAGTTTATCTCCTATTTACCTTAATATCCTTCCTAATAAGCCTGCCTTTAATGAACATCCATGCTCCGCTTTTTTCTTTTGCCGGCGCTAGTGCTAATATAAAAACATTTGACTACTTCCCGTTATTTCCTTGGTTAGGCGTTGTATTCTTTGGCATGTTTCTTGGAACAGTTTTTTACAGGGATGGTAAAAGACAGTTTGGTATTAAGAACAGGGATAGTAAGGTTTTAAGTGCTATATGCATGGCTGGCAGACATTCCCTTTTGATCTATTTCATACACCAGCCCGTGCTTGTTATATTTATTTTGTTCCTCCCAATCTAATATGCTGAATTAAGTTTTGCTAACCAACTTCTTATTTTACTGCTTTTTTTACCCTTAACCCACGTACCAATCCTCTTTATCTTTGGTTTAATTTTAAGCCTTGGTATTAATTCTTTAACACGCTCTTCAAGCTTTTTTTGATCCTTACCAAATATGATAATGTCTGGCTTTACCCTTTCTATAACAGATTTAATATTCATGCTCTTGCTCCCGATAATAACGAAATCAACATATTTAATAGCGCCTACAAGCATCTTTCTCTCTTTCTCATCAAACACAGCCTGCCTGTTTTTTTCTTTAATAATGGTTTCATCGCTTGCAATAACTACAACAAGCACATCGCATAACTTTTTTGCTGATTCAAGCATTTTTATATGGCCAGCATGCAAAATATCAAAGCAACCACCGGTTAAACCAACCCTTACCATCTTTCTCCCTTTTTTACTAAGCATGTAACGCCCTTTCTTTCCTTCTACCTCTCTTACAAAGCCCTTGTCTAGCATTTCCCTTATCATTTTTTTGGCATCACTCTTAGCTATGCATAGCATTTTTGAAGCTAAACGCGGTGTAAAAAAACCTCTTTCCAATTGTAGCACATACAGCCTGTCTATCATTTTTTCGCAAACCATTTGCTAAGATCCTCTTGCCTTTCACCTTTCAAGGATTCTAGTGCATTTATTACTTTATCAACCCTTTCTTCAGAAAAATCATGTTGTAGCATGAATTCTTTTAGGCTGTCAAAGTCTGGTTGTGTTTTTGTAATATCACAATCAATAACAGGCGGGTTTTTAAAGAAGTTAAATATGTCCATTGCGCTTACATCGAAATCCCATTCAACTTGATTAAATATTTTCTCAATATCACCGCATTTTTTCACAATCTCTAACGCCTTCTTTGGTCCTATGCCCTTAACCCCTCCAGGATTATAATCTGTGCCTATAAGTATGGAAAGTGCTATTAATTGATCGTGCGTTATAGAAAGTGTTGAGAGTATGGTGTTAAGTTCTGCCATCTCTGGAACAACCTCTACGTATACTTCTTTTCTGGGAAGTTTTCTTTTTCCCGTCAATGCGAGATTCCTAATAAGGCGTGGGGTGCCAAAAAGCAAGGAATCCCAGTCTTGACTAGCACTTGCATATGCAATTCCCTTTTTTGCAATATACGCTGCCTGTGCTTCACCTTCAGAAGGTGCATCTATGCATAGAACCCCCATATATTTAAGCAATGTTTTCGCATCCTCTACCATACTTTCTGTCAATTTTGCAGTTGCCTGTGCGTACATTCTTATCTTCTCCGTATCTCCTTCCTCTCTTGCCTTTTCCAGCATTATGCTTGCCTTTTCTTTTATCATATGCCTCTCTTCTTGCGTTTTCTGCTTGAATGATGGTGGTTCACCGTCAAAAACGAATACGGGTGTTATCCCTTCTTCTAAAAGCTTTGCTGTTCTGTAAAAAAGTCCGGATATATGGCTGGTTATCCTCCCGCTGCTGTCTCTTAAACATTCCCCGGTAAATCTGTCTCTTATTATACTTAGAAATTGATAAATGGTATTGAATGCATCTATAGCGATAATTTTTCCATTTAGATCAGAAACCTTTATCTTGCTACATGGTACAATATCTGCTAGATTAACGCCCATAAAAATGTATTTTCAAGAGTTAATAAAAAATTTAGCTTCGATGGGAATAATAAGCTATAACAGGCCATTGATAGTTTGTATAGATTATGGCATTTTTTGCTGTGAAAATAGGAGCCAAACATATTGTTCCTATTATTATAGAACTAACAATTTTAATCTTAAATGAATTAAAATTAACGATTCCAAATTATATATAATCATTGCAAAGCATTATGCTGGGGTGGCGGAACCAGGTAACGCGCCAGCCTGGAGAGCTGGTGTCCCTTGTGGACTTCTGGGTTCAAATCCCAGCCCCAGCGTGATTTTATAAAACTACTCATAAGGTATGTAGCCCTTTATCTTAAAATTCGCCTCTGGCCAATTATACTCCTTTCCTTTATAAATAAAGTGTGTAGCATCCCTAAGCAATTCGCTAACATCTTTTGGGTCCATACCATCTTTTATCATTTCCAAACCAACCTTGTATTTCTCTATGCCCTTTCTAAAAATAGGCTTACCATTATATGTAAATTTTTCAAGGAATTCCAAATCCTTTTCAGTAAGCTGAAAATAATTAATGGTTGGTTGTCCGTAGTAAGGGTTATAAAGCGATGCTACCATTCTTGCCATTATTTCATCGGTCCCTAAAATTTCATATAACTTAAGCCTTGCTATATCTCCTTCAATATAATCACGAGAGCGGTAATATATACTATTAGGTGGAAGAGGTGCATCAAGCATCACATCTTCACATAAATTGTTGGAGGTGCAAAATTTTGTAATACTGCTTATAAATCCTTTTACATCGTATAAAAGTGACCCGTACTCTTTATCCCAAATTTGCAAGCTGTCTGCTATTTCCTTCTGTATTTTTGTTAAGCCTTCTATATCCTTTTTGATAGCAAGTTTACCAGCTAATTGTAAAATATCTCCTACCCATTTATACTGATCACGAAACGCATACCACAATCTTTTATGTTTTTTCCTTATCCTTCTAATACTTTCTATAATATTGTGGTAAAATTTTTTGTCCATCTCCTTTATTATACCCATATACGGCCTAACATCTCTGTTAAACCATTTTGCACTTTCCACTGTGTAAAACAGCACATCTTTATAATATTCAATAGCATTGTTTACGTCTTTTACCGCGTAATACACATCTACATATTTGTTTTTTCTTTTTATTATTTCATTAAGCAATTTTGTCTTTTCTTTGCAATACTCCGCAATTTCTCTCATATCCGGCCCTTCATAATCAGGATAATACAAAAGGCCTTTATTGCCTATGGAATCAGAGAGTGCATGCCATAATTCATGAGGTATAGCATTTATAGCTTTTTTCCATTTCTTTTCATCTTTATAATCAGGTATTTTTATTATATCTTGTTCTGGATCATAGGCTGCAAGCACAAACCAAACTGTTTTATCCGTGCTTCTCAAGCTTACATGCCCCTCTTTTTCTTTATTTGTATAATCTTGCTCAACATACCACTCAACAAAAGGGTCCAATCTTCTGAACGCCATTTCAACACTTGAAGTTTTATTTGGAGCGAGATGTTTATCTTTTATGGTCAGTTCTGCGTCTTTGCTAAATAACAAGCTAGCCGCAATAGCACCGATACCTATGATTTTTTTAAGACTCATATGATTATTTAACAAAAAATAATAAAATTCTTTATTTTCAAGTAATTAGTCCATTTATAATGCATTTCATCAAATAAAAATGGGTTACACCAAAATTCTAAATATGGCGAAAATTGGGCAAGTCTTGGCTTTTGAACAAATAGTGCTTTTTTCACTAGCGGTTAGCATCTTTATAGCGACGTATTTTATATTTAATAGCTATACCAGCGTGTATGCGGAGTTTGCAGAATATGATCAGCTTGAACAAATAAAGGAGACTGTAGCTAACAGCATACTATCATTACTTTTATCCACCAACAGCTCCTCGAGCATTGTAGTAAAGATACCAAAGTTTGCAGGTCAGAAACCATATTTTATTGCTTTACGAGAGAATGGGCTTTATGTATATGTAAGAAATGGTAGAGAAAGCTTTTCCAATCTTTATTTCATGAATAAAACCTACACATTTAAAAAGAGCACAATATTAAGTGGTAGAGGCAAACTCATAATTTATAAAACAGGGAATTCAATTATATTAAAGTAGGTGTTGAAATGGTTAATGTTCCAAGAATAAAGGTTCGAAAGGCAGAGAAATTTTCTTTCAGAAAATTGATAGCTAAAATGAAATCCGGTTACATCAATTACATGAAAAAGCAAAAAAGAGCTGGTATGGGTGGTGGTGAGATTAACATAAGTGAAGGAAAGATAGTAATAAGTGGCGATAATATATTAAAGGTTTTGGGGGCAGGTGGTGCTGGTGGAAAGATTACCGGTGGAAAGGTCACCTTAGAGGGTGAGGTAAGGATAAGAAAGGGTAATTTTGAGCTAGAGCTGCCGCCATTTCAACCAAAAATGATATCACCGCTTTCAACAGAGGAAAAGGAAGCAATAAGAAATATAAATATACGCTATCCGTTAATACCACTCAAACCAAGACGTGGTGAGAAGATTTATGCATACGCACACATATTTTGGAATAATGAGCATAATAATTTGGTATATAATGTAATAGAACCGTTTATATCAAAGGCTGATATAAAACAGCTAGAAGAGATAAAAAGGATACTTGAAGAAAGGTTGGATGTAGACTTTATAAAGATAGGGGATATTAAGGCAAAAGAGATATTAAGAAAAGAGCTTTATGATATTTTTTCCACACTTGAGCTAACACCTGAAAAGAAAGATACCTATCGCTATTATATAGAAAGGGATATATTAGGATTAGGAAAGATTGAAGCGTTAATGAGGGATCCCGATATAGAAGATATAAGTTGTGACGGGGAAAAGGTACCAATATATGTTTATCACAGAAATCCTTTGTTTGGTTCTTTAATAACCAATATTATGTTTGAAGACAAGGATGAGCTTGATACGTTTGTTATGAAACTCGCGCAGAAATGCGGAAGGATGCTGAATGTTGCTGAACCGTTGATGGATGGGAGCTTGCCGGACGGGAGCAGGGTACAAGCAACCCTTGGAACAGATATAGCAATGAAAGGGAGTAATTTTACAATAAGGAAATTCACAGAGAAGCCTTTAACTCCTGTTCACATGATTGAATATGGAACAGTAAATGCACTTCAAATGGCGTATTTGTGGCTTGCTATAGAGCACAGGAAATCCATACTTATATCTGGTGGGACGGCAACAGGTAAGACGTCATTTCTCAATGCACTTTCGCTTTTTATAAGGCCTTCCCTTAAAGTTGTCTCCATAGAAGATACACCAGAATTAAGGCTGCCGCACCCGCATTGGGTACCAGAGGTTGCAAGAACAGCAATAAGCGAGGAAGGGGTAAAGGGTGAGGTGAGCCTTTTTGACTTGCTCAAGTCCTCGCTCAGGCAAAGGCCGGATTATATAATAGTTGGTGAGGTTAGAGGTAAAGAGGCTTATGTCCTTTTCCAGCAAATAGCAACAGGGCATGCTGGAATGGCAACAATACACGCTGCGTCTATGCCACAATTCATAGACAGGCTTACAAGCCCACCAATATCTTTGCCTGCAACATTGATAGAGAATCTTGATATAATCGTGTTCTTGGTGAGGGTAAAGATAAAGGAAGAGTATGCAAGGAGAGCGAATGAAATAGTTGAGGTTGTGGGTATAAGGGGTAATAAGCCAGCGGTGGAAACTATATTCAAATGGAATCCCGCTAATGATAAGTTTGATATAGTTGGAAAATCGAAGGTTATGGAGGATATAGCCACTATTCTCGGTATACCTCATAATATGCTTAAAGATGAATTGGCTGCTAGGAAATCTGTGTTGGAGTGGATGGTTGAGAATAAGATTTATGATTATAGAGATGTTGCAAACATAATCAACACCTATTATTCAAACCCTGACAAGATTTTAAGTCTTATATAAAGATTATAATGATAGAGAAAATCTCGCTTGGGCTCTTTGGAGGCTTGGTAGAACCGTATATTGAGTATTTTGATGAGTTGAAGTTAAAGCTAAAACAGGCCAGGATGCTTATAGATATCAAAACCTATGTATGTAACCTTCTTTTTATAGCTTTGATTGTATACATGATTTCCTTACCAATAGCATCATTTTTTATCGGTATAGTAACCATGGCTCCCAGTTATTCATTTACATTATCAATAATAGTTTCACTGTTTGCTTCACTGCTTGCATTTTTAGCGGGTAACTACTACCCTTCTATGAAGGCTAAAGGGATAGAAAACAGGATAATGAAAGAGCTGCCTTTTGTTAGCGTTTACATGTCAACAATAGCTTCATCTAATGTAAACCCTGTAGAGATATTCAAGCTAACATCGTTAAAAAAGGGTGAGATTGGTAATGAATGTAAAAGGATATACAGGGATGTTGCGATGCTTGGTATGGATTTGCCAAGTGCAATAGCCAAAGCTGCAAATAGAACGCCTTCAGCGAAATTTTCAGAGTTTCTGTGGGGAATGGTGTCTGTGCTCACAAGAGGTGGTGATCTAGGTAGATATTTTGAGGAAAAAACAAGAGAATTCATGGGAGATTATAGAAGATCACTAGACAAATACTCAAGGCAAGTATCATTCTTTACAGAGATATATATTACACTCATAATTGTGGGTAGCGTGTTTTTCATAGTGCTATCGTCTATTATGGGACCACTATCGGGTGGGGGTATATTACTTATACAGACCTTCCTCGTGTTCGTGTTCATACCACTCGTCTCAATAGGATTCATAGTATTATTTAAGGGTATGTCTCCAACGGAGTGATAGGATGGTTGAAATAGATATGAGGAAAAAGGTACTTTTGATATCGCTAGCTATTAGTGCGTGCCTGTTAACGCTAACAAGTATAATCACACAGGATGTTGCATCAATAATAAATGTGGGTGTAATATCAATCTTCATAATAGTCACACCCTCATTTCTCTATCGCTATAGCGAATTTCTGTTAATAAAGGCTGCAGAGAAAGAATTTCCAAATTTTATAAGAGATTTAGCAAGTATGAAGCGTTCTGGAATGACACTGCCGGATGCTGTTAGGCTTGCAACAAAGACAAATTACGGAAAACTTACACCAGAAATAGAAAAGCTTGCAAACAGGCTTTCGTGGAACGTTCCATTTTTAAGGGCTCTTGAGATATTTGGAAGGCGGTTTAAATCCAGGGTTATAAGAGAGGCTATAGATATCATAAAGGAGTCTTACGTCTCTGGAGGAGATATCGCATCAATTTTAGACTCGTTGGCAAGGGATATGTTCACCCTAAGAGAGCTGGAAGAAGATAGGAGAAATATAGTCAGGCAACATGTAATGGTAATGTACGCAACATTCTTTATATTCATAGGCATATCTCTCGGCATAATTTTGGTCTTGGCGCCAATGTTTTCTGGTTCTTCCGCACTTGGTGGGCTTAGCGGTTCAAGCTTCATGGGAACCAGCCCTCTGGGGGGTGGTTTTACGTTTAACTTTAGGAACCCTTGTGAGACGGCATACCTTATTTTCCCATGCGATTTTTTTGGACTTATATGCACAGCATTTAATATATCAGGGGGTGTAGGATGCTATTATACTGCTCTGTTTTTCTCTTCACTGATAATAGAGGCAATATTTATGGGTCTTCTAACTGGTCAGCTTTCTGAAAATTCAGCGTTTGCGGGTATAAAGCACTCGCTTATAATGCTTGCCTTGCTCTTTGTAATATTTACACTTGTGACAAAGCTTAACATCATTAAATTTTAAAACGACAAGGTCTAGTGGCTCAGCTCAGAAAGCCTACCGAGGTATAGGCCTGAGAGTGTAAATATCTTGCTTTTCATGATATCTAAATTTCTGAGAAGGGGGGATGAATGCTTATTATCCAATTTCTCCAAGCATGTTTCTTTATTTATCACGAGCCCGCCTGCCATTTTATTGAATTTTGGCATGATTATAACCTCTGGCAGGCTTTTATTTTCATAACCATTGTATCTTTCTAATATACTATCTTTCATTTCCGAGACAACCCATACATCATCTATAAAATTATAACCGAGCCTACTAACTATTTCTATTTGTGGGTGGATATGAGCCATTATACAGTACTTAGCCTTTAGAAAGCCTGTTCTTGGCCATGTGTGGCCATGGAACAAATAAAAATCGTTTTCCAAAATAATGCCTTTTGCGTTAAAAATTCTAACACCTTCCGGAATATAGTTTTCTATATTTGAGTCATGGTTGCCCTTTATAATCCCCACATTTACTATCTCATTAATAGCGTTAAGGAATTTTCTAACCTCCTTTCTTTCATAGCTGCTGTGCCCTGGGACTATGTGCTTTATGTCACCCATCAGTATGAGAGATCTTGCATGACTGGCTTTGATTAGATCCTTAATTTCTTTGAGAAGCACATCAGCTAAGGGTGGTATTTTTATACCATTCTCAGCATACTCCCTCTCAATTCCTATATGCAGATCGGCTATTACAAGTGTATCTTTTATAAGCAGGGCGGGCTTCCCTTCCACAAAGCGCAGTTTCATTATTTTTAGTTTGGTTTATATTTAAAAATGCTTAACCTCTCTGAGCACGTAATATTGCATTTACAATATCCTCTATACTTATACCTCTAAACATATAACTTCATATAAAGGAAACATTATATAAAACTTAGTTGCATATATTGAAACTATTGAAATGTCAATCTATGCTTCCCTTTCCTGCTGGTATAAACCTCTGGAAATCTGAGATGTTTATTTTTTTAATAAGCAATGCCTTCTCTTTACCTACATCTCTTGCTACCTTCTTTTTTATTTTCTCAACAATTTCTTTAAGCTTCAAATCTCCAGGTCTTATTACAACAAAGTACTCAGTCTTGTTCTTTATCGTAGAGAGAGGTCCGCCTATAACCCTTACACAGGCTTTATCAAAAACAAACCCTATCGCAAGTTTTAGCTCAACATTTCTAAACCACTCTCTCTTACCATAAATCATGAAAGAGCCTTTGCCAAGATACTCTCCACTGGGAGCTTTTTTTGATATCTGCTCTGGCCTCACACAATATACATCTACATTCATTAATCCCCTTTGCCATGCCTTGCTATAAATAGCAGCGAACTCACTGGCTTCTTTTTTTGCTACCTCTGTTATCTTTTTTCCAGCAGATTTTATAACAACAAATGGTGAGCCCGTTATATCAGCATGTAAAACAACGTCATTTTTATCTGTATATTTCTTTATCAAGACTTCATTACTTACTGCATCTTTTCCACCAAGCACAAGAAAATTATCAGAGGTATAGAAATAACGGAATTTCTCATACCACGCTTTCTTTTCCTTCTTTTTAATACTTTCCCTTTCCCTTTCCTTCCTTTCACATTTCTCCATATCCTCATATTTTTTGATAGCCTCCATGATACCTTTTATTTTTCTTCTTGCCTTCTTTGCATTTTCAAAATACATTGCAGCATTTTCCTCTGTGCTCTTTTTTATATCAATCTCTATTTCATTATTCTCAACATTTACTATGATAACACCTTCATGCTCCCTTATTTCTTTTATATTATCAGCCCACCCTGTTCCTTTTTCTTTTATCCATTTTTTTATTTCCTCCCATCCCATTCCCTTGTCTCTAGCGTTCCTTATCCATTGCAATATGGTTTTGAAAAGAGGGTAATGTGTATAGATAATATTTGCTTTTTCTCTGCTCTCTTTTTCCTTTTTCTCCCATTTTTCTATAGCGCTCTTTTGCCTCTCTATAATTCTTTTTATTTTTTCCTCCCCTTCTATTTGCTGGCTGCTCTTTATTTTAGATATAATAAAATTATCAATGGCTGGCGAGAAACTATCAAAGGTTTTGATAATCTTCTTATTTTTATATATCTCTAGAGGGAAAGGTGTTACATCATCCTCATATACGGTAGCTTTTATTTCCCTCTTCTTTATTGTTGATATTGCCTTAAAAATTCTTCTCACCTCGTTCATACTCAGCTCCTTTGCGATTCTATTTTCATCTATATTTGCAATTTTACATATCTCCTTACCATATGTACCACCGAAACCCATTAATGCAATGCCAACAATAACCTTCTTCTCATTGCTCATAATCTTTTTAAAATCTTCAAAGCTCATAGAGAATGGGTTTGGCTTGGGTGGAGGGTAGCTATACACAGCGCCACGCTTAATTTCCCTGTCTTTCCAATGTTGTGTATAGAGGGGTGCTATTATTTCCCTGTCTTGATTGCAAAGTATAACATTCCCTTTAGAGAAAAGCTCTATAACAAGTATCCCTTTAGTGGTACAAAGCTCTACTATTCTTTCAAATTCATGTTGATTAATACTTTCTATCTTCGCATTCTCTAGGTATTTCCTTAGGATCGAGCAAAATATGGGAAGCTTGTAAGGTGCCTTCTTCTTATACTCCGTGATGTATATTTTATTCTTATCAAAGTACAGCCAGAACGATTCACCCTTTCTTGGAGAATAGATATCTAACAAAAAAGAATAACCCTTGCCATTATATTGGTGTATCTTTCTTATGAATCCCCCATTAATAGCATCCCTTATCTCTTTTAAAATAAAAAATATATCCAGGCTTGTAAATTCCTTTTCCATATTAATTCTTTCTCTTACATAAAGATATTATCTTGCCTATAAGCTCGTTTCCCTTTAGCTTAAGACTGCCGCTTTCTGCATCTATTTCATTAAACCTTCCCACTTTATCAGCCTCTATACCATTTCCCGCTATAAGAACGGGTACAGGGTCTGGGACATGCCTATAAAACTTAAACTCTGGTATGCTTACAGTTCTATGATCGGAGGTTATGGCTATAATAAGCTTGCTTATATCAATCCTCTTTAATAGTTTTCCAACCTCACTATCAATCTTTTCTATGTATCTTCTTTTCTCCTCCCTCTTCCCATCATGAGAAAGTATATCGCATGCGTTTATATGCAACCATATAAAATCATATTTATCTATAGCCTTTATGGCTGCATTAAACTTTCCAGCAAGGTTTGTATTTGGCATACCTGTTGCCCCCTCAACCTCAATAACATCCATGCCGAGCCACCTTGCTACACCCTTTGCTATAGGAATTCCTGCTATACAGCAAGCCTTCATCCCATACCTTTTTTCAAAACCCTCTATATCCCTTCTCTTACCAAAACCCCTCATCAAAATGACATTTGCTGGTTTGCTACGCTTTTTATTTATCTCATGTCTCTCAAGCAACTTCCTGCTTCTTGTTATGAATTTATTCAGCACTGAGGCTGTAAATTTAGCCTTTTCGTTTTTTGCCACAATTTGCCTTACAGGTGTGTTTATTTCTCTTGTATCGTTTGGCATAAGCTCTGTGCTTAAATTTTTACCGCTCGCTATTATTATTACTCTATGACCAGCTGATTTTTTAACAGTAAAATGCACGCCATCTATTTCCATACCATCCAACATATTTGCAAGCTCCTCCAACCCTGTTTCATCCCTCCCAGCCCTTCTATCAATAAGATTACCATCAGCGTTGAGGGTTGCAAAATTGCCCCTTATACACAAATCTCCATGTTTAGGCTCTATACCTGCACCCAATGCCTCTAAATATCCTCTTCCTGGATATGTATTTTTTGAATAGAATCCAAGGAGATTGAGAAAACCAAAATCAGATTCCACACTGCCTTTGTACCCAATATCTATCATCCCCACTTTGCCATTCTTTGCAAGCCTGTCTATATTTGGTTTTATTGCAGCTTGAAATGGGGTTTGTGTTGCATTGCTTCTATCTGCTGCGCCGTCCAAAACCATTAAAAGAATTTTCATTACCCCACCTTCGTATTTTAAAGTGTTCAAAGGAAAGAAATAAAAAGATTAACAGCTTGCACAACATATTAAGGCTATTAAGCAATATTTAAATAAGAAAAGGGTTAATATTTAATTATGAGGATATCACTTGAGCTTATCGTGGTTGCAATTGTTATTTTAATAACAGCATTGGTTGTTATAACCATATTTGGTATTGGTATACAGCGTGCAAGCACGTTGTCTGAGGCATCAAATATTTGTAAACAGCATGCAGCAGCTGCTTGTAGTGTGATAGGAGATGGGGAGCTACCATCCACGGTAACAGATTTAAAGATTATAGTTAATGATAAGGAAGAAACATGTAGTGATCTTTTAAAGGGTTGCAAGTGTAGTAATAGAAAGCTTGTTTGTTAATATAAAAATGATAGCATGGAGTTCTCACTTAAAACGCTTGCCGTAATGCTGATCTTGGTTATAGCGGCCCTTTTAATAATAATGTTTCTAACAAAGCAATCTGAAAATGTAAGCACAGCCTTTACCTCTCTGTTTAACTCCATCAAAGAAATGCTTCCAAGGTAATTGGTTATGGATAGGGATGTTATGCTTGGGCTCATGTTTGGTATCATCATACTTTTCATGATAATATTGATTGCATTAAAATACCTTTCAAGGTTTAAATTATTGTAGAGGTAATATGAGGGGTATGGATTTAATGAGGCTTGTAACCATAATCATATCCTTAGGCGTTGTCATCCTTACTGTGCTCCTCCTTCAAAGGTTTGCAGAGTATTTGGGGATATAAATGGGTGTGGTATCATTTTTGTATGAGCACATAGTTCAAATAATACTGATAATAGTGTTTATAACACTCGCGATAATAGTCCTTTCAAGGCTTTCTTTGACAGAGATAGAGAAGTTATTGCCATTTGCTTGACTCTTATATTTTAGAAAATAAATATTAAATATGAAAGCAGATGGACCAGAGGCACAGACAATATTCATTGTTTTCGGCATACTTATATTGATAGCGATAGTGAGTGTGATATTTCTCAGATTTGTTATAAGCACAGCTTATACGAAATGTTGGTCAGAGGCTGTGCTACCGTTTTACAATATAAAGGAAGGGAATTCTTTAGTGAGCATTGGAGATTGTGTGGACCATATCTTGTTTCTTACAGGGAAGAGCACAGAAAAGGCCTCAAGTATAGCTGCGTGCATTGGAAAGAGTGGTAAGAGTTTTATTGTAATAGTACCAAGAAGAAGCTCAGGCATCATTTCATTTTTTTCAAAGCTTTACAAGGGAAACTTGCTGGATTTGGTAAAAAAGCCTGCAAAAACAGAATGCATAGCCAAAAAGTATCGCATAAGTACGAATATGGAAAGGATTGATGGGCCTGGTGAGGGTATAGATGAGTATTGCATGCACGTTGAGGAGCTAGAGGATGGTATTAGTATAAGGCTTAGCAGACTTAAAGAGGGGGAGAAATGTTAGCAAGTATAAAAATGACTTTTATCATTATTGGCACCGTATTAGTTTCTATGCTTTTATTGGTCGCGATATTTACAAAGCTTCTACAACCAACTATAGGCATGGTACCAAAAATTATGGTTGAGCTTGATGCTAATATACTTGCTGTCTATTTAAGTGCATTATCAGATGTTGATTATGGCGTAATTGAAAAGAAATTTAACAATACTTACAACATAGAGATAGGCAGGTTCAGCCCATTTATAAGCCTTGGCAAGAAAGGCAGCCATTATATAATGCTTGAATTGATAAAGGATGGTAAGATTGTTGGAAAAAGTAAAAAGGTTCTATTTACAGGAAAACTTGCTATAGAGTGCAAAGGGAGCAAGTGTGAGAGATTGGAGAATATTACACATGTGCTTTTGACCAAGGACCAGAGAGGCATAGTTATATCAAAAGAATGGCGATGCATGCAGCCTGGTGATGAATGGTTAAAGGCGAAAATAGAGAAGTATGCAAACATATATAATGTTGATAAAGCCCTTGTAATGGCGGTGATGGCTTCGGAGAGCAATTTTAGGCATTGTGATGAAGATGGTTTCCTTGTCTCGCCAGCAGGGGCAATTGGTTATATGCAGATAATGCCAACAACAGCAGATAGCTTGGGCATAGATGCTTATAATCCAGAGGAGAATATTGAAGGTGGTGTAAGGTATCTGTCGCAGCTTATAAACAAGTTTAAAGATTATGGAGACAGCAAAATCATGCTTACGCTTGCATCCTACAATTGTGGTCCAAAGAATATAGAATGGCTTGTAAATAAATACTGCACCACTTCTAATTGTTGGGAAATTGTGGAAAGGCATATTGATGAAAAATGTAAAGAAGAGACAAAGGTGTATGTGAAAAGAACCCTTTGTTATTACGAGAAATGCTTTTCCAAGAGATTTTCATTGAGGTGTGAGGTATGCTAAGAGGATATGCAGATGCTAAAGTTATAATCAGCACCATCATATTTGTTACCGCCAGCATTTTGCTTTCAATGTACTTTGTTGAACATTTCATTAAACTGGAGGGGAGAATAAAAATGCCTACAGAAGGGGTGGATGCATTTAAGATTGCACATTCTATAAAACATTGTCTTCAACAACTTGGCAATGGAAGCATAAGTTCAGCTGTGCTCGATACAATAAGCGAGAAGGATATTGTAGAGAAGTGTATGTTACCACAACCGCTAACAATAACAATAACAGATCTTGAAAATGGCAAGCAATGGAAATTTGGGATTGGCGATGAGTTTTTAAGAGAGGTTGTAGAGGTTAAAAGAGAAATAAAGAAGCATTCGTCATATTCATGGCATGAAATATTCGTTCCGATAGAGTACAAAGATGTTGTTGCTAGCGACGATATCTTATTTGAAAAGAACAGAAGCTATATGCTTAGCATTTATTCTAAAAATAACAATCTTTTTTTGAAAATCAAGAGAATTGAAGCTGGTAATGCAAGCACATTTGTTATACGTAATAGCGATGATGTAGAGAGATTTAAAGAGTATATAGATGGTATTTATAAAAGTGGAGGTAATGCAAGCGTGTACTTATTTACCCGGGCAAATATTATGAAAAATACTCTAGCTGTACTAAAATTTGCAAAAAGTATGAATGAATGTAAAAATAAAAGAAACAGGATTTGTATAGTTGTTGAAAGGGAGGTACATGTAGGTAGGTTATATGTTAAGATATAAGGGTTTTGCAGATATAATAGTATTATTTTTGGTATTCATGATAGGTTACCTTTTTCTTAGCATACTTTCTTTTGTAAACAAAGGCTCATTATTCTCGTTGAGAAACGAGCTAAGTGTTGCGTTTAGGCTAAGCGATAAGGGAAATAATATATTAGCGCTGCTTTCCAGAGAAAAAGGTGGAATAAATGGTATGCAGGCTCTTGGTATGCTTTACAATAACAAGACGGGATATGAAAAGTGGGTAAATGACACACTGGCATTATTATTTGGAAATGATTATCATCTTGTAATTATGGAAGGTGGTAAGGTAGTAAGAAGGGTTTGGAAAGGGTATAATAAAGAAAGTGAAAAAATAGAAGGTATCGTACTAGGCTTGCCATTGCATAAAAGGAATGTAGTAATAACTTCTGGTTATGGGCTGCGTGCACTAAAATTTGGTTATGAGTTTCACCGGGGTGTGGATTTTAAATGTGATGGTGATGATGTTTACCCTGCTTTGAGCGGTATAGTTGAAAGTGTTACCACAGGGTGTAAGGAAAATCAAGGTATTGATTGCACGATAAAGAGTAAGAATGAGTGGGGTATGCATAGTTGCTCATGTAACGATGGATTGGGAAACAGTGTAAAGATAAGGCATTATATTGAGGGGTATGGAAATATATATACAGTGTATTACCACCTCAAAAATGTATATGTGAGAGTAGGGGAGAGGGTTAATAGTAATACAAGATTGGGCATATGTGGGAATACGGGTTATAGCTCTGGTCCACATCTGCATTTTGGTATCATAGACAGCAGGGGTAAAGCATTAAACCCTTGCCATTACTTTGTTTCACCGCCAGATAATTGTGAGCAAGCGATTGTATCAAAGAAACAGGTGGTTTATGAATTTGATATACCCCTTCCTAACGGGAATAAAGGCAGGGTGGTGATTTCATGAAAAAAAGAAAGGGTTTTGAAACAAACCTATACATAATCATAGCAATATTCATCCTTTCAGCTATGATTTTCATGGCTATAAATAAAACATTTCTTATGAAATCTGGGGTAGAGGTTAGCGTTATGAAAGATATATATATGGCTAAGAATGCATTATATTCGGCTAAGATTTACATGGATACTGCACTAGATTATTCCATCTATAATGCATTACTAGCACTGCTAGCTAGTGGTTTTGGTAAAGAGGTATGGGAAGGGGAGCTTGATAATGCATATGTTATAGCAAGTATGAAGAATGAGACCATAAAAAATTTGAATAGATATACACTCACAGGCTTCAATTTCATGGGAAGGTTTGTAAAATTACCGGTATATGATATAAGAGATATAGAGCTTAAAATGGAGGATAAAATTAGAATTGATCTGGCAAAAAGGTATATCACATTTGTTGAAAACTATCCACTCGGGGGTGAAAGAGTAACCCTAAAACTAGCATTTCATCCAACTAAAAATTATAGCATAAATATAATGCCTCTTGTAGAAAAAGGTAACAAGATACTGAAAGAGATAAGAAGGAGTGCATGCAGCGCTGTTAATCTTGGTGATGTGTTAATAGATAGGATAGAGGATGGTTATGAAATAAAGGCAGGCGTTATAGAGAAGCACAGCAAACCATGTTCAGCTACAATACAAGTAAATATAACATCTCCATTTCTCTTACTCCCCGATTTTAACAAACACAGCAGGTATGCACTTAAAAATGCAAAGCTAAGCTACTATACCAAGATTTAGTAAGTTAAAAGGCTCAAAAATATAAATTTTAAATAAGTTATCTATTTTATGCCCCGGTAGTCTAGTCCGGCCAAGGATATCGGCCTTTCGAGCTTGAATAATGAAATGGCTTGGAAGGGTTGAGCATGCATCGCTATGCTATGAAATAAGCGAGGAAAGCCGAAGACCCGGGTTCAAAATCGAAACCACCAGCGGGTTTCGATGCATCCTGCAACCAATAAGCATGGGAAATCCCGGCCGGGGCATTTTTAAGCTAAAATTATATAATTCTTAAAATGAGAAAAGCGATGTTTTACAGGGAATTAGAGAATAAAAGGGTAAGATGTGAACTTTGCCCTAGAGGGTGTATAATAGCTAACAATACTACTGGATTTTGCAGAGTTAGAAAAAATGTGAATGGTATTCTTTATTCTTTAAATTATGGAAAGGCAGCAGCCATAGCTATTGACCCGATAGAAAAAAAGCCATTGTTTCATTTTGCTCCAGGTAGTCAGTGTCTTTCTTTTGCAACTGTTGGGTGTAATTTAAGATGCAAATTTTGTCAGAACTGGCAACTTAGTCAGGAATTTGATGAGGTATACGGTGAGGAGATAGAGCCAGAGCATATGGTAGAGTTAGCCATGGAAAATGGTGTGGAGGGCATTGCATATACCTATACTGAGCCAACAATATTTTATGAGTATGCATATGATGTAATGAGATTGGCAAAGAAAAATGGGCTGTATAATGTATGGGTCAGTAATGGTTATACAAATAAGGATGCTGTTAAAAGGGTATCTAAGTACATGGATGCCATAAATGTTGATATCAAGGGTGATGAAAGGTTTTACAGAACAATGGCGATGGTGCCGGATATAAGACCAATATTTAATGCATTGAAAGAGTACAAGGAGTGTGGTGTTTGGATAGAGACCACGACACTAATTATACCCGGGTATAATGATAGTAAAGAAGCTATAGAGAATATAGTGCTATGGATCAAAAAGAATCTTGGTGAGTCAACACCTATCCACTTTTCAGCGTTTCACCCTGATTACAAGTTAATGGATATTCGATCAACACCATTACATATATTAGAGCGTGCCTATAGCATTGCAAAAAACATGGGTATGCGTTATGTTTATATTGGGAATGTATTTGGTCATAAGAATGAGTCCACATATTGCTGGAAATGTGGGAATCTTCTTATAAAGAGATACGGATTTCATATTGTTTCATACAATGAAAGATGTAATGCATGTGGAGAGGAGATAAGGATAGCTGGGAAGAAATGGATGAAGGCAAGGTAAGCATGGAATCAGTAACAATGAGGATAAAGGTATCACAAAACGTTGTGGAAATAAAGATGAGTGGTAGAGGGAATAAGGTATTTATAAGGTTTAGCCTTGATTGCAAAGAAAGATGCATAGAAACAAATAACAGTACGTTAAACAAAATTTTAAGTGATATATCATACCATGGGGGGTTTGGTTTGATAGTAAAGGCTGAGAATAATAATGATGTTTATAGTATAGTGTCAGAGATGCTAGGCATCTGTATCAGGGAAGTGTTTGATAAAAGGCATAGGGCAGGATATAGCAAGGTTGGGAATTTTGTTAGCTCAAATGGGAAGGGAATGGTAATGTTCTCTCTAAATATAATTTCACAGGTACCTAATGAATATATGACCATTAAAATGTTGGGTAACAAAAAAGCTCTGGATAGTATTTTATGGCTTTTCCTTAATGGGTTATGTAAAGGTATACAGTCTGATGTGAAGCTCGTTTTAACAGGCCCTACCAACTATAAACTATTCTCAATATCGATAGGAAAAAGTATAAGGCAACTGTTTACAGGTATTTAGCTAACTATCTCGCTTTAGCCTTATCGATAATATTCTTTAGGAGCGAAACAATTCTTAAAATAATGCTTTCACTCCAATATAGCAGGGAGGATGGCCTAAGCTTTGCTCTTATAAGCCCTTCCTTTTCAATTGTTTTATTTCTTATCTTTGATCTAACCTTTAATATGTTTTGTTGTATCTCTATAACCATTTTATTAAATGTTGTCTCATCTATCCTTCTTGTAAAGTATTGTTTCTCTGTTTCCAGCCTTGATTGCACTAAAGTGTTTTCTTTTTCCTTAAGTGCTGTCAACTCCTTGCTAAGTTTATAATAGGGTATTATTATCTCAGAGATAATGTAGCTGAATATGAATATAAGAATAGCAATTATAGTAAGATTCCACTTATTTTCATTGAGGAACTTGTAAATCCATAGATAGACAAGCTCATTTTGTGCCATTCCAAGCTTTTCACTTATTTTATCCAGATACGTCTCTAACCCACTTACATCATCCCTTATAATACTTTCTTGTGATCTATTGAGATACGCTTCAGCAATACTTACCAATTCTTCTAGTTTTGAGACATCAATACCAGAATCTTTATACTCCTTTATATCGTTTTTTATGTCTCTAAGTATATTCCTAAGAGCGTTAAACCTTTTTGTTAGAGGACTTTCCGCTGCAAATATATCGATAGCAATGGTTTTGTTGAGTAGCCCGGAGCTCGCACCTATTATAATTATGTACTGCCCAGACCTTTCATAGAGCGGGACGTGAATATCTATGGGTATCTCTACCCTTTCGTTTGGGTCAATCGTAATGCGACCGGGATTTGGCACTATACAACACTCCTTTTTTACGAAAAATGTGAGGTTTAGCGCGGTGTTGCCTGTATTCTCTATAGATATGATGATGCTTGCATTGTAACCCTTTCCAATTCTTATATATCGCTCACTTACCTTTAATACAAAATCCCGTTTTGGCTCGCACTCTTTATGCCTTATACACCTTTCTTCTATACCGCATCCAGCAGGCTCGCATACCCTTACTTGATACATTTCGTGTGCTTTGCACTTATTTGCTCCACAGCCAACATTTTTCCATAATTCGCATTTACATGTTGCTTCTCCTCCACTTGCCCCTTGGGTAGAAGAAGTACCGCCTATGCCCTGTGCCGCTTGGGTTTGTGGTACAGAGCTCTCTATTGTGGTAGGTACAACCCTTGGAGGATTCTCACCTTGATCATTATCATAGATATCTGTTACATATGCAAATATAGCAAAGTCTCCTGTTTCTGTTTGTGGTGCATCAAATGCTTGGAAATTTACATATGTTCTGCGTGGCGGATAGTAGGTAAGTATAGTATTCTTGTCACCACATTCAAAGCAATATGCTCGGGCTCTGACATTATCCAGCACATTCTCATTTACATCATTCACACTAATCTCAACTAGAACAGGTGTGTCTACAGGTACATATTCGCCCGTCTGAGGTGATATAAACTCTACGTTCAATTTTTTTGAAACATTAAACGAAAGGCTCGCATTCCCTGTATTTCCATTTTTGGTGACATTTATAAACACATAATAGCAGGCATCATTATCCGAATTTGGATAGTCGCTGGGTGAGATGAAATAGTAGAATGTAGCATTTTTTACAGAGTCTATATAACCATCACATACCTCACTTTCTGGATTATCTATCTTAACGATAGAAGTTGTTTTGTAGTTATCAACACTCATATTATTAACATCTAATACCTCTAGTAAGAACGTAACGTTCCTGCCTTTATTATACCTGGTTTTGTCTATACTTGCTATAACAGTGTATGTATTAAAGGCAGAAAAATTGAAGCTAGAGGATACATTGCAGTTGTCAAAAACATCACAAACCCATACCCTGTACCAATAACTACCTGTTTCATTTATCGATGAAAAGGTAAACCTATACAATCCTTCTCCTATTTGTTCAGAGCTTATATTAACCTTATAATTATTATGAGATATCTCCAGAGAGGTGTGTTTTATAAGAGTGTTATCACTAGCATTAGCGGTTATTATTGCATATTGATAAAGGTTAAATTTGTTTTTGTTTATTGAAACGTTATGGATACGGGGTGGTAATGTATCGCTCTTTATAATATTAATAGCTATTGAGATGTTTGCACTTGAATTTGTTGTATTTACAACCAAACTAATATTTGTTTCGCCCGCATCTGAGGCATTGAACTCCCACATCAACATTTTTCCATTATCTTTATATTTCTCCCAATAGATGTTACCTACAAACTTTTTATATCCTTCTGATGTATTGATAACACTTTTATTTTCTATAAATATGGTTGCATTAACACTAAGTAAATCTCCATTCACAGGTTTTATCAACCATGTAATGTTAAATTTTGTGTTTGGTGGTACACTTATGTTATTGCCACTACTTGAGACGAGGGAAGGAAAGCCGTAAGGAACTGAGAAATAGGCTTTTGCGTTTTTTTCAATTTTTGTTCTCACTGTTAGATTAACTATATAGCTTCCAGAGGTTGTTGTATTCGTATACTCCAAACTATATATGTATTTACCATTTTCGTATCCATCATAATTAAGCTCATAGCTTTTTGTGTAGTTATTGGGTTTTACTATGGTTGCGTAAACATTTGTTATGGGTGATGCGTTATTAGATATATTCACATAGATATTGACTCCTTCTCCTATTGTTAATATTTGGGGTGAAAGGCTCATATTTAATATAAAGGCTGTAACATAAAACACAGAAGCGTTGATTGGTGGTGTATAGGAAAGTGTATTGCCAGCTGTATCATTTACATAAATTTTCATTATCTTATAAATCCCTTCTTTTTGTGTATAAACGTAGCTTAATCTCCATATGCCATACTCTTTACTTCCTGCAAAAAGTGAGAGTGTGTAGTTGCTCTCAAGACCCTCGCTATCATTTATCTGTGCAATAATACTGCCTATGCCTACATTGTCTCGTGCGGTCACATAATAATTAATCGTTTCGTTCACGTTTACATAGCTATCTTCAAATTCCACAAGCTCCACTGTTGGCTTTTCTTTATCCCTTACAACTATTATTAATGTTGTATTGCTTGAGTTATAGCTACAGGTACCATCAAATGCAAACATGCTAATGCTTTTATTTCCCGCCTCGGTTATATTAACCCTGATTGTTATGTTAGCTGAGGAGTTTGATGGGAGATCGCCAATAGGTACAAGAGCCGAGGTGGCGTTGTGAAATGTTATATTTAATGTAATATTGTAAGCGGTGCCACTATGTTTGTCACTCTTGATATTGCTAACCTCTATTGTGAGATTGAATACTTTGTTCTGATCAACTGTGCATGCTTTTCCATCGCACCACGTATTAGTTATGTTGATCTGTGGTGTCAATATAATCGTTTTGTTCTTAAATTGTAAATTATTGTAGCTTGTATTCCAACTAACATTTGTATCACTAGCTATTGTATTTGCAAAGATGTTTGTATTTATGCTAAGATATGTACCATAACCGCTAGCGTTTACATGCAAAACATCCCCAAATTTGGTTATATCGCAACCACCAGAAAATGTGCATTTATAAACGCTTTTATTTTCAAAGAATGGTGGAAGATAAATAATTAACACGGGGTTTATGAGTGTAATATTAAAGCTTGCTTTCATTTCCAATATATATGTTTTTCCTGCATCAGCAAAGGTTTTATTATTTAGCAGGATATTAAGCCTTGGTACAACAGAGTGAAAATAGTAACCTCTATAAGTTACCAATTTATTGTTAAAGCTGTCTAGGGCATAAATATATGTGAGGTTGTATATACCTGTTTCATTAACAACAAGCACATTGCTCCATGTACCGTTGCTATAATTACCATCTTCAAGGGAAAGTGTAAGATTGAATAATTTGCTTGGTGTTTTTACTGTAACGTTTACTGAGCTAACGTTGGAAGTATCACTTAAGTTTACATACACCTTGATAATGCTTCCATTCAAAACCCTTTTATCCCCAAATATCGTGTCATCCGTTACATTAATGTATAAAGCAGTAAGGACTGGGGGTGCTTTATCGATTTTAAATATACCACTCACTTTCACATTTTCTTTATTTCCTGCCATATCTGAAGAATAGTAGCAAATCCTTTTCTCGCACACTGCACCATTATCACAGCTTACGATACCATTTTCACCTTCGGAATAGCCTGTTGATGGACAAATACCATTGCTATCTATGATTTTATAGTATGTTTTATTGCAGCCGGAGCCTGTATCAGAGCAAGAAAGGGAAAATGGCGTGTTGATTGGGAGGTATGATGAATTTGGTGATATTGCCGTTTGTGGCAAGGACTTGTCTATTCTTATGAGCTTTGATGTCTTTATAGGCTCCAGATTACCTACAGAATCATTACTCCTGTATCTTATGTATTTCTTGCATATATCATTACATGTCAAGTTTACATACCCTTCATATATGTTTTGTGGTACACACGCCCCCGTATCATCTATACAGTAAAGTGTTACGTTACAACCGGAGCCGGTATCAGAGCAGTTCAGTTGTATAATTTGATCGCCATTCTTCCATTCGCTTGAAGAGTTATCTGCAGTAATTGGGGCTTTCTTATCTATCTTTATTGCATAGCTGGCTTTTAATGTTTCTGTATTATTTACCGTGTCGTTGGAGTAGTATTTTATCCACTTTATGCATTCATCTCCTTCGTTGCATGAAATAAGAATGCTTATATTCTTATCTATAGAAACACTTTTGTTTGGTTGGCAATCCTGATTACTTGTGTTTATGCAATAAACAAGTGTCTCGCAACCGGCGGCATTATCATAGCATGAAAGATTTATGTATACATCGCTGCCTTTCCATCTTTCTTGTGGGTCACTACTATCTATCGTTTGCGGTGGTATTTTATCCACATAGAACCATGCACTATCAAATGCCTTATTAGGTGGTATAGCATAGTCGTATGCTGTAAAGTTAATGGTATAGTTTCCATCAGCAAGTATATCAATAGTTACCAAATCTGAAAACTTAAATTCGCTCTTGTTTATTCCTGTAGTGGTGTTTGTCTTAACTATATCGCTTGCATTAAAGATTGTGTAGCTCGCATTAGATAGATTTCCATTTTCCCTCTTTGCCCTTAAATCCAGATTAAAAGCCTTTCCTATAAATATGTATTTTGGATAATATATTGTTGCTGTCGGTTTTTTATTATTTACATCAAATGTTACGTTTGCGGTAGCGTTATTTCCCAAGGTATCATTTGCATATACCTTGAATATCAATGTTGCATAGGTGTAGTTAGATGAATTCCATGTTGAATTATAGAGTGGCGCCTGCAATGCACCTGTTGCTATTATCTCGCTTGTATTTGATGCATTTATTATCTCATACCAAGCATTATCTACCCCAGAGCCGTGGTCACTTATGGTTGCCCTTAGCTCAATAATCCCTGAATATACTCTTCCTTGTGTCGGGTTCTCTATTGTTATTGTTGGTGCTCTTTTATCTATCTTGATTTTGTTTGAACTCTTGATGTTTTCTTCATTGCCAACCTTATCAATGCTTTTGTAAAAAACATACAATATACACTCATCGCCATCATTACATGTAACGCTTGTACTATTTCCCTTTATTGATGGTATGCATAGCTGTGATGCTACACAATAGTATGTCTCATTACACCCCATCATATTATCACTACAACTCAAGCTTATGTATTGATCACTTCTATACCATACATCTACACTGCTTGAATTGTCTGTGGTTTGGGGAGGGGTGTTGTCTATGCTTATATTTACCCATGCAATGTTCATATTACCAAGAGTATCATTTATTGAAACCAAAAGCTTGTAATGGCCATCACTAAGCCCAAGCTCAACACTAAATGTAGATATAAAATACCCATTAGAATAAGTAAGCTGTTTCCATGAGCCTTTGTATGCAGACTCATTGTACTCTGCGGTTAAGTTTTTAAATATGAAGTATGCACTTTCATAATCTATATCTGTGTTATCGTATGCACTGACATTTAGCAGATTGTTGCTTGAGGTTGTATTATACTCATTGGGCGGTTGTATTATTGTAATAATGGGAGGTATTCTATCAATTTTTACATTGATAATATCGTAAGCGCTATTATTAAGGCTGTCACTCGCATATATCCTTATTGTATAGTTCCCGAATGTGAGATTGGTTGTATTCCATAGGTATGTGCAGGCATAACCATTGTTTATCTGATTGCATATAGAGCTATATATACTTCCGTTTGAGACCACCACATTTATACTGTTGTTATCTACACCAGCCTGGTCTGTTACATTAAATCTTATCTCTATACTTTGTTTATTTGTAAGGCTGTTGTTGTCAGGCTCAATTACATCTATTGTCGGTGGTGTGTTGTCAACTATATAATTGTAAGATGCGTATCTAACATTGCCAGCATTATCCGTGATCCATACCTTGAGCGTGCTTATTCCCTCTACTTGCCAGTGTGGATCAAAGCTTATATTTGGTGTAAAGGTAAAGTTATGGGTACCGTTATTATATATCGCTGTAGCTATACCTGACAACCCATCACTTGCATTAACAGCTATATTCGTTCCGCTTTTTATATAACCTGTAGGGCTTATTGAGTGTATCTCTGGCTTCACCCTGTCCAAAATAATATCCTTATACCCATCACCATCTTTTGGCAATATAACGTTACCAGCTTTATCCATATAAAAAAGATAAACCCTTCTTAAGCCATCACTTGATGAACAATTATAAAATGTATTTGTTATATTGAAATTGTACGAGGCTTGGTATGTTATCCATTCTAAGGTGGTGTTTTTAATTATAGAAGTAGAATTATAGCACAAAAAGAGCATTTTCTCTGGTAATTCTTTGTTTGCAAGATACGTCGTAGTTATTGTTGGCTCAACTTTATTTGTATATATAGGTGTTGATGTTTTACCCTCCACGCTATCTATAATTGGCTTATTATCAAAGGTGTTATCTATTGTTAGATTCACTTCATCAAATTTGCTCCAAAACCCATCGCTATCTTTACATCTCAATTTCACTACATAAGGACCATCAGCCAGCCCGTTTATAATTATTACACCAATTCCCCACCATTTGTTGCTGTTTGCATCATATTGCAAGCTTGGCTTTCCTTGCTTAACAAGATTATTGTTTTGGTCATAGACGTAGAACTCTACATCTGTTATATTACCAAAAAGTTGATCATTATAGCAGGTATAGTATAGATAAGGATAAAGCATTCTGGAGCATTTATCTAGGCTTTTATCACAAGTGAGATTGTACTGTATCCCATTAACCTCTAATACCCTTGTGCCCTTTACCCTCGGTCTGCTCAAATACCCAATAACCCTTTTCATTATTTCATTTCTATCTGCATCGCTATCTATACCTTCAAAACCAAATGCAAAATAAACAACTTTATAGGTGGCGGTTTTAGCTTTTATAGCAGCAGGCAGCACGCTTTGCCTTAAAACATATTTTTTCCCGTTTCCACATATTATAAGAGCTGCATCAATGTATTCATAGTAAAACTCTGAGGATAACATGTTGTAGCGAAAATATATATCTTTGCCATCACGGTAAAATATTACAGATGGAAAGTATTGATTATCTGCACCACCTTTTATTGTAGAGTCTATAGTAGGAAAAAGGCCATCTCCAATAGGATTATTATTTGTTCCTACAAGGGTATGATCATATTCACCAGAACTATCTGCACAGTAGAATGCATGCAAGTATTCTCCATAAAACGCAGTGTCCCATATATCATATCCTATATCTTGACCTGTAAGAAAGAATGCTCCGCCATTGTCTAGGTATTGTTGAAGATTATTAATATCTACAGATGTTAATGTGTTCTTATGATCCTCCCCAGTAAACCATATCACTATATCATACTTGCTAAGGGTTTCTAAATCCGGTCCATTATCACTACTACCAGAAACTACATACGTATCGTATTCATAGCCGTTAGCTTCCAAAGCTTTTGTATAGAAGGGTTCTATTTGTGCGTTTGTGCATTTTTCTGTTGGCGAGTAGCCACCACAGAAATGCGCATCCTCTACAAGCAATATCTTTGGCGGTGGTGTATCAGCCACCACCAAACCAATCATCAATAAAGTAAATATAAATGCTGAGAAGAGCTTCAGATTCATGTTTATTTATTGGTAACTTGCAATAAAATATTTAAACTAGAAATGGTCATAGTGCACCTTTTCTTCCTCAAACTCCTTATCGCTATGCTCCTCCTTTTCCTCACCCCTGTAACCAATTGCTATTATACAAAGCACACCGAAATTGTCTGGTATTGCTAGTGTTTCCTTTACCTCTTCTTCAGCTTTGGGGTTAGAGGAGGAATTATGTATAGCTACCCAGCATGAACCTAATCCAAGCTCGGTGGCTTGTAACATTATATGTTCCGCTGCTATGCTACAATCCTCAATCCAGCGTTTTGCATTTTTGTCCCCGCATACCACAATGTTTAGTGGAGCCTCTCTTAAAAAGTATGCCCATTCCGTAACCTTAGAAAGCCTTTCTCTTATCTCTTTATCCCTTACAACAACAAAATGCCATGGACGAAGGTGCATGGCAGATGGAGAAAACATGGCAGCCTTTAGTATCACTTTAAGCTTTTCATCCTCAACCTCCCTATCACTATACCTTCTTATCGATCTCCTTTTCCTTATAGCACTTATTACATCCATATTTGATAGAAAGCTGAAAAGTTTAAAAAATTTTTGGGATTATTCTCTATTTATGAAAATACTATGTATCTCTGATATACATCACCTGGAAGATATGGCTGAAAGAATAAACAATATTTGTAGGAGGGAAAAGATAGATGTTGTAATAAATGCGGGCGATTTTCTATCTGCAAGTTCTGCAAGGAGAATACTTGATAGCATGCAAACGAAAACATTCGTAATCTACGGAAATTGGGATGAAAAAATAGTTTCAAACAATGAATTGGTAAGTGTGCTTTCAAATAACATAGAATTATTTAAAGACTATTATTTTTTTGGTGTAGATGAGAGGTTTATGAGTTATGAACTTATTAAAGAAAAGGCAAGGGATATGCCATCTGAGAGGCTGATATTTATAACACATCATCCTCCTTATGGTATATTAGACCTTGCATGGTCTGGTAACAATATAGGCCTTATGATATACAGAGAGTTTGTGAATGAGAAAAGGCCTATATTACATGTTTTTGGTCACGTGCATGAATCGCAAGGTGTGTTTATGGACGGTACAAGCTTATTTGTAAATGCAGCTATAGCAAATACAAAAAATGGGTATATAGTTAAATTGCCTGAGCTACGTGTAACAAAGGTGAAGCTTTAAGATCAAAATGGTCTGTTCTCTCTTCGCATCCTTAAAACACTTGGCAGCATACCTGTCTCAGATAATATAGCATTATAGATTAATTCGGCATCATCCTCCTTTAACTTAGCGGCATTATCCGCCTCTATCAAAACTGATGGCAAGCCATAGCCATCGTGATAACATGAGAGTGAAAATATTATGGATGAAAGCCTGTCTGCTATGAAATCTTCTCCTATGAAATCCACCCTTATAGGCCTATCAAATCTTGATGTCTTCAAATAAAAGCTCTTTATCCTTTTCATATATTCCGGAAACTCTCTTAATATAGGGTGTGATTCGGGCTCACGTGCATAATCAAATACCAAGCTTCTCTCGCCCTTCTTTAGTGCCCAAAAAAGGAGATTTGTGTCCCTTGTTTTATAAATCATCTTCTTTACTTCATTCACAAGGGGATTTTTTATCTCAGAGAGTACCTTTTCCTCTATTATTTCTCCGAATCTATTACCTCTGGAGTCCTCTATTACCCCGGCTATTATAATACCATAAGCCGTTGTCGTATCAAATAGCTCTTTGTATAGATTTATAAGCTCTACGTATGCCTCATATATAGCAGATGATCTGCTTGGTCTGTCAGTATAGTGAGGCACAACTGAACCATCTAAAAGCAAGAGGTCTGGCTTAAATTTTTTAACGGCGGCTATAGCAACAGATATCTCTGCCATCTGCCTTGAAATCGATATCGAATATGACCAATCCAGATCGGATAGTGCCTCTAATATTTTAATCGCAGGTATTGGCGATTTTGATGGAAAATAGTTAACACTGGTCAATCTTCCTTTAGAATATCTAAAGTATGTAGCGACTGCTCTCGTTACTATAAAATCGAATCCGTGCAGGCTCTTTTTAGCTATGCCACCATCAACTCCAACCACCTTTAAATTCTTTATCGCGATCTTTTCAACTTCATTAAAAATACCCATCTTGTCTCCTATCTCCCTTAAAAAGTACGCAATTTTTTTCCTTTTAACCTCAGAATCAACTATTTTCTTCGCTATCTCCTTTATCTTTTTATCGATCCTGTCCATAGTTTCTACTTTACAAATCTTCCAATCTTATCAATAAGATCAACATGTGTAAGGAATACTGCCCTGCAGCAGTATCTCTTTATACCCAGTTCATCAAGTACGCTTTTTGCATCCTTTCCATCTTTTATCTTCTCTTGGTATTTCTCCCAATATTGGGCTATTGGCTTGCCGCATGTCATACATCTTATCGGGAAAATCATACTATCGCCATTAAAAATATAATGCCCTTTCTTATTTAAATGTTGTGCTGGGAATAGCCCACCTTCTGTAACCCTTATTAAAAGGGCTGCAGCATTTATCTAAGCGCAACAGCTTGCACCCGGCACTCTCAGGACCGTTTCACCCCACTGCATGCTCATGTATATGCGATATGCATCATCTATAGCATGCATGGGTTCGTTTCTGCTTCCTGAGAGATGGCCTCTCGGCCATGCATCTTGCGATGCTGCCTATTGGGTGGGTGGAGCTTCCTCCCTTTTTGGGAAAGCTGCACCCCCAGCTCAACAAAAATAATTAATATGAAAGCTTTTTAAATTTTTCAAATATGAAGGTATTCAAGCTTGATTCGGTTATTTTTAAAAAAGATATAAAAGCGGAAGTGATAAAGGCATTAGTAGGAGGTAAAATATTTATTTACCCAACCGACACTGTTTATGGTATTGGGTGTAATGTTAACTATAAAGAGAGCATTCAAAGAATATACGAGATTAAAAAAAGATCACCTAGCAAGCCATTCTCTATTATCGTTCCATCACTTGAATGGATAGAGGAAAATTGTAAAGTAAGTAAAAATGGTATGAGGTTTATAGCGTCACTTCTTCCTGGTCCCTATACATTGATATTAAAAGTTAAAAATTATGAAGCTCTAAAGGCTGTTAGCAGGGAAGGGAAGATAGGTATAAGAATGCCCAAAAATATCTTCACAGATCTTATAAGATCCCTCAACATCTTATTTATCACAACATCAGCAAATGTTAGCGGAGAGAAGCCAGCATCAAGTGTAAAGAAGATACCGCAAGATGTAAAAGGGCGTGTAGATTACATAATTGATGGTGGCAGGCTCAGAGGTATTCCCTCAAGGGTATTTGATCTAACAAGGGGTTTAAAGATAGTAAGATACTAGTCTCTTTTTGATATAAAGATCCATGAAATCCATGTAATAAGTACAAGCAATATTAGCCCAAGCTGCCAAAGATAATTATGTATAATGCCCATTACCTCGTTTCCATAATACCTTTGAACGAAAACGAGTAATGTTATCCTGGCTATATTACCAACCCATAGTATAAAAAAACCGCCAACAATACCAAAGGCTTTCTTTCTCAAGCTTATAGAGGGTGTGGATATCATCAACGCTGCTATAAACACCATGGATTTCCATGCAGTACAATCTGCAGAGATAAGAAAATTGAAGCCATTGTTTAGTATTAGCATGAAACCTTCTCTTTTTACACCAAATCCCATAAGCTCAAGCAAAAATTTAACATTAATTAATGTTATTTCTTGAAGAAAGGAGAGGTCCAAAAATGGTATTAAAATATAGAATGGTAGTGAGAGTAGTAAAAGCTTTAAAGAAAACTTAAAGGTTTCATATAGAGCTTTATGTTTACTATTCATAAAATTCAAATTCATAATTTATAATTTCAAAGATAAGTTAAAAATAATGAGATATGAGGTTTTAAGACAGCTTGTGCATTTCTCTGGCATTTTTTTAATCCTTCTTTCCTACTTTATTAATAAGCTCTACCTATCAATGCTTTTTTTATTCATTTCTGTCTTTTTTTTCTTATATTCAATATATATCAGAAAGGTTAAAGGGCATGGATTTTTGTATAAAATAGAGCATGCATTAAGAAATATCGCACTTAAATTGGAGCGTAAGAATGCCAAAAAACCATTTATAGGTGCTTTTTTCTTCTATTTCTCGCTTTTTCTTGTCTTTCTTTTATTTCCCTCGCGCATAGCTGCTGCATCTGGAGCAATGCTGGCTGTTGGTGACTCGCTCTCTACCTTAGTTGGCAAAAGATTTGGTAAACATAAAATTTTTAAGAAAAGTGTGGAAGGCAGTATTGCATGCTTTTTTGGTTCATTTATTGGCGGCATGCTTTTTCTACCGTACCACTTAGTAATTATAGGAAGTGTTGTTGCAACCTTGGTTGAGCTTTGTATAAAGATAGATGACAACCTAACTATACCGCTTTCTTCGGCATTTGTAATGTATCTTGCTTCGTTTACTTTAAACCTATTATAAGCTTTACGTTTACGTTGCTCCCTTTTTTCATAATCTTCTCGTTAGCACTCCATCTTTTCTCCCTGTTTGCTAACGCTTTATTTCCAATCTCTATTCGCTTGCCACCAAAAAATTCCCAACCTTCTGGTTCTATTATTAAGAGGTAATCCATGTTTTCTTTTATAACCTTCCCCGCCAGACTTTTCAAATCTTCCTCCACTATTTCTTCACATGTCTTTGTTCCGCAATTAACATTAGTTGTAATAGCACATGCTATCGTGTCTGCAAAACTTTTGCATATACCACCATACCCTGTATCTGTTCTTATTAGCGATAGAAGGAGATTGTGTGCATAAAGGTTGTAGTATTCATCACTAACTCTAGTGTTATTTTTGAATAAAGATGTGAGCGAAAATATAATGATAAATACAATCATTACCATGACCAATGCTACCAGTTCAGCCTGAGATTTAAACATGAACACCGACCTTCATTATTCCTATTTCAACCTTTTTCGAATTTATTCTATATATGTTTACAGGCACCTCATATCCTATACTCTTCTCGCTAAATGGGCATACTTGCCATATGCCGCAGGTATCATAATTTTCATCCTCGCATACTTCTGAATTTCCCGGTATATAAATCTCTACATCAATATCCCCGAATATCTTTCTTATATCCTCACAGCTTACTGAGGAAAGCTTTGAATCTACAAACATTGAGCCTTCTTCATATCCTTCTTTTACGAGATATGGCGATATAGATAGCATCTTTAGGGTTGTAACGAGATCTTCAAGTTTTGCCTCGCTTGCTCCCCTCTCCACTTGCACAGCTAGCATGCTCCACATAAAAATCACGAAGATCAGGAGTGCAAAAATTATGAAAAATGTCAGTATTATATAGTTCATTATGTTTGTTTGTGCTAAACGCATGCCTTCAACCTCATATATTTATATATATCTGTGGAGTGAGCCAAATGCTTGTATGCTTCTTCTAAGCTCTCTTCCATTCTTATTTCATCTAATTCATCTAAGAATTCATCGCTCAGCTTTTTACATTCCTCATCTTCTATATCTCTTTGCAATAGATTCATTTCCCTTTCTTTAAAGTTAGCTGCAATCTTCAGTTCTTTAAAAAATACACTATTTATATGGTTATAAGCCCTTTCTCCACCTAAAAGAATTGCCAAAATATCTAATGGGTTTTTATAAAAATATCTTTTTTCTTTTGTTAATACGTATCCCGTTTCGTTTGTCTCGGGTATTACAAGTATGCCGTTTTTGTTTTTAAACTCCACTGCTTCCTCTGAAAGTGTTATGATAAAGGCAAGCTGTTTATCATTAACTAAACAATCATTAAACTCAAATTCTGGATTATAAAAAAAGTAAGGCAGTACCCTTTCCGAGAAGTACTCCTTCCCCCACCTTTTACTAATGAATATATCACTATCATTGCATCCTATACCAAAATATATCTTCCCCTTTGTTTTATCTGTAGCTGGCAGCATTTCAACCATGCCCCTTATAGTACTTAGCACAATAGCTGTTTTGTTTAATGGTATGAATATAATTCCCCCGGCAGGCACTGCTATCACAAAATAGAATTTCCACCATTCAACATCTATTTCCCCCCTCTTTATTATAAAATGTTTCGCAGGCGAGAGGATCAAAGGTATTCGTGCTATTTCCATAACCCCTTTATCACTCACCAAGTTTGGTGGTATGTACGCCTTTATCTCACTTCCCATTTCATATTCTGATACAAGCCCTGTTGTATACACATCATTTACAATCTTTTTAAAGCCTCTCAGCTCATTTATACCCTTGCTGACCTCCCCTATATCCATATATGATGAGCTAAGCCTAAAAACCACTATTAATATAAAGGCTGAAGCTATCAGCCCAAATATGATTTTAAATAGATTGGGTGCCATCATTCTATCATCTCTATATCAACATAGCTGCCTTTATTTATGAGCATAACATCATTCGTTGATATTAAGCAAAAATTTTCACTTGGTAAGAGGTGCTTTATTTGCTTTCCATCAAAGCCATCACTTCTTATTATCATTAAGTTGTAATTATTCATTTCAGCAATAAAGGCATAGTTTTCATCAGCCTTCCAGTTTACACCGGGCTTTTTTGCATTTCTTGGATTGAGAAAGCATATTTTTGTTCCTTCCGGAACCCTTATTGTGAGCTTGTCAGCAGAGTTATACGACATGCTGTAAATATCCTCAACCTTGTTTTCTAATTCTCCTACGTTTAAATAAACACCGGCCTCTCCACCAAAATTAAGTATATGCATTATTTGCTTACCACCAAAAACCATAATAGTAAAAATTAGGATTATGGTAAATATCATACTAAATATCATACCTACGTTCATAATTTAGAATTATGTATAAGGATTTATTAAAATGAAGAGCTATTTCTATTATATGGCAGAATATATTGATACGGGCTATGAGCCTCGAGCAAGCGATCTTATATGTGAGTTTTACGTAAAGCCAGCAAAAGGTATAAGCGTAGAGGAGGCAGCAAATCACATAGCAGCAGAAAGCTCTATAGGTACATGGACAGAAATAAGGATGAGCAAGAAGATTAAAGAAATGAAAGCAAGGGTTTTTGAAATAGATGGAAACTGGATCAAGATTGCATATCCGAGCATATTATTTGAGCCTGGTAATATGCCACAAATTCTGTCGAGTATTGCAGGCAATATTTTTGGTATGAAAATAGTGGAAAAGCTCAGGCTAGAGGATGTAAGATGGCCAAAGGATATTATGAAATCCTTTAAGGGACCGAGATTTGGGGTAAACGGTGTGAGGAGTTTAATAAAGGTTAAAAACAGACCTCTTATTGGTACTATAGTAAAGCCAAAGATAGGGCTTAATGAAGGCAAGCATGCTAAAGTTGCCTATGAAGCATGGTGTGGTGGTGTAGATATAGTAAAGGATGATGAAAACCTCACCAATCAATCATTCAATCATTTTAAGAAAAGGGTAATAATGACGTTAAAAACGCGTGAGAAAGCTGAAAAAGAGACAGGGGAGAGGAAAATGTATATGCCAAATGTTAGCGCTGAGGTACACGAAATGGAGAAAAGAGCAAAATTTGTTAAAGAAAGTGGAGGGGAATATATAATGGTTGACATAATAACAGTTGGTTGGGCTGGATTGCAGAGTATAAGGAATTTGAACGAAGAGCTGGGAATGGTTATTCATGCACATAGAGCAGGGCATGCAGCCTTTACTCGTGGCATGCACGGGATAAGCATGATAGTTGTGGCAGATATTGCTAGACTTATTGGAGTTGATCAGATTCATGTTGGCACTGTTGTTGGGAAGATGGTTGGCAAGCAAGATGAGGTTGTGAGGATAAGAGAAGAGATAGAAGAAAGATTTGTTGATGAAGAAAAGAGCATGCATCGGTTAGCAGAGTACTGGGGAAATATAAAGCCCGTCTTTGCTGTATGTTCTGGCGGTATACATCCCGGACTGGTTAGCAAGCTTATAGAGATTATGGGAAATGATATAATAATACAAGCTGGTGGTGGCATACATGGCCATCCCCTTGGCACGAAAGCTGGAGCAAAAGCAATGAGACAGGCTGTTGATGCTGTTATGAATAACATACCTTTAAAGGAATATGCAAAAGAACATAAAGAGCTAGGTGTGGCGTTAAATAAATGGGGATTTATATGATATCACCAAAAAGATGTGTCTGGGCATAGCTATTTATCTCAACCCTTACCAAGCTCCCCATAATGTTCTTTTTTGTTTCAACAACAACAGGCTTATATGCATAATTTCTTCCAATAAACTGGTTCCTATGCTTACCCCTTTCAACAATCAATATCTTTCCTTTCCACCCTGCCCATTTCTTATTCCTTTCTTTGCTTATCCTGCCTATAATTGTTGCCATTTCCCTTGCTCTCCTCTTTATTATCTTGCTTGGTATTTTTTTCATTTTTTCTGCCGCTGTGCCTTTTCTTACGGTAAATTTTGAAAGATTGACCACGTCTGGCTTAAGATATTTAACCAATTTTATTGTTTTCTTAAAATCCTCTTCCTTTTCATAAGGAAAGCCAACAATGATATCTGTTGATAGGGTTAGATCGGGATATGCAGCTCTAAATTCTTCTATTATCCGTATAAAATCACTAACCTTGTAGCCTCTATTCATCAAGCTTAGTATTTTATCTGAGCCTGATTGGACTGGTATATGAATAAATTTGTATATCTTTTTATCTTTATATGCATCAATAAGCTCATGGAGAAACCCTTTGATATGGAGCGGGTTCATCATGCCCACCCTTATGAAAAACTCTCCGCCAATATTACAAATCCTTTTTAGCAATCTAGCTAGATTTGTACCTCTATCAAGACCGTAGCAAGCGTTATCCTGACTTGTAAGAAGTATCTCCTTTGCCCCATTCCTTACCGCAGCCTCAATATCTTTAATTATGCTTGCCTCACTATACGATACAAGCTGCCCCCTTGCGTTTTTTGTTATACAGAATGAACAATTTCCTAAACATCCTTGAGATATCTCAGTTATATGTGTTACACCACAGCTGTGTGGAAAAAACTTCTCCTCCATCCGCTTGCCTAAAATATCTCTGCCCGTTTTTATTGCATAAATAAGATCCTTTGTATGATGTGAAGATAAAAAAATGGCTTTCCCAGCTATATGCTTGAAATATTCATACTCAGCATCAACAGCACAGCCTGTAATTAAAAGTATTTTGTCTGGGAACCTCTCCTTTATGCATTTAATCCTACTTATTATCTTATTCTCTGTTTGTTGCTTAACAACACACGTGTTTATTATTATAATATCAGCTCTATCCATACTTTTTGTTATGTGAAATCCTTCCTTCTTAAGCAAATACCTCATGAAATTTGCATGGTTAGTGTTTGCTGTGCATCCATAACTTTCTATATACGCACTTGTCATAGTAATGCATTTTTAAATAAAATGAAATTTAAAAATTAATTATGAGGGTAAAGGATATTATGCGACGGGATATAAAAACCGTCAGTCCAGAGGAAAATGTGAGGGAAGGGGCAAAGCTCATGAAAAAATTTAATGTTGGAAGTCTTTTGGTTGTTAAAGATTCCGATCTTTTAGGCATAGTGACCGAGAACGATATAATAGAGAAGGTTGTTGCAGAAGGAAAAAATGCCAATACCATGAAAATGAAGGATATAATGACTGAGAATGTGATTGTAATCGATCCCGAGGCAGATATAGAGGAAGCTGCCGCGACTATGGTTAAATACAATATTAAAAAATTGCCGGTTTTGATTGATAAGGTATTGGTTGGTATAGTAACAGCTACGGATATAATGGCTGCTGAGCCACGAATTATGGAAGAGATCGAGGGATTTGTTCTGCTTGCTAAAAAAAGAACAAAAATTGCTGGTTAGCTGGTAGGTGATAGTATAAAGGTGGTAATATAGGTTCAAACCTTAGTTTATCAGAGTTTTGCTTCAAATATAAATGCTCCCACATATGCTGTAATCGCCCTGTCGTTTTAGAAGAGGAAAAAGTGAGGATAACGAAATATTTAGGCTTAAGTTCCTTTGCAACGAGAAGGTTATTCAAAAAACGGGGCAAGTATTATGTTATTGATAAAAGCCCATGTCCATTTCTAAAAGAAGGGAAATGTAGTATAGAACCTATTAAACCGATAAACTGTAGGATATACCCTCTTGTCATAATGATTAAGAATAACAAGCCCAGCTGGCACATTTCAGATGATTGCCCAGCAGCCGAGCATTTAGATGAAGAGTTCATCAAGAATGCAAAAAAAGCGGGCAGAGTGCTTCTTGATCTTCATAAGAGCCACGGACTTTTATTTTAGGTGGAAAAAGAATATAAAATCTCCCAGGTTATTATTATTGACGGGGTCAAATTTAGATTATCTCCTTTTCTGAAATAACTACAAAATCCCCAACAGATTTAACCGCAGAAAATGGTATCAGTATTCTGTGTTTCTCATCCTCTTGTAGCTCGAGCTCCATTGCATGCTTTGTTGGTTGTATAAGAACCATATTTATAAGCTCCCCGGATTCAACTATATAATCTATATCTCCCACAACACCAAATTTTCTACCAGATTCAGAAGATATCAAAATCTTTCCTATTAGCTCCTTACTTCTTATTTTTTCTTCCATACAACTCCCTAACTAAATATAGTTTGATATATTTAAAAATTTATCTCTCTATTAGGATTGTTTTGATTTTTTCCGGCAGGAAATATTTATAACTTTTCCCCATCTTCTTTCTTTCCACCAAACCCTCAGCTAGCATACGTCTCAATATATTATTTATAGATCTTATCGCATTATCTTCACTTTTATATGCTTCCTTGTTAAGATAATGAGCAATCTCGCTTGGCGTAAGCTCAGTATTTTTGTTCAATATTTCAAGTATGGTCCTTTGTTTATCAGGCAATGTCTCTGTAATATTGGGTGGTACATGCTTACTTATTTCTTCAGAAATAATTGACGAGTCTATTGTTGTAAGATTGGATTTGAATGCCTTATACAACATTTCATTACATACCCTTACAACATCTCTTGGGAATCCATTGGTTTTGTTATATATGAGTTCTATCGCATCAGAGGTAAATGGTTTTACATCATCCCCTCCAACAAATTCTATTCTCCTCTTGATCATTTCCCTTGTTTCTGGATATGTTAGATTCGACAGCCTTATTGTCAAGTTTATTCTTTTTATCATGGTTTCTAATTTTTCTTTAAGTATATTTTCAAGAACAGGTAAACCAGAAAGAATTGTACACATACCTTCTATTTGGTCTGTGATCGTTCTTAACCATTCCAGCATGTGTGTATCTGCTTCATGTACCTCATCAATAATTAACAATAATCTCTTCCCCTTGTTCTTCTTTGAAACCCAATTACATACATCATAGATATTATCCAGATCACGTGAAATTAAACGTGTAAAAAAATTGGAGAATTTATCTTTCAATATCTTTGCTATCTCTTTCACATCTCTGGGTGGCTTAGAGAGATAAATGCATCTTTCATTAATATTTTTTATTAAGAACTTAAGGAATGTCGTCTTTCCAGAGCCTGTCGGACCACTCAGCAGTATGAATTTTTCTCCGCCTTTGATTGCGTTTATCGCATCCCCGATTTCCTTAGTATAGCCAACAAAAACATCGGGTATTATTTCAAAGCTAAAGGGGTTATGCTTCCACCCAAAGTTATTCACGTACCATTCATCAATATATGTTACATTCATAAATCACATATGTAAGTGATATTTAAATTTTTATTGTAAAAAATAAATGTGAAAGGATGAGAGCATTTATAGCTATAGATGTAGATAGAAAGCTGTGGCAAAAAATAAATAATGTGATAGAAAGTATAAAAGAATGTAACGGTAATATAAAGTTCACAAAACCAGAAAATCTTCATTTCACGATAAACTTTTTAGGAGAAATTGAAAGTGAAAAGCAGGGTGAAATTGCACAACAAATAAATGAATGTACAAAAGGTATAAATCCGTTTAATGTAACTATAAAGGGGTTAGGTTACTTTGGGGGTAAGAGATTTATAAGGGTTATATGGCTTAGCGCTGTGAGCAATGAACTTATAGCTCTTATGAAAAAAATAAATAATGCGATAAAAACAGGGAAACGTGTGGATAAGCCGCATATAACATTAGGTAGAGTAAAATCTGGAAAGAATATAGGCTGTATTATAGATAAAATAGAGAAAATGAAGGATGTGAAAATAGGCGAAATGCACATAACTAATGTGAAATTGAAAAAAAGCATACTAACTAAAGAAGGGCCAATATATGAAGATATAAAGGTATTCAAGTTAAAAAATGAATGAAAGAACTTTGGTAAGGTGTTGTGTAGTTGGGATAATCTCTGGCATTATCCTGATCTATTTTCTATCAAAGGTGCAGGTATATCAGCATATAGATATAGGCAAGATTAATAGAAATTATATTGGACAAGTGGTTAACATAACGGGTGAAGTTAAACGTGTAAAAAACAAAAATGGTAATCTATTTGTAACTGTTGCCGATGAAAGTGGTGAAGTATTGGTAGTGATATGGAAAAGTATAGCTGAAGCAAGCAAAACAAAGGGTAATGATCTAAAAGAAATGAAGGTTGGCGATAATGTAACCATAATAGGTGAAGTCAGTATGTATAAAGGCAGGCTTGAGATTATTCCTATATCTACCAACATTTACTTACACAAATAATCGCAGGCATTTTCTATAGCCTTCATCATTACCTTTATCGACCCTTTCACATCACTCATATCCACAACCTCAACCCCTGTGTGAAGGTAACGTGTAGGTATAAGAAGTGAACCTGATGGTATACCTTCTCTCACTATAGATGCTACACTGGAGTCAGTAGCACCATGGGATAACACATCATATTGCAGCTTCACACCAACACCCTTTGCAGAATCCTCGAGCCATTTTTTAACATTACTATTCACTATACTCACAGCATCCTTTATTCCTAATACAGGACCTTTGCCCAGTAATGGTACAACTTCACCCTCTTTAATATCTGGTGTATCACCAGCAATTGTTGTATCCAGTGCTATCAATACATCTGGATTTATCGAGAAAGCTGAACCTCTTACACCAACAAGACCTATTTCTTCTTCTATAGTGCCAACAATATACAGCGTCCCTTCAAAATCCTTTATGTTCTTTGCTATTTCTATGAGCTGCAAACAGCCTATTTTATCATCAAAACCGTAACCCGCAACTCTGTTATTTTTGAGGTCAACAACTTTACTTTCAAATGTAATGAAATCGCCAATTCTTATCTTGCTTTTCTCAACATCTTTTTTGTTCTTAGCACCTATATCTATGTACATTTCTTCCATTTCCGGAGTTGTAATCTTTTTCTCCTTTTTAAATAAGTGAATAGGTTTGCATCCTACAATACCCTTGATTATTCCATTACAAGTATATATGTTAACAACCTTACCTAACACTATGCGTTTATCAACACCTCCAACAGGCTCGAACCTAATAAACCCCTTATCATCAATATATTTTACCATAAGCCCGATACTATCCATATGCGCAGCGATCATTACCTTTGGCTTCCCGTGACCTTTTCTTGCTATCAAATTGCCAATCTTATCAATTTTTATTTCATCTACATTGTTGCTTATCTCTTCTATAATCAACTCGCGAACCTCATTCTCATAACCCGATACAGAGCATGCATTAACCAACCTTTTAAGCAGTTCTATCATTTCTGATCCCTCCCTTCAATCTCATCTCGCGTAATTATATTTACGGTTGTTATTATATCCTCTTTACTTGTTCCTATAAGGTACTTTATCCCTTTTTTCTTTGCTATCCAATTAAGCTTGTAATCTACCTTCCCATCAAGCACAACAGCAAAGGGATTTTCTAGTGTCATCAAGACGGTTGAAAGTTCTTTTATAGGAACCTTTCCTAGAAGGTTGTATTCTGGGTCGAATATGCATGCAGCCCTTGTACCCATCAATTCATCCAGTGTTTTTTTGAACAAGTTTCTTTGTTCCTCTGTAAGCTTTACATGCCTTCTCTTCACTACTCTTTTACCTCTTTTTGTAACATTGTTCGCAACTCTCTCCTTCTCCGATTTGAATTGCTCAGCAGATACCCTGTCTCTAAGCGCTTTAAATATCTCCTTCTTTGTAAGCTCCTCCACCTCTTTACCTTCTGGTGCTAATGCAACATAATCAACATCTGCTACATTCATTAAGCTTTTCAGATTTAAACTTCCTCCCCTATCCCCATCAAAAAAGGCCGTAACTATCTTTTCTTTTGATAGCTCAATTATTGGCTTCGGTACAGAGCTACCTTCCATTGCTATAGCATTTTTTATTCCGTATCTTAAAAGGTTTATAACATCCGCTCTCCCCTCAACAACTATTATTTCATCCGAATCTAGAACATCCGGCCCACATGGTAGCCCTTGATAGCTTGTTATCTCCCCCTCTCTTATAGATTCTTTTAGCTCCTCTGATATTCTTGCTGTGTCTGGCATTCCCTTTTCTAACAAATCCTTCAATATTTGCTTTGCCTTTTCTATAACATACCTCCTTTTAATCTCTCTCGTATCCTCTACAGATTTCAAGGTTATCTTTGCATTACATGGTCCTACCCTTTCTATAGTTTCCAATGTAGCAGCTATCAGTGCGGTTTCTGCAGAATCGAGAGCTGAAGGTATTATTATCTCACCATAGGACTCGCCTTTTTCAGATTTTATATTTACGTCTATTCTCCCTATTCTACCAGTTCTTTGTAATTCCCTTAAATCAAGATCAGCACCGAGCAAACCTTCAGTCTGACCAAAAATTGCCCCTATAACGTCTGGTTTTTCTATAACACCTTTTGCATTTATACTTGCCCTTATTATATACTTTATTGAAGTTGGAGCCAATTTTGACATGAACATCAACCTCCTTTAAATCTTCTATTCTATTTTTTCCCAAGCTCATAAACATGTTTCTCAACCTTTTATTAGGTTGTTTTTTATATTTATTAAATAAATGGGTTAATTTTGAATTTATTAACCTTCCCTCCTTATCGAAATCTGTAAGAATTACTATATCCCTGTTCATTTCTGATACCATTTTTGCCACGACATAAAGCGGTTTGCCATTTATTGCAAATACATTTTTTATTCCAAAACTTTTCAACCTGTCTTTATCTTTTTTTCCTTCTACTATCACTATTTTATCCTCTAACTCCTTTAGGATATCAAACCCTGGCCCAACCATGATATCAGTTATTTGTACCTGTTAATATCTTTTAATTATGTTAAAGATTAAAATTAAATATGGATATGGATTATGTTCTCAAGAAAGTGGTAAAAGAGATAACCCCAACGAAGGAAGAGCGGGAGGAAATGAGAAGGATAATAGATGAAGTTATAAAATCTACTGAGCTTGTGATTAAGCCATTGGATCTTGAATACACAATAGCAGGCTCTTTTATAAGGGATACCTGGCTTAGGGACAAAAAAGAATTCGATTTATTTATACTTTTTCCTATATCCTATGAAAGGAAAAAGCTGGAAGAGATGGGCATTGATATCGGAAAAAGGATTGTAAAATTGTTGAACGGGCGTTATGAAATAGCGTATGCTGAACATCCATATGTTAAGGCAAATGTAAATGGTTTCACAATAGATATTGTTCCATGTTATAAGGTAAGGAGTGCAAGCGATATAATATCTTCAGTTGATAGAACACCATTTCATAATAAGTATATAAAAGACAATCTAAAGCCAGAGATGAGTAATGATGTGAGGCTTTTAAAGCAATTTACAAAATCTCTGGGAATATATGGCTCTGATGCAAAAACATTGGGATTTTCTGGATATCTATGCGAGCTCTTAATTATATACTATGGTAGTTTTAAAGCACTTGTTAAGCATGCAGCTAATTGGTTCCCTGGTGATGTGTTTATAGATATAAAGAAACATTGTTGTGTTGATAAAAATTATTTTAAAAATCAGCCGCTAGTTGTAATAGATCCTACAGATCCGAAGAGAAATGTAGCTGCTGTTGTTTCTGGTAAAAATTTTATAAAGTTTGTGAACGCGTGCAAGAATTTTTTGAAAAATCCCTCTATAGAATTTTTCTTTAAAAAGTATGATTATAAAGTAGATATAAGAGGCATTGTGAAAGAAAGGGGTACAAGTATTTTTGTTTTAAAGTTTGATAGACCAGAAGTAGTTGATGATATACTATGGCCACAACTTAGAAAATGTGCAAAAAGGATTGATAATTTACTTTCAAAGGAAGGGTTTGGTGTTATAGGGACTGATGTGTATAGCAATAATAACTATTCATATATTCTCATAGAGTGTAACATATCCAGCTTGCCAAAAATCAGGAAAATGAGAGGTCCAAATATTTTTTCAAAATTTCACGTGAATCAATTTTTGAAAAAATACATTAATGACAGGGTGTATGTTGATGGTATATTTTGGTTTTCTGAATCAGAAAGAGAATTTATAAGAGCTGAAGATATTCTTAAGAATTTTATTTCACGTGAAAAAAATGAATTAGCAAGTGATGGCATACCATCTTATATTGCAGCAAGTTTTGAGAATGGCGTTAAGATTATAGTGAATTACGAGATAGAAAAAATTTTAAAGGATGATGGCTTAGAGAAATTCCTCTGGGAATATTTTAACATAGATATGAACATGTTAAAGTAATGGGCTCGGAGGGATTTGAACCCTCGACCTCCGGCTTTCCTACAGCTTGGTGGCCATATAAGACCGACGCTCTAATTACTCAGACCCTCTTTCTAGAGGGTGCTTCCAAGCTGAGCTACGAGCCCACGATATATAATTACAAGTAAATATTTTAAAACCTTTTTTGATGAAGTTAATTATGAAGAAAAGGATTAGTGAGATAGAGATGTTGAAAGGTTTTCTTGAGGCCAAAGGTTTTAATACATTTACCAATAATGGGTGTTTTGATATTATTGCAAAAAAAGGTAGGGATATGTTTCTGCTCAAGGTGTTACTTAACATAGATTCGTTAACAGAAAATGAGGCCAGAAATCTTAAGATTATAGCGAAATATATGTCTGCGACACCGATAATAATAGGTAAAAGAACACGAAAAGAGAATTTGCATGATTTTGCGGTATATGAGAGGTTTGGTATACCTTCAATAACCAATACAACGTTCAAAAATTACATTGCAGGTATAAAGCCCTTCATTAAAGCAACAAGAGGCGGGTTACGTGTTAAAGTAGACAGCAAAAAGATTAACAAGGCTCTTTCTAAATATTCTTTACATTATCTTGCGCAGGCTGCTGGTATTTCTATTAAAACGGCAAGAAAATGTAGAGATGGTAATGTTATCTCTTTAGAAATGGCATGTAGAGTTGAAGAATTGCTAAATGATAGCATAGCGTGCGGTATAGATTTAGAAAAGGATTACAAGGTTAGAGACATAGAAGCGACATGCCCATTTGAAAGACTCGTTGAGTATGTGCTTGGGAATTTTGATATGGCTTTTTCGTTTGTTAAAAGGACGCCTTTTAATATGTTATTGAAAAAGGATGAGATCATGATCTCAACAACATCGCAAAACATGAGCCTTATAAAAAATAAGATACAGCAGATGAGAACTTTTAAAGAAAAATTCGATGTCCCTTCATTTATTATAATAAAAAGGACAAAAAGAAAGGTGATGGCTGGCTTACCAATTTTCGGAATAGATGAGATAAAGGATCTCGGTTGCTACGAAAATCTTTGCTACGAAGTTAAAGAAAGAAGTGCAGCTAGAGTTTAAAACTATTTATATTCGCTCTTGCTTGTATACTCGCTCTTCATAGCATATTCTGATTTTGCCTTATAGCTATCAAATTCATGCACGGCTAAGCTTCTTAAATATCTATCTTCTTTACCTTCTTCCACTTCTTCTCCATGCGTATCCGTTTTTATTTCTGTTTCCCATGCCTCATAGGCTGGCGGAACAAAGCCTGGTGTCTTGTTTAATGTTTGAATCCTCCACACCTCTTTTCCATCTAACGTTATTGCGTAAAGATGGCAATCAAATGAACCAAAGAAAAGCATATTATGGGAAGTTATAACAGAGGTAAAAACAGCACCACCTGTTTTAAAGCGCCATATCTCTCTTCCATTCATATCTAAACAATAAACATTTCCATCTTCTGAACCAATATAAATTCTATCGCCATAAATAAGTGGTCTTTTGTCTATTACCCCCTTACCTTGTGGCAAAAATCTCCAAATCTCATTGCCATTGCTTGCATCAATAGCATAAAATATACCATCCCTAGCCCCATAATATAGTATGCCATTGTAATAAAGTGGGACGCTCGAATTACCATACTTTCCTGTTTTGAAGCGCCATAATTCTTTTCCATCTGTGCCGACTGCATACAAAAAATTATCCATAGATGCAAAATAAACTACATCGCCAGCTATGGTTATAGTATCAGTTGCCAATATCTCTGCTCCCGTTTTAAATCTCCATAACTCCTTACCCTCTTTGTTCAAGCAGTAAAGATTCCCATCAAACGAGCCAATAAATATCCTATCTTTATAAAATCCTGGTGTACAGTATAAACTGGAACCTGTTTTAAATTTCCACAAAAGCTTTCCATACGTAGTTAGTGCGTAAAGGTTTCCGTCCCTTGAGCAAGCAAGTACCATATCGTTGTTTGCATAAACACCACAACCTATCTCACCATTGGTCTTATAACGCCATAATTCTTCTCCATTTTTTGCATTTATACAATAAATATAACCATCGTAACACCCTATAAAAACCCTGCCATCTTCCAAAACCGCAGGATTGGAATCAAAGAATAAGTTACCGGCTGTAAATACCCATTTTATCCTGCCGTTTCTTATATCGACGCCATAAACATGGTTATCCATATCAGCAAACACAAGCATGGTGTCCCATATAACAGGCTTCGCAACAATGCTTCCGCCGCCTCTAACCCTCCACATCCTATCAAACTCCCTTTTCTTCCTAACATCCAAGCTTGTAAGCTCTGTTGAGAAATCATTAAAGCCAAAGAAGAAATCCATAACCATCACCATGCCTTAATCATTTTGTAATCTATTATGCCATAGCTTCTACAATACGTCTCAATAACAAAGGATACAAGCTCAATTTATACTCCCTACTAAAAAACACACCCCTCTCTTTAATTTCCTGCTCACTCATTAGCATAGTTTGATTGCGATGATATTTTATAAGGGCGTGGCTATTGTGTAGAAAATTATCAAAATCAATCAGGTTGTGTGCCAATCCAGGATACAGACTAAACCTTCCATGAGATGTGTCAAGAGTGTAAAGCAAATATCTTTTGCCCATGCT